>NZ_JBITDA010000008.1:0-295397 GCF_044453765.1 Streptomyces sp. NPDC051636 | reverse complement strand
ATCGTGGACTCCACCCCGGTGGAATGCGGCCGCTCCAAGGAGACCGTCAAGCGCTCCGACCTGGCCGGCTGGGCCGAGTACGGCTACTGCGCCAGCCACAGCCGGTTCTTCTGGGGCCTGCGACTGCACCTGATCCGCACCCCGCACGGCCTGCCGGTTGCCTTTGCCCTGGCTGGGGCCAAGGCAGTCGAGTGTGATGTCCTGCTCGACATCTTCGCCACCGAACCCGATTTGCTCCACGCCCGGCCGGGCCAGACCCTGCTCGCGGACAAGAACTACTACGGCCGCCAGTTCGAGCAGCAGCTGGCAGAGCAGGGCGTACGGCTGCTGCGCCCGGCCCGCAAGGGTGAGACCCCACCATCGTCGGCCAGGCCGGCCAGGGCGTGCACGCCGCCCAGGCGGATGGCGCCGGAGTCGTCGCCGAGTTGGGAGACGGCGGTGGTGAAGCATTCGGTGTGCAGGCGGGTGGCGTCGCGCTGGGCTCCGTCTTCGTCGACGCGCTGGCGGCGGTAGGCGACGACGAGGGCGACCAGGCGCCGGCTCCGGCAACTGCGCCGAAGAAGAGTTTGACCAGGTCGAAAAGCGTCTGGGAGTCGATGCGGTGTTCGGGCTTCAGTTCCCGGGCGCCGAGCAGGCCCCATGCGGTGTAGAACACCGTGGCGGCGACCAGGATTGCGGCGGTGAAAGCAAGGGTCAGGGCGCGGCCGACCGGCCACAGGCGCAGTCCGCGCTGTTCGGCCTGGCGCCGAGACAGACGAGGGCTCATGCCTGTCAGGACTGACCAGGCGTGCGGCTGGTTGCAGGTGACCTCACTGTCTCAGTAGCTGTTGTCGTTCCGATGTTGAGGGGTGTGCGTCGAACGGGAGTCTCGATCGGGTGATCGCCAATGGCCGCGGGCATGAAGGCAGGGCCTCTTGGTAGCTCGGGGTTGCGAAGCCAACCGAGATCCAGGAGACCCTGTTGCCGCAGTTGTACGCGCTCGCGCCGATGGAGTTCCACTCGGCCGCAGCGACGTGTGATTGCGTCGCTCACCGGTTCGGGAATGCGGCCGATCACCCGGAACCTGTCCGGCGGTATCCCTCGGACATGACGGACGCGGAGTGGGCCGAGGTCCGGCCGCTGCTGCCGGTGCCCGGCTGGCTGCGCGGCCGGGGCGGACAGCCGCAGGCGTACTGCCACCGAGCGATATTGGACGCGGTCCGCTACCTGGTCGACAACGGCATCAAGTGGCGGGCCGTGCCTGCCGGCTTCCCGCCGTGGGACCGGGTCTACGATTCTTCCGCCGCTGGCGCGACCACGCCCGTCAAGGAGTTCCACGACCGGCTGCGATCGAGGATCCGCGAGAGGGAGGGGCGGGACGCGGAGCCGACGGCCGGCGTGATCGACTCGCAGTCCGTCAAGGCGGACGCCGTCGTCGGCTCGGACAGCCGTGGCTTCGACGGCGGCAAGCTGATCAACGGCCGCAAGCGGCATGTCGTGGTCGACACACTCGGTCTGCTGCTGGGGGTAATGGTCACCGCCGCGGACACCGGCGACCGCGCAGCCGCACAGGTCCTGCTCGAGCAGGTGGCCGACGCGCACCACCAGCCTCCCCTGGTCTGGGCCGACGGCGGCTACACCGGCAGCCTCGTCGAGTACTGCCCGGCCACGCTCGCCCTGGTCCTGGCGATCGTCAAGCGCAGCGACGACCACAAGGGGTTCGTGGTGCTGCCCAAGCGGTGGATCGTCGAGCGCCTCTTCGCCCACCTCATGCGCACCCGCCGCCTGGCACGCGACTTCGAGCGCCGCACCACCAGCGCCGAGGCGATGATCTACTGGTCGATGAGCCTGCTCATGACCCGCCGCCCGGCCCGCTCACGCCCGCAGCCAGCGTGAACCGGCCCGGCGCGGCTCGGCCACCCAGCCCCGGGCGACCAGGCCTTTCACCTTCGACCGCAGTGCCTCCACCCGCGCCGGCACCACGTCCATGCCGAAGCCCGCGGCCATCTCCTGGCAGGTCAACGGCCCTTGACGGAGCCCGGCCCGGTCCGCGAGCACCTTGAGGATGCGCTGGTAGCCCACCGACAGCAGCGACCAGGCCAGCCTTGGCGCCACACTGGCACCTGCGACTTCGGCCTCGCCGCCTCCCGGGGCGCCGGCTTCATGACCGCGTCCTGCGGATCCGGGGTGATCTCCATGTCCGCGGGGCTACCGCCGACCCGGAGCCAGCACCGTGTCGACCCGCCTGCGGGCGATCACCCACTCCTGCCACTCCAGCTCGGCCGCGGCCAGCTCGGCCTGGATGCGGCCGGCCTCCTCACGCAGCCCGTCGACTTGACGACGGGCAGCCAGCTCGTGTTGTTCCAGCACTCCGAATTCACCGACGGCATCCGCGACCTCCCGGGAAACGACAACCCGACAGGCCACCACTCCCACCGAATCACCGATCCCATGCCCGACCAGCGGAAACGCACCGATCACGTCCGCAAAGACAACAGCTCCTCAGGCGAGAGGGTGAAGCTGTGTGGCCCATGCCGGAGAATGACGCCTACGAGCCGATCTGCGGCGATGCAGCCTCCATCCTCGGCAAGGTCGTCGCGGTCATGCGCCGCTTGTGAGCCACGAAGGACGAGATGGCAGACGGCGCGGCAAGGATGACGAACCAGCCGGTCCTGTGCGGTGTGCCGCCATCAGAAGTGGCGTCTCAGTCATGTGCCCCCCGGACGCAGCGCACGGCGGGACGCGGCGTCCAAGGGGACTGCTCGACAACGTACCTCGACAACGGGCTGCTCATCCGACAGTCTCGTCCAGGGCGCTGTCGGCGCCGATGACGGTCTCGACTCCGCCAGGCAGTAGATCGCGTGAGCGGTACCAGTCGCGCAGCTGCGTCTCGCTGACGTCATCGGCGATCGGCTTGATGGCGTGCCGAGCGAGGGTTTTAGCGAACGGCACGTCCCGGTAATAGCCGCGGGTCGGGCCGCGGTGGTCGGCGCGCAGCTGGGCAAGCATGTCGCCGTAGCGGTCGGCATAGAGGATGCCTTCGACGACGACGTGATACCCGGCGTCCAGGACGTAGCGGGCTGTCAGGTCGAGCAGGCCGATGTTCGCGGCTCCCGGCCGGTCGCGTTCGCAGAGCACGATGCGGCGGAGGTTGCCCTGGCCGACCAGGGCCAGGCCGCGGCCGAACTTGTCACGGATGCCGACCGCGACGGACGACTTGCCCGTAGCGCTGTTGCCCCGCAGCACGACCAGCCGGGTCTGTTCGGTGCCCACCATCACCTGCGGCACGCTACCGGCCCGCGGCCCCAGAGGGCTGTGCGTTTGACCGGCCATGGAGGGGGCGCGCGGCTGTGGTCGGGGTCATGGCGGGGCGTGTGCCGTCACGGTAGACAGCTCCTTGATCCATACTCTTCAGTGGTTGCTTCCGGGAGGGGATATCCATGCAGCGCAACAGCATGCGAAGCTGTAGAAGCACGCGAAGAGTCACACGAGCAGCAGCGACGGCTGTCGTTGTCGCCAGCCTGACGAGCAGCTGCTCGTCCTACGACTCCGAGCAAGCCAAGGAGTGGCAACGGAACTACTGCACCGAGCTGGGAGCCTGGCAGCGCATCAGGAACGTCACTACTGGAAGCGTCGACGCGAACGGACAGAGAGTCCAGTCGTCCCAGTCCAGCGACGCCGACGTTGAAGGGCATGCGGTCATCTCCGCCGCGAAGCTGCTGGATCATAGGGGGCTTGACCGCGTCGGCAGCCACATCCTCGATGACACCGTTATGGCGGTCGGCGGCGACACAGACGCTGAACGCCGTGCGGTGTCCTACTGCGATGACTCCGGCTTCGAGACTCTGACCAGATGAAGACGTCGCACGGCGGCGCCGGTAGGGGACGCCTGCGCCCGGCGAGACCACGATGGCGGCGAATCCGCAGGCAGCCAGCATGGACAAGGCGTGACTTCCGCCGCGGCGGTGACGACCAGGGCGACTGACGTCGCCAGGACGTGGGTCCGGGATCAGTGGTTGATCCCGGACCCACCGGTCGGTCAGGTTCGGCGTCGTCGATTCTCCTGGGTCTGGGCAAGGCGGAAGCTGTCGGTGCCGGTCTCCACGATGTGTGCGTTGAAGGTGACCCGGTCCACGATTGCCGCGCAGAGCCGCGGCTCGGTGAAGGTCTGTTTCCACTCCGAGAACGGAGCGTTGGAGGCGACGGCGATGGCCCGTCGTTCCTCGCGCTCGGTGAACACCTGGAACAGCAGCTCCGCACCGGTCTTGTCCAGGTCGAGGTAGCCGACTCGTCCAGACAAAATGAACATCGGGCACTTGTGCGCTTCGACGAGCTTGTACGTGTCGGTGATCACGACAGATCGTTTCGCGAGTGCGTTTCATCGGTCAATAGGAAGGAAACGACCGGTGAAACGGTGGCCTGCGGGAACGTCCGTCCTGCCCGGATGTTGCAAGATGGACCACTTATGAAATGCCGACTGCGATGGAGCCGAGAGGCGTCATGGGTATTCAGGCAGGTGAGGACGGCGAGGACGCGGTTGTTGTTGTCAACGGTGATGCCGAGTTTGCCGAACAGGGGGGTCGGGTATTTGCTGATGGCGCTTTCGCTGAGGAAGAGCCGCTGGCCGATGGCCTGATTGGACAATCCTTCGGCCATGAGGCCGAGCACGGAGGTTCGCGTTCGGTGAGCCGTTCGAGCCGACGCTTCGAGGACCCGCTGGACAGCAACTTGGCGATAACGGCTGGGTCCATGGCGGTCCCGCCACCGGCGACGCGTTCCGGAGCATCGATGAACTGATCGGCGTCCAAGACCGCGAGCGCGAGCTGGGCCCGTACTGGACAACATCACCGTCCCCGGCGCGATACGTGGTTGCTTCGGGGACGTCCCTCGGAAGCAAGGGTGATGAGCAGGTACGGATCCGCGCCAGCCTCGACGCGGTGACCGCCCGCAATCCAAACATCAAGATCAGCGCGAAGGTCGCCAGCAACCACGATGCGATCCTGAAGAAGGACTTTCCGGCCGTCGCCGAGGCCCTACGCGAGGTCGCCGCCCTCGACCGCGGCCGACACTGAAGACCCGGCCAGCCGACTGACGGTCAGGCAGGCAGCGGCCTCGCCCGTGTCACGGTGAAACTCAAATGCCGGCAAACGACCGTCTGCCGACACTCACTGCGGTGAGTGTCGGCAGCTCGCGTCGGCAATCAACGTCGGTGAACCGGTCCGGCCAATGGATTCCGACGCATGTTCATCGGCTACGCGCGGGTCTCGACCACCGATACTCGGGGTGCTCCTGGCTCACCAGGAGTTCCCGGTTACCGTCGCCGGATACCGCCAACTCCTGGCCTGGGCACGCCCTTTCGGCGCCCTGATCCGAGCGGGTGTGGAGTGCACCGGATCCAACGGATCGGGCCTGACACGCTTCCTGAGCCGGGAGGACATCGACGTCGTCGAGGTCAATCAGCCCGACCGCGCCTTGCGTAGCAAGCGCGGCAAGACCGAGGCCGTCGATGCGGAGGCCGCCGCCCGCGCGGTGCTGTCCGCACGCGCCGACGTCATACCCAAGACCGGTGAGGGCCCAGCGGCCGAAATGCGCGTGCTCGGGCTGGCGAAGGAGTCGGCCGTCAAGGCCCGAACGCAGACGAAGAACCAGCTCAAGGCGATACTCGCCGGCACCTGCCGGTTGCCTCCGCGGTTCAGCCTGCGACGCTGGGTCTTTCCGGAAGATTGCTCGACGGGGCTGACGCCGCACAGAGCGGCGAACGATGCCTCGCTGGCCAGTAGGTGGAGGGTGGTCCGGATGGGCACGCCGCTCGGCGCACAGGAGGGTGGAGCCATGACCGAGACGACTTCACCGCTCACGGCGCCACATGCCGCCGAGCCGGTCGCATGGGGCGCCGCCAGGGGCGGCCGCGCCAGCCGCTTCGGCCGCGAACTGAGCTATCTCCTCTCAGGGCTGCCGACGGGCATAGCCGCGTTCATGATCGCCGTGACGGCTTCACGGCCGGAGAGGCCAGCTTCGCCGTCCTGCTCGGGCTGCCGATCCTGGTGGCCTCCCTGGTCATCGCCAGGGCCTTCGCCGGGGTGGAGCGCGGATAGGTCGCGGTGGTCACCGGTCGCGGGCTGCCGCCGCACCACTACAGGTCGTCGGGGCGTGGCACTGGACCCGTGCGCCGGCTGCACGCCCTGTGTGACCCGCAGTCCTGGCGCGACTGGCACACATGCTGGTGGCCTTCCCGCTGCGGGCTGTGACCTTCTGTATCGCGCTGACCCGGACCGTGGGCGGGCTCGGTGAGCTGCTCTACGGCGCTGGTCGTGGGGGATTCCGCGCGACGAGGACACGGCGGGGCTGCTGGACCTGTTGTTCGGCGTCTCTTCGCGGTGGGCCGACATCGCGTTCAACCCCGGCATCGGCGTGGTGCTGGCGGCGACGGCGGTTCCGGTGGTACGCGGACTCGCAGCGCTGCAGACCGGACTGGCCCGGGCTCTGCCGACGACTTCGGCCGCGCAGCGCACCCGTTGACCACGTCCATCGAACGCAACCCGGCGCACGGTCGCTCCCCGAGGGGAGGGTTGATCAGGGTTGGTGCCCGCTGATCGACCATGTGGGTGCTGTCGCGGTGGTGCGGACCACAGTGCTCCGCGGCCGCGAAGTCGCCCCTGAGCCTCCGTTCAGGGCGCCGGCCTGGGATCAATCCACAGCGCCTCGGAGACGGCGGACAGTTCGCCCTCCGCCGTGGCGAGCGCCACACCCATCATATGCTTGCGGCCGGACTCCGACAGCAGCCACGCGTACGCAATGTATGGCTCACCTGCGACGACTGGCCGCAGAATCGTGCCCGTGAGGGCTGCGGTGACCGCGCCCGGACGCTGGGTGCCGAGAAGGCGGCCCGCCCAGTTTCCCGGGCAGTCCAGGGCACACCAGACCAGTCGGGTCGGGAGGAGGCCGTCCGGGTCGGCGAAAGCGGGCGACGGGACCCAGGCACAGGCAACAAGGTCGCGACCCGGCACCGGCGTGCAGTGCATGTGCAGGCCACGGTCAGCACTACGCAGACCACAGCCGAAGCAGTCGACCACACCAGACGGCGGCGCAGCCCGGAACCTCTCGGCTGCGGCAACCGCCTCGTCCCAGGAGGGCGCGGCCGGTGTGTCAAGCAACAGCTCGGCGGGGCGCGCAGCGGCAAGGGGCCGCTCGGTCTCGCCCAACTCCACGCCCCCTCCTGCTGTTTCGGCGATCCGCACGGGCACATCTGTCGGCACCGGCCCGCGGAAATCCACCCGTACCGTCTTCGCCTCGGATCGTTCCGCCAGCACGCCGGCGACGTAGCCGCCGAAAGCCACCCCGGGATAGCCGACGTACAGCCCGGGCAGCACGATCGCGTCAGTCCTCATCATGATCCCCATCTCACCGCATCTTCGGGCCGGCTGCTCCGCCCGGCCTGGCCTATGTGAATCCTGCACTATCGCTGCGGTGCTCGGGTTCAGGGACAACTGACGATCTGTCCGGCCCAGGACAGGCCGCCGCCGAAGGCCAGCAGCAGGACTGGGGCGCCGGAGGAGAGTTCGCCGCGTTCGGTGAGCTTTGACAGGGCGAGCGGGACGGACGCGGCGGAGGTGTTTCCGGACTCGACGACGTCGTGGGCGATCACCGCGCTCTCGGGGAGGTCGAGTTGGCGTATGACGGCGTCGATGATGCGCAGGTTGGCCTGGTGCGTGACAACACTGCCAGGTCGGTCAGGGACAGGCCGGCACGTGCACAGGCTTCCCGGGCGATGGCGGGCAGTTCGCCGGTGGCCCAACGGAAGACCGCCTGGCCTTCCTGGGCGAAGTGGGGGTGCCAGCAGGCCGCGGCGCACCGCATGGCCGAGGCGGATCGAACCGCGGTCCGCCTCGACTGCCTGACAGGCAACGGCCGTTCGACCACGTACTGCCTTCGACGCCGGCCACCAGCCCGTCGGCCACGAGGAGGACGAGCCGCAGCCGGGCGGCACGACCGAGTCGTTCACCCTCATCGAAAAGCGCGTGCAGCACGGCGTCCGGGCAGAAAACGGCTCTGCCGCACGACGGTCTCGTAGGACCCGTACGTCACTGCTCGAGCAGCAGGACGGGCAGCTTGCGCATGTGATGGAAGACGACCGTGCCAGGGCCTTCGAGCTGTGCGGCCGGGGTCAGCCCGCCGGCGTAGCCGAGGGCGCGCATGCCGGCGGCGCGGGCGGCCTGGACCCCGGGGTGGCTGTCCTCGACCACCACACAGGCGGCCGGATCGACGCCCATCCGCTCGGCGGCGTACAGGAACAGATCGGGAGCGGGCTTGCCGCGCGCCACCTCCGAGGCGCTGTGGATGCGGCCCGCGAAACGCTCGTACAGGCCGGTACGCCCCAGCGTGTGACGCATCTTCTCGTGGGAGCCGCTGGACGCCACGCAGGTCGGCAGTGTGATCGCGTCGAGCGCTTCGGGCAGCCCCTCGACCGGGGTGAGCCCGGCGTCCACAGCCTCACGGTGCAACTGCTCGAACCGCTCCGCCCAGACGGCGGCCGTCTCTTCCCCGAGCCGATCGGCGACCTGCTCGCGGATGGCGGCGTGCGAACGCCCGATGAAGCGGCCCACGACCTCATCCTCGGTGAGCGGCCAGCCCAGTTCGGCGCCGAGAGTCACCTGGACACGGACAGCAATGCGCTCGCTGTCGACCAGAACTCCGTCACAGTCGAATATCACCAGTTCAATCGGCTTGATCATCCGGACAGCATAGGTCTGCGCCCAGGCCACCCAGCGATGGGAACCGATCGACAGCTGCCGACACCACCAAAAGTCGCCCCTTGAGTGGAGAAGCGCGAAACCATCAGGCGGCGGTCTCCAACGAGGACGGGGCGATGGACTCTCGCCGCCGCGCTGGCCGGCGGGTGAGGCGGCGGGTCATCATCGCGATCGCGGTCCGGACAGCAGTTGTTGACGGCGGCGTGCAGTGGCGTGCTCGCCCCAAAACCAGGTGACGATCGGTGGTGCGGGGCCCGACGGAGAGATCCGACCGGGCCGATGCGGGTGCTGCCGCCCACGGCGCTGACCATGCGCTTCCTGCCCGCGGGAGCCGAGGCGACGCCGCTGCCCCTGACCTCCTACCACCTCAACCACGCGTGCCGGCTTCGTAACTGACGGGCGACACCGCTTATCACCAGTTTGGACAGCACTTGGTGATCGCAGGGCAAGAAAATGTCGACGAGAACTGACACCGGTCATGGGCGCACTGCGGGGCGACGCTGATGAGGATCTCCGAAACCTCCACCGCGGCACGGTTGATCCACCAGACTTGCTCTTGTTTCCCGACGGAGAAGGAACGGCAAGCATGGCGAACACCGCACTTCTGGTGATGGATGTCCAACGGGACGTCGTGGCCATCGCCGACGACGGTTCCGGATATCTGCCGCGCTTGCGCAGGGCGATCGACGGTGCCCGGGCTGCGGGCATCCCCGTGATCTACGTGGTGATGGGGTTACGGCCGGGCGATCCGGAAGTCAGCCCTCGCAACAGGGTGATGAGAAACGCCGTGCGGGCCGGCCTGTTCACCGAGGGGGCCCCTGGCACCGAGATTCATCACGATGTTGCGCCCCAGCAGAACGACGTGGTGGTTACCAAGAGGCGGGGAAGCGCGTTCTCGGGCAGCGACCTCGACTTGGTACTCAGGGCTCGCGATATCGACAGCCTTGTTCTCACCGGCATCGCCACCAGCGCTGTAGTGCTGTCCACCCTGTGGCACGCCATCGACCTGGACTTCGGCCTCACCGTCCTGGCGGATGCCTGCCTCGACACCGACCCCGAGGTGCACACGATGCTCACCGAAAAGCTGTTCCCGCAGTGGGCCGATGTCGTCGCCGTCGAGGACTGGCTCAAAGCCATCGCACCGCAATAGCGGGAGGCCGTCCGGACCCCTCGCCTGCGGGGCAAGACGGCAGCGCCTCCTGCCGGCCGGTGAGGGCAGCCGACGGCGTTCTCTGCTGCTGTCCGGGCTTGGGTGACAGCGAGGCGGTAGGAGTCGGTGCCGGTCTGGTACTCCTCTCCTTTGGGGCGAGGTAGTAGGTCTTGTCGAAGTACACCGGCTCCACCTCCAGGTCGACAAAGCCGGTGACCTCGATGACCTGGGACTTGCCCGGCGCGATCTCGTCCAGCTCGTCCGGCTGCTCGCACCAGCAGACTGCTCGCCCACGCCGCCAGGGTGGGGCGGCGCAGCCGGCGGATCTGCTCGGCCAGCTCCCGGTTCCGTAGCCCGCGCGGCCGTGGCCCGCTCGTCGCGGGCGGCGGTGAACTCGCCCGGCGGCAGGCCGTACAGCTCATCGGCGTCAGCGTCCAGATCCACCCTTACGTCCCACCACTCCCCGCGTGTCGATTTCATCAGTATTGCGGCGGGTAAGAGTGTGGTTCTCGCTACGCCGCTGGAGCCGATGCTCGCCCGCTCCGTCGATGTCCTGCCGGGGCCGACGCGCTGCCCGGCGGCACGGTGTACGAGCCGAAGTTACGGACAGGGTTTCCGGCTGTCCGTTGTCCATGGCTGAAAGGATGGAGGGAGCCCTCGGGGCCGGAGGGCTCCCTCCATGTGAAGTGGGGTTGCCGTCAGCCGAATGCTGGTGGGCACTTACGAGCGGTTCATGGAGGAGCCGACCCGGCTGGCGTGCGGTGAGGGGCCAGGGCCTGCCCTGTCGGCGGGGAGAACACCGGCCAGGCCCTGGCGGATCGGGTCGCTATACCGCGAGCCAGGCCGCGTGGTCCGGTGCCAGCAGGCCGTTCTCGACAGGTCCGCTGGTCAGCAGGATCGAGGTGTCTTCGGGCAGGGGGTATGGCTGGGCCGAGAGGTTGACCAGGCAGATGAAGCCGGGGTCGCGGCTGAAGGCGAGGACTCCGGCGGGGGCGTCGAGCCAGGTGAGTGTGCCTTCACCGAGGGCCGGGTGCTCGCGGCGCAGGCGCAGGGCGGTGCGGTACAGCTCCAGCATGGAGGTTCTGTCGCCGGTTTGTGCCCCCACGCTGCGTGCGGCCCAGTCCGTGGGTTGCGGAAGCCAAGGAGTGGCGGCGGCGTTCTCGGGGCTGAAGCCGTACGGTGCGGCCTGCCCGGACCAGGGGATGGGCACTCGGCAGCCGTCGCGTCCGCGGTCGGTGTGTCCGGAGCGTTCCCAGACGGGGTCCTGGAGGACGGACTCGGGCAGGTCCTCAACCTCGGGCAGGCCGAGTTCCTCGCCCTGGTAGAGGTAGGCGCCGCCGGGCAGGGCGAGCATGAGCAGGGCTGCTGCGCGGGCACGGCGGGTGCCCAGGGCGAGGTCGGGAGGGCCTTGGGGTTCGTAGCGTTCGTTGACCATCCAGCCCCTGACTGTCTGGCGGCCGTAGCGGCTGACGTGGCGCATGACGTCGTGGTTGGAGAGCACCCAGGTGGCGGGGGCGCCCACGGCGCCGAGCATGGCGAGCGAGTCGTCGATGACCGCACGCAGGTCCTTGGCATCCCAGCCGGACATGAGGAAGTTGAAGTTGAACGCGGTGTGCAGACCGTCCTTGCGGACGTAGGCGGCGAGCCGCTCGGAGGTGTCCGCCCAGGCTTCTGCGACGAAGCACCGGTCGCCGGGAAACTCGTCGGCCACCTTGCGCCAGGTGCGGAAGATGTCGTGGACCTCATCGCGGTCCCAGTGCGGGTGGTCGGTGTGCTGCCGGGGCCGCTGGTCCGTCGGCTCGGGGCGGGGTGGCAGGTCGGGAAGTTCGGGGTGCTTGACGAGTCCGTGGGCGACGTCGATGCGGAATCCGTCGACGCCCCGGCTGAACCAGAAGCGGAGGACGGATTCGAACTCCGCGTGTACGTCGGGGTGTTCCCAGTTGAGGTCCGGTTGCTGCGGGGCGAACAGGTGCAGGTACCACTCCCCGTCGGGCAGCCGTGTCCAGGCCGGGCCGCCGAAGGCGGAGACCCAGTCGTTGGGCGGCTCGGTGCCGTCGCTTCCGCGGCCGGGCCGGAAGATGTAGCGCTCCCGCTCCGGGCTGCCCGGTCCCGCGGCCAACGCCTCCTGGAACCAGGCGTGCTGGTCGGAGGTGTGGTTGGGCACGATGTCGGGGATGACGCGGATGCCGTACCGATGAGCTTCCTCGATGAGCTGCTCGGCCTCGGCCACGGTACCGAACCGGGGGTCGATCAGCCGGTAGTCGGCCACGTCGTAGCCGTGATCCGCCTGCGGCGACTTGTACCACGGGGTGATCCAGATGGCGTCAACGCCGAGTTCCTTCAGATACGGCAGGCGGGAGCGGATGCCGGCGATGTCGCCGACGCCGTCGCCGTTTCCGTCGGCGAAGCTGCGGATGTAGACCTGGTAAATGACGGCGCTGCGCCACCATTCTGCGGTGGGAGACATGCTGCGGTGTGACTCCTTGAAGGATGGGGGGGGAGAAGGCGCGGAGCGCGGTGGCTACTTGGCCGCGCCCGCGGTGAGTCCGGCGACGATGCGGCGCTGGAAGAACAGCACCATGACCACCAGCGGGACGGTGACGAGGACGCCCGCCGCCATCTGGCTGCCGAACGGGGTCTCGAACTGGGTGGCTCCGGAGAACTTCGAGATGGCGACCGGCGCCGTCTGCATCTCGGACTTGTTGGTCATCGACAGGGCGATGAGGAACTCGTTCCAGGCGGCGATGAAGGTGATGATCGCCGTGGTGAAGATGCCCGGCGCGGCGAGCGGGACGATGACCTTGCGGAACGCCTGGCCGCGGGTGCAGCCGTCGACCATGGCGGCGTGCTCCAGTTCGTCCGGCATCTGCCGGAAGAACGTGGTCAGGTTCCACACCGCCAGCGGCAGCGCGAAGGACATACTCGGCACGATCATGGCCTGGTAGGTGTTGATCCAGCCGATCTCCGTGAACAGCTTCAGCAGCGGGACCACGATCGACACCACCGGGAACATCGAGGTGGTGATGATCAGCGTGAGTACCAGCCGCTTGAACCTGAACTCCAGCCGGGCCATCGCGTAGGCGGTGAAGGTGGCCAGCAGCAGCGCCAGGACGGTCGTGATGCCGGCGACGATCAGGCTGTTGAGCAGCGCGCGGGTGAACCCCTGGGAGGGGTCGAACACCGCCTGGTAGTTCTCGAAGGACACCGGGGAGGGAAGCAGGGAGGTGTCGAAGATGTCGGACGTACGCCGCAGACTGGAGACCAGCATCCAGTAGAAGGGGGCCAGGCAGTAGGCCACCATCGCGACGACACCTGCGTACACCAGCCAGGTGCGCCATTTCGCCGAGGCCATCATGCCGTCACCTCCGTACGGCGGGAGAACGTCATCGTCCGGCGCCGGCCGCTGCCATGGCGCCTGCTCTTGCCGCCGCCGTCGACGAGATCGGCACACAGCAGCCGGGCAAAGCCCAGCGCGATGAGGAAGACGTAGAGGAAAAGGAGCACCGAGTAGGCGGCAGCCGGTCCGAAGCGGACGTTGGACGCCTCGTTCTGCGCAAGCATGGACAGCGTTTCCACCGAGGTCTTCTGGGCGCCGACGAGGACGTAGGGCAAGTCGAACATGCGCAGCGCGTCCAGGCAGCGGAACAGCACCGCCACCAGCAGGGCGGGCTTCACCAGGGGCAGGGTGATGTGCCAGAACTGGCGCAGAGGGCTGGCCCCGTCGAGCCTTGCGGCCTCGTACACCTCCTTGCCGATCACCTGCAGTCCGGCCAGGACCAGCAGTCCGACGAAGGGGGCGGTCTTCCACACCTCGGCGACGATGACCGCGACCTTGGCGTGGAAGCCCTCGGTGGTCCACAAGACCTGGTGGCCGATGAGGGTGTTGACGATGCCGTCGCTGTTGAAGTTCCACCGCCACAGCAGGCCGGAGATGGCGGTGGGCACGGCCCATGGGATGAGGATGCCGGCCCGTACCAGGGCCCGGCCCTTGAATGCCTGGTGCATGATCAGCGCCATGGCCACGCCGATCACCGTCTCCAGCCCGACGGTGACGACGGTGAAGAAGGTGGTGTTCCAGAAGGCGTTCCAGAACCGTTCTCCGGCCTCGCCGAAGATGTCAGCGTAGTTCTGCAGGCCGACGAACGGCTCGGTGGTGCTGATGAAGCCGGTCCTGGGGTCCAGTCCCTTGGGCCCGTAGAGCGACTCGTGCAGTGCCATGATCGTCGGATAGAGAACGACCACCGCCAGCACCAGCAGGGTCGGGGACACCAGCAGTGCCGCCATCCGCCCCGAACCCGCCGTCGCCCGGGAGCCTCCGCGCCGGTGAACCGCCGGCGCGGGGGTCTTGTTGTCACGGCCGCCTGGCCGTGCGGCGGCGGCCTCGGGCGGGACCTTGGTACCGGCCATCATCCTGCTCCTCACTGCGCTGTGGACTTCTGCAGGTCGCTCTGCAGGTCCTTCAGCGCCTCACCGCTGCTTTTGCTGCCGGTCAGCGCGGCGTACGTCTCCTGCTGGATCGCCGAAGTCACATCGCCGTACTGCACGACCCGCGGACGCGGCACCGCGCGTTCAATGGACTCCTTGAGGACGGGCAGGTACGGGAACTGCTTGGCCAGCGACGCGTCGTCGTACAGGGCCGTGTACTGCGGGGCGAGGGAGGCGTCCTTGAGGAACGTGCCCGCGGTCTCCTGGCTGGTGAAGAACTTCATGAAGTCCAGCGCCGTGGCCTTGTTCTTGGCGAAGGACGACAGACCCAGGTTGTGACCGCCCAGGCTGGAGGAGCCGGGCCCGTTCAGGCCGGGCAGCGGCGCGGCCGCGAACTTCCCCGCGATCTCGCTCTTCTGCGCCAGGGAGTACACGTACGGCCAGTTGCGCAGGAAGATCAGCTTGCCGTCCTGGAACGCCTGACGGCTCTCCTCCTCCTGGTAGGTGATGCCCTCCTTGGGGATCGTCCCGTCCTTGAGGGAGTCGACGAGGAAGTCCAGGCCCTTCTTCGCCTCCGCGGTGTCCACGTTCGGCTTGCCGTTGTCGTCGGTGATGACGCCGCCCGCGGAGTTCACCGCCTCGGCGAAGTTCACGGTCAGACCCTCGTACTTCTGCAACTGCCCGGCGTAGCACGACATGCCCTTGGCCTCGGGCAGCTTCTTCACCTTGGCGCAGGCGTCCTTCATCTCCGCCCAGGTCGTCGGCGCCTTGCTGATGCCGGCCTTCTTCAGCAGGTCGGTGCGGTAGTACAGCAGGCCGCCGTCCGACGTGCCCGGTGCCGCGTACAGACCGCCGCGGTACTGCGCCGTCTCCACCACCGGCTTCAGCATCTCGTCCAGCGGGAACTGCTTCTCGGGCAGCTTGTCGACCCACTGATGGGCGGCGAACTCCGAGGTCCACACGGCATCGAGATAGAGCACCGTGTAGGCGTCGGACTTCGTCTCCGCGTTCTGGATCATCTGCTGGCGCTGCGCGTCCGGATCTGTCGGCAACTGGATGAAGGTGACCTTCTCCTTCGGGTGCGCCTTGTTCCAGCGGTCGATCACCGCCTGGAAGACGCCGGTGCTGTCCTTGCCGGCCACGAACGAGATGGGGCCACGGCCCTCGAACGCGCTGCCCGCCTGCTCCCCGGAGTCACCTGTTCCGGACGAGCCGCAGGCGGTCAGGACGAGCCCGGCGGCGACGAGCGCAGCGGAGCACTGAAGGGCTCTGGTGGTCTGGATCTTCACTGTCTCTCCTGGTTGTGCGGAACCGAAGCCGGGGCCGACTCCCTGTAGAGGAGTCGCTGCCTCGATGACTCTGAGATGCCTCTGTTGTGAGACTGCGTTGTCGCGACACTTGGTAGATAAATACTGCAGGTCAAAGCACTGAAGGGTCACTCCGCCGGGATAACTTCGACTCCGCTGAGACAACGCTTGCACCGTAGGAGTGCACGCAGGGGAAGTCAATGCGTTACTTCCAGGTAATAAAGAGTCTGCGGGGCCGAAGACGTGGTTCCTATACGGGCATTCAGGGCACTCTAGGGCGTGACAGCGCTGTCACAGCGAGCCGCCCACGCGGCGGGTTTCGTGCTACCGTCCGCTCATGCCACCAGCTCAGCGACACCCCACGATGGCCGACGTCGCCGAACGGGCCGGGGTCTCGACCTCGACCGTCTCACGCACCCTGCGTGGCCTGTCCACTGTCTCGCCGGAGGTTCGCTCCCGGGTCGAGCAGGCCGCGCGCGAGCTGAACTTCGCGGTCTCGCGTCAGGCTGCGAGCCTGGTCACCGGCAGGACCGGGGTGATGGCTGTGCTCGTACCGACGCTCACCTCGTGGTTCATGGGCTCGTCCCTGTCCAGCCTGGGCCCGCTGCTGCGAGCGGCCGGCATGGAGATGAACGTCTACGTGGTCCCCGACATGGCCGAGCGCACCGCGTTCTTCGAGCACCTCCCGGCGCGGCGGAACGCCGACGCGCTACTGGTCTTCTGCTTCGACCTCACCGAAGAGGAGACCGAGCGGCTGGACGACCTCGGCATGCCGGTCATCTATGTCAGCCAGCACGTCGACGGCCGGCCCAGCGTCTATGTCGACGACATGGCAGGCGCCCGGAAGGCCACCCACCACCTGCTCAACCTCGGACACCGCCGGATCGCCTTCGCCCACACGGTGGGGGCCAGAGGCTTCAGCTTCAGCTCCCAGGAGCGGCTGCTCGGCTACCGGCAGGCGCTCACCGAAGCGGGCATCCCCCCGGACGACGACCTGGTGGTCGGCGCGCCACCCCAGGACAGGCGCAGCGTCATGGAGGCGGTGGGACAGTTGCTGAGCCTGCAGAAGCCTCCCACGGCCATCTTCGCCGAACAGGACGAACTGGCCGCCTCCCTCATCGGGGTCCTGCGCAAGACGCGGATCGAGGTGCCCGAGCGGATGTCCGTCCTCGGCTTCGACGACCAGCCGCTGGCCGAGTGGCTCGACCTGTCCACGGTGGCCCAGTCACCCTCGGACATCGGCCGCGAGGTCGGCGAACTGGCCCTGAAACTCATCAACGACTCCGACACGGACCACAAGCGGCACATCGTCCTGCCCACCCATGTGATTCCGCGGGGTACCACCGCTCCGCCGCCCAACACTCAGGACGAGCGGGAGGGCTGCGGCGAGCCGACGCACATCTGATGAGTTGGGCTGCGTGTGACGGACCCGGTCGCCGGATCACCGCGGTGATCAACGGATCAACGGGTGCCTGGGCGGCCGTGGACGCGAGCCCAGACCTCCGCCAGGCGGCCTGGACCTCCCCGGTGGTCAGGCCCTTCGCGGCCAGTGAGATCACCATCTCGTCCACCCCGGTCAGGCGCTTCTGCCGCTTCTTGACGATCTTTGGCTCGAGGGAACCGTCCCGGTCGCGGGGCACGGCTGTCTCCACCGGTCCCACGTCGGTCAGCACGGTCTTGGAGCGTTTGCCGTTGCGGGAGTTGCCGCCGCCCTTGCCCGCCGGATCGTGCTTGTCATGGCCGAGGTGATCGGTGATCTCGCCCTCGAGGGCGGACTCCAGCAGCCGCTTGGTCAACTGCTGCAGCAGCCCGCCCTCACCCGTCAGCCGCGGACCCTCCGCCTGGGCCTGGCTCACCACATCGGGGCTATTCGGGGCAACGGCGGGCGTTGTGCGGCGAGGTGAGAGGAGCTCGGACATACATTGGGCGCCCATGAGACACCTACCGCCTGACCAGGTCCTCGGCCCAGGACGGCGCAGCGCCCTCTCCGGGCTCGTGGGCGTGGCGGGGGCCGCCCTGCTGGCCACAGGCTGCACCACCACGGAGGCCTCCTCCGCGCAGCCCCCGACCTCGGGTACGGCCTCCGCCTCCGGCGCCGGGGCCACGCCAGGCGTGATGACGCTGTTCAGCAACCCGGAGTTCAATTTCAACGGGCTCTTGGCGCTCGGCGGCTCCGACCAGGGCAGCAGCGACGTGGGCGAGGTGCTCACCGCCGTGAACGCGATCACCAAGGCCGGCCTGTCCGCACAGACGTACGTCGAGACCTTCAGGAAGCTCGGCGACCAGCTGATGAAGGCACCCGAGGGCGCCGAAGCCGACCGGGAGACCAGGCGCTTCCGGGCACTGAGGGCGTCGCAGTACTACTCCCAGGCGCTCTTCTTCGTCCTCGGGTCCGACGACCCGGGCAGTGAGGAGCAGCTGTACAAGGCCTGCCGCGGCGCATGGGACATCTTCTGCAAACTGTGCGATCCGGCGCCGGTGACAGCGAACGTTCCGTATGGGACGACCCCACTGCCCGTGTGGTTCTTCCGCCCCGACGCCTCAGGACGCCGCCGCCCCACCGTGATCCTCACCAACGGCAGCGACGGGCAGAACGTCGACATGTGGACGTACGGCGTCTCCGCCGCGCTGAGCCGGGACTGGAACGCCCTCGTCTACGAAGGGCCCGGCCAGGGGCAGATGATCTTCGTGAACCAGGTGGTGTTCAGCCCGCGCTGGGAGACCGTGGTCACGCCGCTTGTCGACTGGCTGATCGCCCGTTCCGACGTGGACACCGGCAAAATCGCTCTCGCGGGGCTGAGCATGGGGGGCGACCTGGCTCCGCGGGCCGCGGCCTTCGAACAGCGGATCGCCGCGGTGGCGGCGATGCCCGGCTGCCTGAACCCGTGGCTGGGCTTCGGCGAGCTCCGGAAGATTCTCACTCCGAGCAAGGAGGAGACCAACAACGTCTGGAACAAGGAGGTCGCCCCAAAACTGTCGCCCGCCGAGGCGGCGGCGGTGAAAAAGCGCTTCGAGCCCTTCTCCGTGCCGGCGATGCTCGCCGCCCGCCAGGGCAGGCTCTTCACCGATTTCTACACCCCGGCCAAGCTCATCGAGTCGCTCGACATCACGGACACCGTGGGCCGTATCAAGGCGCCCACGCTGGTCCTCGACTACGACTTCGAGCAGTTCTACCCGGGCCAGCCTCACCAGATGTTCGACAAACTGACGGCCCCGAAGAAGTACGTGAAGCTCACCGCGGCGACCGGCGCGCAGCTGCACTGCTCGCCCATGGCTCCCCGGCAGCACTGCGAGGTCGTCTTCGACTGGCTGCAGGAGACACTTCAGCGCGGCTGACCCCCGCTGCCTCAACCCCTGACTCCGGGAGGTGGAACGACTCCCGGATGAGTTGCCCGAATCGAGTGGACGCCGGTGCGGCAACGGGAAGCAAGCCCGGCGCTCCCCGGCTGCGAGCAGGATCTGCTGGAAGAAGCCAGCCCCGCGGCTTCCGACGCCGGAAAGTGGATCTCGGCCGTCCGATGAGCTTGACTCGCGGCGCGTGGACATCTGACGGACGAGCAAGGGGCGGTGCTGGAGCCGCTGCTGCCGAAGATCCGCGGCGGAAGCCCGTCCTGCAGAGGCGACAAGCATCTCAAACAGGCCCTCGCCTCTCCGTGTTCGCGGCCCTGACCGACTCGCATCCGGGGCCTACTGCGAGCGGAAGAGGCCGAGGGCAAACACCACAAACTTGACGAAACAGATAGGGTGCCTGGCTATACATCGCGCGCATACGTCGTGTCTATGGTGCCGGGGCATGGCTCCGAGTGGCGCATCATCAAGGTCCGTGTCCTGCGCCGCTGGGGACCGGCCCGCCTCACGCACCTGAACCGGGCCACCGGCCGCGTCATACGCCGCTACGAACGTGAACGTTCCGGCGAGCTGGTGCACGTGGACATCAAGAAACTCGGCAACATCCCCGGCGGCGGAAACAAGGTGCTGGGCCGCCAGACGGGCGGCAAGACCCGCTCCAACGCCGGTCACGGCTACCCCCCACCGCCGTCGACGACCATGTCCGACTGGCCTACAGCGAGATCCACGCGGATGAGAAGAAGGAGACCGTCAGCGGCTTCTGAACCCGTGCCCAGGCGTTCTTCACCCAGGCCGGCATCACCGTCGAACGTGTCCTACGGCCAACGGCTTCTGCTACGGCTCACGCGGCTGGCGTGACCTGCTCACCGCGGCCGGGATTCCACAAGCGCACCCGGCCCTACCGGCCGCAGACCGACGGGAGGGTCGAACGCTTCAACGGCACCCTGCTCGACGAGTGGGCCTACGCCCGCCCCTACCGCTCAGAGACCGAACGACGCGAAGCGTTCCCCGGCTGGCTGCACACCTACGATCACCACCGCGGACACACCGCTCTCGCAGGCAAACCACCCGCCAGCCGCGTCCCCACCAGCACGACGGCCCACCCAGGAGGAGCGCCATGGCCGATCGCGCGCATGGGACCGCGCGGGACGACGGCTTCGCAGCACGTGCGCCGGAGTCTCGTAGCGCGAGCACGCATGACACGGTGCGTCTCGCGCTGGTGATCGGTGCTCTCGGCGTGGCCTTCGGTGACTCTCGTGGTCTTCAGCGGCAACATGATGCGACTCGCTTCAAACTGGCTCGGGTTGCGGTTCCGGTTGCCGTGTCGGCGCGGCCGTCGGTTCCCACAGTTTGGTGGTCCGTACGTAGCCGTGGACCACTGATGTCATCGCCAGAATGAGAAGTGGCCCGAACACCCATGGATGTCTGGCCATCTCCACCGGCAGATAGCGGTACGACACCAGGAGCGCGGCAAAGACTGTCGCACCGGAGACGACCAGCTGGATTCCTGGCCGGTCCCAGCCACGGTCCAGCGAGCGCAGCGCTGCCTCGATGGTGAGCGCGAACACCACGCCGGCGACGAGATCCGCGCCGTAGTGGTAGCCGAAGCCGAGCGTTGCGCTGAGCGTGGCAATCAGCCAGAACGTGCCCGCGAATCGCAGAAACCGTGGGGCCCTGCGGGAGTGAATGAAGATCGCCGTAGCCCACGCTGTGTGCAGGCTGGGCATGCAGTTACGGGGAGTGAACTCATCGTACGACATCGGGTGCGGGGTGTTGATCGGCGGCGGCGTGTCCGGCCAGAGGTTGGCCACCGCCCAGTGCACGCCGCCGGTGCCGGAGGCGCCCGGGCCGTAGGCGAAGACCGGCCCGACCACCGGGAAGATCATGTAGATGGCTGGTCCGATGAGGCCGATCACCAGGAAGGTGCGTACCAGATGATGGCTCGGGAAGCGGCGCTCGACCGCCACGTTACGCAGCTGGTACAGCGCGACGACAACCGCGGCCACTGCAAGCTGGGCGTAGACCAAGTGGAGAAGATGGGTGCCGATCGGGCCGGTGGCCCGCAGAATCCGGCCGGCCAGCCACGACGGGTCACCCAGGGCCTGATCGGCGGTTGCCACGTACTGGTCGAGCACCGCCGGGCGGGTCTTGGAGGTGATGAGCAGCCAGGTGTCACCGGTCTTGCGGCCGGCCACCAGCAGCAGGCCCAGACCGACGCCCTTCAGCAGCAGGGCGCGTTCGGCGCCGGTGCGGCGTGTGACGGCGATGACCGCACAGCCCAACATCACCCACAACGCGCCGTTGCCGAAGAAGTGGCCGTCGGTCATCTTGATGCGGACCGCCCACCGCACCAGCGTGAAGACGACGTCGATACCGATGGCCACACCAACCGCAATGAACCGTTGCCGCCAGGTGAGCACCACCGTCATCAACGCCAAACCGCCGTACAACGGCCCCGGTTTCGGGGCGCATATCAGCCCTTTCACCTGGTTGGTAATCGGCCCCGGTTGACCGTAGCGGCGTGCGGCGATCTCCAGTGTGATGAGGAATCCAAGACCCGCCACACCCACTGCGGCCCACAGCAACGCTCGGCGTTGCCGCCAAGCGGGCAAAGCAGTCCCGCCGTGTATTCGCGAAGACACCCGCGACGCTCTAGATATCAATCGTTTAGCCGATTCGTTCGATATGGGTTAAATGGATGGAAAGCGATGAGGGCATTCATCGCGAGTTCGAACATGTTATCGGAGCGGTGCGGGTGGCATTCGCTGGTCAGGGGTGGCGTCACCAGTTATCCACAGGGCTCCGCCACGTCGCCGGCGCCGTGTTGCGGCACGAACGGCACGTTGGCAGACCGCCAACACCTCGAATACAGCACGCTGCCTTCGCGGTCAACCGCCGCCGTCCTGTCCCGCTACCGGAACCCTTACAAGTGCGGGGTCAACGAAGGCAGCATCACCGACGTCAAGCTTCAAAAACGCATCATGGCGGGACGCGCCGGAGTCCCGCTCCTCCGTCACCGAGTCCTGCTGATCGCCCACCTACGCCGCCATTAGGCGGCTCTCTTGCCGGAGTCACTTGAGCTCGTACGCCGACACAGGAGGTTCTGCCGGCGCGCAGGGCCAGGGGTCCCGAGGGGCCCTGGGGTGAGAAGCGGCCAACGCCCCTGCGCAGCAACGGATCTGTGTACAGCCACTTACCCCACCCCTGGTACCGTCGGCGATCGATTGATCACCGACGGTCGGAGAGACCGTCACGGGGGCAGAGGGGAAGCACACGGTATGCGTGCAGGTTTAGTGGTGGGAACGGTTCTGCTGACGACCGTCTCGCTGACGGGCTGCAGCGGTGCGCGTGGTGGGCATGAGGGCAGCAAGAACGGCGCCCCGGACCCTTTCCACCAGGCCCAGCCGCTCGCCAAGCTGAGCGTGCCGGCCGCCTACGACGCGGGCAAGGGCTGGGACGAGACGTTGAGCTGGGTGCCCGCGTCGGTGGGGACTCTGGGGCGAAAAGGGCATGCCCGCAGTGGTCTGTCGCGGTGGACCTGGCCACGGGCAAGACGGCCGCCTACGACAACGCCGATGACCTCCTGCCCCAGTGTGCGCAGGCAGACATATGCTCGGGCAGCCGGGTGATGGCGGCCACCGCCGACGGCCCGCTGGTCGGTATGGGTGACGGAGGCTTCGGCATGCCGGGCCGCTGGTCCAGCGACGCCGTGCGTCCGAACGGCGTGGCCCCGCGAACCGGCATCCTCGAGACCTGGAACGGCATGGTGTACGGCGTCAACGATGACCATCTGCTCGCCGGCTGGAGCACCGCCGGCAAGTATGGCTCCCACACCGATCCGGTGTGGTCCGTGCACGATGTCCGAGGCTCTCTCCGCTAAAGGACCGGCACATCGCCTTCCTGGGCCGCTACCTGTTCAACATCGCTGCCAGCGCGCCGGGCAGCGGCCTGCGCCCACCGCGCGACCCGGACGCGACCGAGGACGCGGACGACGAGGAATGGGACCGGAACGAGAGGACTCTCCCTCGCCTGCAATGCCGAAAACGCATGTCCATGGCGGTCGTTGAGCTGGTAAATCGCACCCACGTGGGGACGCTCCGAGAGCACAGTGCTCGGCGGTCACCGGCGCAGATTGAACTTTCGGCAGTGTCGGACGGCTCCCCATGTCCGTACTGTCGCCTCCGTGGACAGCACGACGATCAACACTGCGACCGGGACCGCTGTTTTGCGGCGGGCACTTGATCCAGGGACCATTCTGACAGCGGCCGCCGTGGTGGCCGCCGGCCTGAGCATGGTGAACCTGTGGTGGGCGGTCCCGGCTGCCATCGCCGCGTTCCTGGCAGGACGGCGGCCTGGAAGGACCGCCCCGACAGCGCTCGCTCTGGTCGCGATTCTCGCGGCCGGCGTGGTGGCGTTGTCCGTCGTGCCTGCTTGGCTCCCCCTGGCCGGCCGGTTTGTGGCAGTAATGGTTGTCGCCACGATGCTGCCCTGGTTCGCGGGCCGGTTCTGGCTCCAGTATCAGCAGCTTGTCCGGGCCGGGTGGGAGCGTGCCGAGCAACTGCAACGCGAGCAGCAGCTGATCGCTGATCACGCCCGGCTGCTCGAGCGGACGCGTATCGCCCAGGACATGCATGACGTACTCGGCCATGACCTCAGCCTGATCGCCCTGTCGGCGGGCGCACTCAAACACAACCGGTCGGCAGGCTGAGCCGGGTGAGCCCTTCGTCGATCTCGACCCGGCCCGCACCTACCGGGTGCAGGTGTGGGCGCAGGACCGGGCCGATGCCCGCGAACGGTTCGACTCCGCGGTGCAGCGCGAGGAACGGGACGGCTTCGACGTGTTCGAGAGCTATGTGATCCCCTGTTCGTCCCCTCGGGCACACAGAGCCGCCGCAACCCGCCCAAGTGGAGAGCCGAGGGGAGCGCCTTGCCCGCCGGCACGGAAAACCGCCACTGAACATACGTTGACGTGCACAGTCGAGAAGGAGAGCAGCGTTGCGCCGGCTCCCCTCTCGACCGGCAGATGCCGGTTACTTCACGCAGATTCCGTATGCGTTGCCGTGCAGGATCCGGTCACTGCCGTACCGGTTGCCCAGCTCGCGGCCCGCCTGCTCGTTCTCCGTGCCCGGCACGCATGCGGACGGAGAGGTTGTCGTCGCCCAAGCAGGCGCCTTCCTCGGTGCGCCGACCCCGCGCGGTGTGGCCCCTGCTGATCCTGGTCTTGGTGCTCGTGATCCTGCTCGTCTTCATCGGGCTCGCCTACCTGACGTGGCGCCACCCGTCCTTGAGTGCCCCTCTGGGAACGGCGTTCGGAGGCGTGACCGTGCTCGTTACGCTCGCCCTCGCCCTGGCCCGCGGATAGCGCGACGGTCGGTCGTCCTGGTCGGCTCCGGCGTCAGGCGGCAGGGTGGGGCGCCTCGTCGGCGCGACCGCCGGCTCCGAGGGTTCGCCGCGGCGCCGGGACGGCTGCGGGGAGGGCGCCGAGTACACCGCGGGCACGCAGTTCGTCCAGGTCGGGGAGACGGACTCCGGGGAGGGAGTCGAGTAGGTCGGCCTGGGCGGCGCGGATGTTGTGCGGGGCCTCGGGGCCGGTGCCAAGGGTGCGGCGGGCTGTCACACGGTCATCGTACGGGGCCGCTGCGTCGGCAGATCGCGGGGGTCGCGGCCCGCGCGCTCTCCTTCGGCGACGAGCTGGATGCCCAGGGTCTGGATCCCGGTGGCGTCGCCGAGACGGAACTGGGCCTCCACCATCCCGCCGTTGCGCGAGGTGACGACGCCCGTGACGAGGGGCGAAAGGGTGTCCGTCGCGCCGGCCTGCTGTGTGGGAAGGTCGGCGGGCAGCACGGCGGTCGCGTCGGCCCGTAAGGACTTCCAGCCGGACCAGGGAGGTGTCGGTCCAAGGGGACCATCGCCACGGCCCTGGTCCGCCCGGGATCCTGGACGGCGGCGGGCGGCTGGGACGGGGCGCTGCGGTCCGGGCGGGGTTCATGGGTGGCGTTCACCGCGTACACGACGGAGTCGAGGTCTACGACTTGGGCTGGGCAGGCTAGGGGCACTCGTACTCGTGCGGTCACCGACGTTCAGGCCGCGGCCGTTGACCCGGGCTCCAGCCAGTTCCGCCATATCGTTGTCAACGGGTGCGCCCAGCTTGTCTCATCAAGGTGGCCCCGCGTCTGCCGGCGCATCGAAAGAGCCCCGACTGTCGCAGCGGTTCGGGGCCTTCTCCGCTGCTGTCACTTGCCGAGGAGTCGTGCTTTCTGCCGTTCGAACTCGGTTCCGGTCAAGGCGCCTTGGTCACGGAGTGCGGCAAGCTTGGCGAGTTCGTCAGCTACGGACGGTGCGGCGGCAGGCGCGAAGGTCGGTATGGGGGGCGCAGGCCTGGCTGTGGCGGGGCGCACTGCCCAGCGGCCGGCGAAGGCAATAGCGCCGATGCCGATGAGGACGAGACCGAACGTCTTGTCTTCTTCGGCGATGCGTTTGTCCTGCTCGGCTTCGAAGGCCGCATCCTTGGCGGACTGACTGGCCTCGAAGCCGAGGACGTCCGCCCAGTCGGCGGCGGAGGCGTCGATGGCTTCCTTGTCGGCGGTGCTGCTGTCAATGCTGGCCGGGATGTAGATGATCAGGCCGATGGCGGCAATGATCAGACCGGCGAGCGTGAGCGCGAGGCGTGCGCGTCTTCTGACGGTGGTCACGTGCGGTTTCTCCTGGGTGCGGGTGTGGTCCTGGCGAGACTGGCGGTGGCGGCGGAAGGTTGTACGCTCACGTTGCCCTCGTTTCCGCGGCCTGCCGCGTGGTGCCACGCATCGACGTCGCCCGCGACGCCTCCGGCCGGTGGCGGCACCCCGCACGCTGGCACCACGCCCTCCCCGGCCTCTCCCCCGCCGACGTTCACCACCCGTGACTGTGGGAGTCACCTGCTGACCGAGTTTCCGGTGTCGGTTTGCTTTGACGTCACCCTGGGGCTCGCGTCGGGACGGTGGAGGTCTGGATGCCCGTCCGCATCCTGTTGTATATCTTGACTGACCGCGAGCGGCAGGCGATCAGCCAGGTCGGTGTGGTTGATTCTGGTGCGCACGGCGGCGCCCGTCTTGGTGATCACCGCCTGGATGCCCACCGCTTGGAGCGCCGAGCAGATGCCCAGCAGGGTGAACAGGCTGGCGTTGTCGCAATAGGCGATTTCGGACAAGTCCAGCAGCAGATGGCGGTGGTCCTCGGGGCGCAGCGCCAGCTCCACTATCACCTCACGCAGGCCGTCAGCGGTGTCGACATCCAACTCGCCCGACAGGCACACCAGTACACCGGACTCACCTGCCGGCACCCGAAGGATCCCCAACCGGGAATCCACGTCCGGCTCCCACCCCGCTTCCTTGGCAGACGGCTCGCCCGCACCCGGTCCGCCATGCTGCCCCGCCATGACGACCGAGTTCGTGACGGTCATGACCGTACCCGGCGCTGATTCGGGCTCGTGTCCAGCGGGATCCCCGCCAGGGTCGTCCGCGAGCATGACCGCAGCTGTCGTGCGCTTGCCGACCGGCTCTCGGTGCACCTCGAAGCTCTGGCAGAGGGCCATAACGATCTCCAGACCGTGCTGGCCGACCCGGCCGGGATCAGCGGCCCGGGCCACCGGCAGCGTCGGGGCACTGTCCCAGACCGTGATCTGGACCCGGCCACCGGCCATCTCCAGTTCGAGCAAACACGGGTCCGGGCGCGTATGTGCAGGCGTTCGTCAACAGCTCGCTGACCACCAGCGGGACAACTTCCCACGCACGGTCGGACACCGGAAGGCCGTGAACGGACTGCAGGCGCACCAAGAAGCTGCGGGCCACCTCGCGCCCCTGGGCAATGTCACCGGGGCTGCCCTCGTACGCCGCAGAAGCCTTGATCAGCTCATCGCCCTGCAACTGACCATCATTTTGGGCAGCCCCATCCATGCGATCCGCCCGCTTCCTGAGTCCTGACCGTTACGCCAATCATCCACCGTCAGAGGCGAGCGACCTCAAAACTCGTCGACATCGGCCATGCAGACACTCGGCAGATGACTCCCGCGCCCGGTCGAAATGATGTCCACGGGGGACACAGCCTCCCACCTGACGTCGCCGCCGCACTGACGGCGGCACGGGCACGGCGGCCCCGGCCGACGCGCAACACCGCTCCCCAGGCTGCGGTTCGTCCTGGGCCGCACCGGCCCCGTCGGCATCGAGGCCCGGATCAGCGCAGCGCCGGCAAGCCCGCGGACGTGACGGCAAGGCCCACAAGGCCGTCAGCAAGGCTTCGGCGCCGCAGCGCTGCACCGGACACGGCCGTCCTCGGACATCCCGGGAGCGCGCGTCTGCGGACAGTCCCGGGGCAGGCGCTCGCGTGCCGGTTCCCACCCAGCGGACCGGGGCTGGCTCAAGGGTTGTCCCGTAACTGCTGTTCCCCGGGTGAGATGATCTTGTGGTGGCTGGTGTGATCACGGCGTCGGGGCGGTCCGGACGAACACGTCGAGCGCGGCGTCCACGGAGGTGAGTGCGGTCTCACCCGCGTTGAGGGAGTCGTACACGAAGTGGACCGAAGCGTCCTCGATGCCGCAGAAGGCCGAGATGCCCGACCCGATGGTGCGGGTGACGATGTCGTCCCAGCCCAGCCGGGCGAACTGGTCCTGCGGGTAGCTGACCAGGCTGATCCAGAACATCCGCTTGCCGCGCAGGCGTGGCTCGCTGCGGCCGTAGGCGAAGCCGTGGTTCCACACCCGGTCGATCCAGCCCTTGAGCATGGCAGGCAGTCCGAACCACCAGAGCGGGAAGACCACGACGATCACATCGGCGGCGTCGATGCGGGCCATGTGCGCCCGGACTTCTGGCGAGTACACCTTGTCGTGGTCCGCCCAATCGGGCTCGTCGAGGGTCGTCATCCGGGGATCGAAGCCCTCGGCGTGCAGGTCGAGGAGATCGACGGCGAAAGCGTCGTCCGCGAGCCGGGCCCGGACTCGGCGGGCGAGCTCGGCGGTCAGGGAGTCGGCGCGCGGGTGAGCGAGTACGAGCAGGGCCCGCTTGCCGGGCGGGGGCGTCGGCTCGGGGTGGGGCGCAGCGGTGTGGGAGGTGGCCGGGTGGGATGTGGTTGTGTCGTGCTCGGGGGTGCCGTTGAGGGTGGTCATCGCTGCCCCTCCAGCCGGACCAGCATCTTGCCCGTGTTGGCGCCCCGCATCATGGCGAGGAAGGCGTCGGGTGCCTTCTCGATGCCGTCGACGACGGTCTCCTCGGTGTGCAGGGTGCCGTCGGCGAGCCAGGCCGCGGCCTTGCCTATCCATTCGGGGAAGAGATCGAGGTGGCTGGTGACGAGCATGCCGCGCAGGGTGACCTCTCGGGCGGCGGCCTGGAAGAGGTTGTGGGGGCCCGGGGCCGGCTCGGTGGCGTTGTAACCGCTGATCGCGCCGACCATGGCGATCCGTCCGCCGGTGCGCATCGCCCCGATGGCCGCTTGCAGGTGGTCGCCGCCCACGGCGTCGAGGTAGACGTCGATGCCGTCGGGAGCGGCTTTGGTGAGCTGCTCGGTCAACCCGCCCTGGCGGTAGTCGACCGCCGCGTCGAAGCCGAACGCGTCGAGGAGCTTCTTGGTCTTGTGCGGTCCGCCCGCCGAGCCGATCACCCGGGACGCCCCCAGTTGCCGGGCCAGTTGACCGGCGACGCTGCCGACCGCGCCGGCCGCGGCGGAGACGAAGACCACGTCGCCCTCTCGCACAGGTGCGGTGCGGGTGAGTGCCGCATAGGCGGTCAGGCCCGTGGTGCCCAGCGGGCCGAGATAGGCGGACGCCGGGGCGAGCGCGGTGTCGACGACGGTGGCCGCCGTCGCGTCCAGGACCGCGTGTTCGCGCCAGCCCAGGAAGTGGGAGACGGTCGCCCCGACCGGTACCGACTCGGCGCGGGAGGCGATCACCTCGCCGATGGCGCTGCCGTCGAGGGCGGTGCCGAGATCGAAGGGAGGGATGTAGGACGGCGCGTCGTCCATGCGGCCGCGCATGTAGGGGTCCACGGACATCCAGGTGTTGCGGACCACGATCTGGCCCTCGCCCGGCTCGGGTATCTCGGTGGTGACCAGCTGGAAGTTCTGCGGCACCGGCTCGCCGACGGGACGGGAGGCGAGACGGATTTCGCGGGACACGGTCGTGGCCGCGGTGCTCGTGGTGCTCATGGAGGTGGTTCCTTCCGGTGCGGATGGTGGGGGCAGCGCGGTACGGGAGAGTGTTTCCGCGGCTGCCGGGGCGGTGATCGGTCTCGATCACGGGAACCACGATGCGGGGGCCCGCGCACGGACTGCTGACGGACCGCTCACGACGGCCGACGGCACACGCGTTAGCGTGACGGGCATGCGTTTCGAGGTGCTGGGTCCGGTGACGGTCCGTACGGGCGACGGGAATCCCGTTTCCGTACCGGAGGCGAAGGTCCGAGCGCTCCTCGCCGACCTGCTGGTGCACCACGGGCGTCCGGTACCGGTGGACCGGTTGATCGACGACCTGTGGGGCGAGTCCCTGCCGGGCAACCCGGGGAACACCTTGCAGACCAAGGTCTCCCAGTTGCGGCGCGCCCTGGCGAAGGGCGGGGCAGATGCCCGCGCGCTCGTGGAGTACGGCCCGGCGGGTTACACGCTGCGGGTGCCCGAGGACGCGGTCGACTCCGGCCGGTTCATGGAACTGACGGCACGTGCCCGGACGGCAGCCGACCCGCGCGCCAAGGTGTCGCTGTTGTCGGAGGCGCTCGGGCTGTGGCGCGGAGCGGCGTTCGCCGACTTCCGGGACGAGGGCTTCGCGCAGGCGGCGATCGCCCGCCTGGAGGAGCAGCGCCTCACCGCTCAGGAGGATCTCGCCGAGCTGCGGCTGGAACTCGGCGAACACAGCCTTATGGCCGACGAGTTGGGGGAACTGGTCGCGGCCCACCCGCTGCGCCGGCGGCTGCGGGCCGCCCACATGCTCGCCCTCTACCGGACCGGTCGGCAGAGCGAGGCGCTCGACGCCTATCAGGACCTCAGACGCCGGTTCGCCGACGAGCTGGGCATCGACCCGGACGCCGAACTCGCCGCACTGCACCAGGCGATCCTGCGGCAGGACCCCGGACTCGCGCCGGTGCCCACCCCGGCCACCACGAGCGCCCGGCCACAGACGAACCTGCCGACGCCGGTGAGTTCGCTGATCGGCCGGCATGAAACGGTGGCGCGGGTGTGTGCGCTGGTCCGGGGGAACCGTCTGGTCACCCTCACCGGACCGGGCGGCGTCGGCAAGACCAGGATCGCGCTGGCAGCGGCGGCACGGCTGGCGGACGCGGCCGGGGACGCACCGGATGCCGCCGAGGAGGACGTCGACGATGTCCGGGCCGATGGCGTCTGGTTCGTGGAACTCGGCGGCACCAGCGGCGGCGTGGCCGAGAACGTGGCGGGCGTACTCGGCCTACGTGACGACGACGCGGCGGGCGTGGCGGGCCTGCCGCGCGGCGCCGGCACGACCCGGGACCGGCTTGCGGAGGCGATCGCCCAGCGCCGGCTGCTGCTCGTCCTCGACAACTGCGAACACCTCGTCGAGGAGGTGGCCGTGCTCGCCGATCACCTGCTGCGCGGAGCTCCCGGGCTCCGCATCCTCGCCACCAGCCAGGAGCCCCTGGCCATCTCCGGGGAGATACTCCATCCCGTGGAACCGCTGGCCGACCGCGAGGCCATGGCACTGTTCGCGGCGCGGGCCGCCGCCACCACGCCCGGCTTCGCCCTGACTCCGGAGACGAGCGAGGCCGTCGCCCTCATCTGCCGGCGCCTCGACGGGATACCCCTGGCCCTGGAGCTGGCCGCCACCCGCGTACGGACACTCGGCGTACACACCCTGGCCGACCGTCTGCACGACCGCTTCCGGCTGCTCAATCAGATGCGCCGGGACGCCCCGGCACGCCAGCGCACGCTGCGCGCGATGATCGACTGGAGCTGGGAACTCCTCTCCCCGCCCGAGCGGATCGTATTGCGCCGGCTGGCCGTATTCGCCGGAGGGTTCACCTTGCACTCCGCCGAGCGTGTGTGCGCCCCGCCCGGCGCGACGGCCGGGGAAGGGGACGTCGCCGCCGACGACATGATGGACCTCGTCACCCGGCTCGTCGATCGTTCGCTGGTCGTCGCCGCGTTCGACAGCGACGGCACTCGCTTCCGGATGCTCGAATCGGTCACCGCCTATGCTCTGGAGCGGCTCGACGAGGCGGGCGAGACCAAGGAGCTCAGGCGTCGGCACGCACTCCACTGCACCGACATGGCCGAGCACGTGGCACCCCTGCTGCACGGCCGCGACCAGCGTCACTGGCTGCGCCTCCTCGACAGCGAGACGGCCAACCTGCGTGCCGCCCTGGACCACACCGTGGCGGACAGCGCCGCCGATCTCGCGCTTCGCCTGGTCAACGCACAGGCGTGGTACTGGTATCTGCGCGGCCGGATCGGCGAGGCCGTCCGCTCGCTGGGGTGCGCGCTGGAAGGTGCGCAGCAGGATCCGGTGGTGGAGTGTGCCGACGGGCGGGAGACGGGCGCCCCACCCCACGACGCGTCACCTCAGCGGACTCCACCCCACGGCGCAGCTGCTGCCGAGGGCCGGGGCGCGGCCCGTGCCGGCGCCCGCGTCAGGCGGGCCGCGTTCGCCCTGCTCACCGGGGACGACACGCATCTCGGCGACACCTTCGAGGGTGCCGACGCGCGGGGCAGGTGGCTGCTGGCATTCGCCCGGTGCGGCTTCGGCGACCGGACCACCCGTGACCTCGACGCGCTGCCTGCCGAGTTCCGGGCAAGCGGCGACCGCTGGGGCGAGGCTGCAGCGCTCAGCACCCGTGCCACCTGGGCCATCTACGAGGGCGACCTTGCGGCCCTGCGGAGGAACGCCGAGAGCAGCGCGGCCCTCTTCGCCGAACTCGGTGACCTCTGGGGCCGGTTGCAGGCATCGGAACAGCTGGGGGTACTCGCCGAGATCGCCGGTGACTACGAGGGCGCGGCCCGCCTCCACCGGCACGGACTGCGCAGCGCGGAGGAACTCCAGCTCTGGACGCAGGTCTCGTTCCGGCTGGCCAGACTGGGCCGTGTCGCGCTGCTCACCGGCGACGACGCGCAGGCGACGGAGTTTCACGAGCGCGCCCGGCGCCTCGCCGCCGAGCAGTCGCACCGCCCGGCCGAACAGTTCGCCGCGATGGGGCTGGCGATGGGCGCCCGCCGACGCGGCGACCTGGCCGCCGCCGAGGCCCATCTGCTCCCCTGGCTGGAGTGGAACCGCCGCCTCGGCGTGGCCTCCGGAGAGGCCTTGACCCTTGCCCAACTCGGTTTCGTCGCCGAGCAGCGCGGCGATGCGAGGCTCGCCGAGACGCTGCACCGGGAGAGTCTCGCGGCGGCCGGCAGAACCGGGGACCCCCGTGCCCTGGCGCTCGCCCTCGAAGGACTGGCGGGGGCCCGGGCCACCGACGGGCACATGGAGTACGCCGCGTCGCTGCTCGGTACGGCCGCCGCCATCCGGGACTCCGTCGACGCACCACTCCCCCAGGGCGAACGCGCCGACGTGGACCGGGCCGCCGCCCGCGCGCGCGACGCGCTGGGCGAGGACGGGTTTGCCGCCGCGTTCGACCACGGGCGGGGCCTCACGGCGGACCACCAGATCGCTCTGCTCGACAGCGCTTCCACCGGGCGGGAATGAGGGTGGTACGGCTGGACCACTTGCGCCACCGCTCCGGGCGGCACGCCTCCGGCGCGGGAGCCGCCGCCAATCTGCGCCTGCCGGGAGGAGCACAGCGCCGCGAGCAGCGTGATTCGTATGTCCTCGTTCGTGTCGCGGAGGTCCGAGGGGTACGCAGAGCGTGGGCGGCGGGTTGCTGATCACCCCGCTGCTCAACACGGTCCTGGCACGGATCGATCCGCAGTCCGCCGGCGTGGCCTCGGGCTCGCTGTCCACCGCCCAGGAGGTCGGCGCTGCGCTGGGCGTGGCGGTCGTCGGAGCGGTGTTCTTCCACTCCTTCCAGACAGGTGGCGCCTCGGGCGACAAGGTGCACGCGGCGGGACACGCTTTCGCACTGACGTCCCTGACGACCTTCGCCATCGCGGCGCTCGCGGCCCTGCTGGTGTTCCTCCTGCCGAAGGCGCCGCCGACGAAGGCGTGACGACGTGCAGCAGGTGCCGGCGCCTCCGGGTAGCGAGTCCCGGGAGGCGGCCGCACCTCTTGCGCCGCACGGCCCGGCGCGTGGAGTGTTCAGCCCGTTTTCAGAAGATTTTCCACGGTGCGGCGAACCTTGGCGATGACGTCTTCGTCTCCGAGGCGCAGAGCCGTGTTGGCCGCGCAGAGCACGGAATCGATCTGAAAGACCGCGAGGTCGATGTCGAGTTCCGCGATCTCGTGGGATCCGACGGCGTTCCGCAATTCCTTCCCGATGGTGTCGAGCCATTCCCGCTGGTTGCGGAACAGGGCGTCGCGGATCGTTCCCGGCTTGCTGTCGAAACGGGCGATGTTCGCGACACGGAAGCAGCCGCCCTCGAACAACGGGGTTTTGGCGTAATCGATCCAGTGCTCGATCAGAGAGCGGAGCCGGTCGACTCCGGGAGCCGCTTCCCTCGCCGGGCGGACGACCGCGTCGATGAACATCTCGCCCGCATAATCGATGGTCGCGAGCTGGAGCACTTCCTTGGACCTGAAGAGGGTCTGGATGCCCGACTTGCTCATGCCCGTATCGGCCGCAAGACGGCCGAAGCTCACGTCGTCCAGCCCGTCGAGGGAGGCGATGTCGACGGCGCGCCGCAGTACGGTCTGACGCGCTCGTGCCCCTTTGAGCAGGCGCTTGTCAGTGATCGACACCGTGTCTGCCCGCGTGACGAATCGTTCGCGCCCCAGTGTCCATACGGTCGATCGTACCTCTTGTACGCGACGTGCAGGAGAACCCACCCATCCATGCGGGCCACCCCTCGAACACGCGAAGCATCGCCGCAGCATCGACTGTGTGCAGGCAGAACGGGTCGGTCTCCTCGGTCAAGGATGTCGAACCGGTCGGTTCCTGCACCGCTTCAGCAGGTCGGAGCCGCGTGAGTCGGCACTGGCCTACATGCGGGGCTCATCGCCCCGCTGCCGCGCAAGAGTGGCTGGACCTTGGCGGAGGAGGCCGGTCATGACGGTCCGGACCGCATCCACCGGATGCTGAACCGGATCGAGTGGACGCCGATGAGGTTCTCGACGACGTGCGTGACTACGTGCTCGACAGCTCGGCGACCAGGACGCCGTCCTGATCGTGGACGACCCCGGCTTTCTGAAGAAGGGGACGCGGTCGGCCGGAGTGCAACGGCAGTACTCCGGCACCGCCGGGCGGACGGAGAACTCCCAGATCGGCGTCTCCCTCGCCTGTGCCACCGACCGAGGGCGGACTTGGCCTACACCGAGAACCTGCCGGATGAGACCGCCGCGACATGCGCTGCCTCGCTCCAGCGGGCTGCCGTCCGGTTCACCGGGCAAGGAATCGCCATCGAACGGTCCTGACCGGCAACGCCTTGGCCTACACCACTACCAGCTGGCGCCAGACCTGCCGCCAGCTGGGCATCAGCCCTCGCTGGACCCGCCCCTGGCGGACGCGGACCAACGGCAATGTCGTCATCGAAGGCGACCGCCTCGCCCGGCGGTCGCAACGGGAGGATCTCGATGACGGCCGCCGTGTCAGTCCAGATGTCGCTCCGCGGGACCGCACGGCGGACGCTCTCCGTACAGCCACGGGGGTCGGGGGCTGGAGGGGCGGCGCTGAGAGGACGGCGCCGGGACGCTAAGACAGACGTAGATGTAGTATTTATAACGCTTTAGTCACCAAACGTTGAAATTGCCGCTCTTCGGTATGCGGAGTATGCGGACGCCAGAGGTGCGGGATGCGGGACATCACCTTCCGCGGCGACGGGGAACTGCCCGAGCCCGGAGGGAAGGCTGACGCGGTACTGGACGCCTTCGGGCGGGTGACCGGCTGGAGCGCAGGGGCCCAGCGGATGCTCGGCCACTTCCCAAAGGAGGTCCTGGGCCGACCTGCGGCGGAGCTCCTGTACCACCCGGGCGAGGCCGCGAACATCGTCCAGCGATGGGATCCGGAGGTGGGCGGCCGGCTGGGGCCGCTGATCCTGAGGCAGGCCAGCGGTGAGCCCTTGGAGGCCGACGTGTGGGTCCGGCCCCTGGCCTCGGTCGCCGGCGGACGTCAGTGGCTGGTCCAGGCCGCCGACACAGAGGCCGTCCGTGCCTACGATCTCGGTCGCGCACTGCTGAAAGGCCTGTTCACCGACGCGCCCTTCCACATTGACGTCTTCGACACCGACCTGCGCTTCGTGGCCCTGAACCTCGCGGAACGGCGTGCGGGAGTGTTCCGGGGAACCCAGTACGCGGGACACACCATGCGAGAGATGGCCCCGCCCGGCCTGCTGGACATGGACGCCTTCGAGGCGAGGCAGCGGCGGGTGCTGGCGACCGGCGAAGCCCTCATCGACACGGAAGTGGCCGGTCATGTCGTTCCGGGTCTTTCACCGCGCACATACGTCTGGTCCGAGTCCATCCTGCCACTGAGAGACCCTTCAGGGAGGGTGATCGCGCTGGCGCACGCGGTCTCCGACGTCACCCACCGGGCCCGTTCGCGCGAGCGACTCCTGCTGGCGAACGAGGCCGCCATGCGAATCGGCAGCACCCTGGACCTGTGGTGCACCGCCCAGGAACTGGCGGAGGTCGTGGTGCCGCGCCTGGCGGACCTCTGCTACGTCGACCTGCTCGACTCCGTCTTCGAAGCCGAGGAACCGCGGGACGGCCCCGCGCCGCATCCTCCGCCGCTGCGGCGGGCCGCATGGCGGCACGAGGGGGAACACACGCAAGGACAGGATGCCGGGGTGGTGGCCGTCGGTGATCAGGACGTGCCTGCGGCGGTGCCCGGCTCGCCGTTCTGCCGGGCACTGGCCAGGAGAGAGTCCGTCCTTCTGACCGGCAGCGACCTGCACGGTTCCCCTGCCGGGGTCCCAACCGCCCGGACATGTCCCTCCGTCGGGCCGGAGGTCCACTCCTGGCTCGTCGTCCCGATGTTCGCGCGAGGCATTGCGCTGGGCGCGGCGGTGTTCATGCGCTCCCGCAATCCGCTCGGGTTCGAGACAGAGGACGTACTGCTGGCCGAGGAGATCGTGACGCACGCGGCGGTGTGCGTGGACAACGCCAGCCGCTACAACCGGGAGCGGACGACCGCCCTGACCCTGCAGCGCAGTCTCCTGCCCCAGCGGCTGCCGGCGCCGTCAGCGGTGCGCACCGCGTCCTGCTATCTGCCGGCGAGCGGGCACACCGGTCTGGGGGGCGACTGGTTCGATGTGATCCCCCTCTCTGGCGGGCGGGTCGCCCTGGTGGTGGGCGACGTGGTGGGCCACGACCTGCACTCCGCCGTGACCATGGGCCGTCTGCGGACGGCGGTGCGCACACTGGCGGACCTGGACCTGGCTCCCGAGGAGCTGCTGGCACATCTCGACGACCAGATGAACCGGTTCCTCGACGAGCGTGGCGACGAAGGGTCCCAGCCCGCCGGAGCGACGTGCCTGTACGCGGTCTACGACCCGGTCTCCCGCCAGTGCGTGATGGCCAGGGCGGGCCATCCTCCCCCTGCCGTGGTCTCGTCGGGCGGCGCGGTGTCCTTCCTCGACCTGCCGGGTGGTCCGCCCCTGGGCCTGGGGGGTGTGGTGTTCGAATCGGGCCGGATCCGGCTGGAGGACGGTGACCTTCTGGTCCTCTACACCGACGGCCTCGTCGAGTCGCGCGAGCAGGGGCTGGAAATCGGGCTGCGCCGCATGCGCGACAAGCTCTCCCGCACGCCCACGTCGGCCGCCCCGGAAGAAGTGTGCGACGCGCTGGTCCGCCACCTGCTCCCGCCGCGTCCTCAGGACGACGCTGCCGTCCTGGTGGCTCGCATGAACGGTCTGTCGCCGGACCGTCATGTCATCTGGCCCATCAGGGCCGAAGAGGAAGAGGTCTCCTCCGCCCGAGAGCTGACGTCCCGGCAACTGTCGCAGTGGGGTCTGGAAGAAGAGTCGTTCACCGCGGAACTCATCGTGAGCGAGCTGGTCACCAACGCCATCCGTTATGGAGAGGAACCCATTACGCTGCGGTTGATCCGCGACCGAAACCTGATCTGCGAGGTGTCGGACGGCAGCAGCACCTCTCCCCACGTGCGGCGGGCGAGGGACACGGACGAGGGCGGCCGCGGGCTCTACCTCATCACTCAGCTGACTCAGAGCTGGGGGACGCGGTACAGCGAGCGGGGCAAGACCATCTGGGCCGAGCAGGCCATACCCGACTGAACCGCCTTGGACCGTATGCCACCTCACGCCGTCCGCGCCGCATCGGCACACAAGACCGTCGCAGCGTCGCCGACGAGCGGCTCGCCATGACCGAAGCAGACGATGTCCGCGTCCAGCACGACGCAGATCCGCCCGGGCACGGCGCCGGAACCGGCTGCCGGAGGCGACAGCAACGAGGCGCCCCCGGCCAGCACCCCAGCGCGGACCGGGGCCGCGAGAGCCCGATGGGCCTGGTGGGGCGTCGTGCCGGTGGCGGCGAGGGGGCGCGGGCGGCTCTGCCGCCGCAGCAGCGCCGTGGCCACCACTGCCACCAGGACCGCGACGAGGAACGCGGCCAGCAGCACGATGTTCAGGACCCTCCCCAAGGGCGCGCGCGCCAGGCCGGCCGCCGGCGTACGAAGAGGGCCCAAGGGATCGCAGGGCAGCCGCCCTCACCGGCGGGAGCACACCGGGGTATCCCGCCGGCACGGTGCACTGCGCAGTGAACGTGCCAGCAATCCAAGAATGCCGAGTGGTGGGCCGGCCCCTCTCCCCAGTAGGACGGCCCACCACGGCTGGGCGGTACGGGGCGTCAGCGCAGCCGCGACACCGCCGGTACCAGGTCTTCGCGGGCGACTCCCGCAGCCCATACGGTCGAGCTGCCGGGAACGGCTGCACCTGCCCGAACGTTGATGTCCGGAGCTCCCGTACCGTCGCGGGTGGCCGCGAGTCCGACAGCGGCGACGGACGCGCAGGCGACCAGACCCGCGAGTCCCGCCCGCCACCTCTTCCGCACGGTAGGCGTGTCCGGGAGGTTTTCCGGCATGACGCTCCTTCCTCGTCTGCTTGGAGGCCGCCTGCTAGGCCTTGGTCGCGATGACGAAATCGAACGCCCCGACGTAGCCGCCGCTCTGCTGCTTCTCGAGGGTGAGGGTGCAGGCGCGGTTCAGCAGCCGGTCGCGTGCGTTGAGGGCGGCGAAGTCGCGGTCGTATGCCTCGGTGTCGTCCGGGAAGAACAGCTGGGTGATGAGTACCGGTCCGTCGGGCGCCTGCACCTGGGCGTGGATGTGCGGGGCGCGCTGTCCCCAACGGCCCCAGTAGTCCCGTGGGATGATCGTGTCCAGTTGGTATGTGCCTCGTGCGGTGGTCCGTTGATGGCCCCGCAGGGTGAAACCGGCGGTGTCGTAGTCGCCGTACTGGTCGCATTGCCAAAATTCGATCTGGCAGTCCGGAACAGGTGTGCAGGCGGTGTCGTACACCAGGCCGCGCAACTGCAGGTACACACCAGTGCTGACAGAGGGGGTGAGCAAGTTGGTGCGCTCGGGGGAATTCGGTTTGAACAGGGGCCCTTCCATGAGGGCCGGAGTCTCCTCGCCCTTGCAGGAAGGGGTGAGGGCCAGGGGTAATGCCTTCGCGGCCGTCGTGACGCCGATGGAGCCGGCCCGCATGAAGGTGCGGCAGGAGTGAGTACTCGCAGCGAGGGCCTCGTCCGCGGGCTCCGGCCTGGGCAAGGCGTGGGGCCCCGTGTCCGCAAGCGGTGGGGAGACGGCGGCGATCGGCTGATCCTGTGGGCTGTGATCCTGCGACATGTCAGCTCCTCGTGGGCATTGACGGGCTCGGGAAGAAGGGGAGCCGGGCCCGTGCCCGTTGCGTGGGGGGACCGGTTGATGCCCGTCAACGATCACGTGCGGGGACGCGTCACACCACGACCGAATGAACGAGGACCGGCCGGGCGTTACGAATCACCGTCCTGCCGTGGGTCCGAGGGCGGGTTGTCGCCGTCGCGTAGCTGGGCGACGGCCCACAGCGCGATCTGCGTCCGGGACCGAAGGGCGAGCTTGTCCCGGATGCTGTTGAGGTGAGAGGCCACGGTCGCGGTGGACCGCCCCAGCTTTTCGGCGGCCTCGCGGTTGGACAGGCCTTCGGCGACAAGCAAGGCGATCTGGTACTCGCGTGCGGTCAGCGGCGGTTCCGAGTCCCCTTGGCCGCTCCCGGACGGCTGGCGGGCAGAAAGCCGCAGCGCGTAGGCAACAAGCCGGTCACCATCCAGTCGGTGTGCCGCGGCTGCGGCCAGGTTCTGACTCGCCGCACGCCTGTGGCGCCTCGCCTCAGCGACAGCCTCGTGGACCTGCCGTTGCCACTCCGGCTCGGCGGGCACACCGGCGCGGGTCCGCACCGCCGCAGCGGAGGCCGCCAGCCGGACCGCGCGTTTCACCTCGCCCTGTTTCGCCGCCACGACGGCGAGACCTTCCACCGGGTACAGGGCGTGCAGGGAGTTGGGGGGCGCGGCGCGCAGCCCGTCGGCGAATGCGGCCTCAGCCGCATCGAGGTCACCAAGAGCCACATGGAGTGCGCCGGTTGTGTGCAGGGCCGCGCACGGATGCCGCCGCGGCGCTTCGTCACGTATCACCGGCAGGCAGTCCTCCATCAGCCGGCAGGCGTCGCGACGCGGTGTCGCTTCCCTCCCCCGGTCACCGACTCCACGTCCTGCCGATGCGCCGACTTCCGGCAATCCGATCGGTCACCCGCCCGCCTCTCAGGCTGGGCTGGCGCCCGGTCACGAGCCGGACATCGGTCCCCGCGCCTCAGCGGCTCGACCGCTGCGCCGCCACGATCGCGTCCACGGTCCGCTCTGCCCCCGCCAGCCGCTGCACCCGCTCCGAGAATCCCGGGAACTGCGACGCGATCTTGGTAAGGAACTTCAGCTCGAGCGGGGCGACGTTGATCTCGGCGACATCGCGCTCGATCGCCCGTATCACGCCCTTGACGACCTGCTCCGGCGAAACGGTGCGTACGCCGCCGGGCGCCGGCGAACCCGTGTTCGCGAACATCCCCAGGTCGCGTACGAAACCCGGCTGGACGATCGAGACTCCCACGCCCGTACCGTGCAGGTCCTGGCGGAAGCCCAGCGAGAAGCCGCGAAGCCCGAATTTCGTCGCGGCGTACATGGACGACGACTTGGTGGCCGCCATCCCCGACAGCGACCCGACGAAACAGATGTGCCCCAGCCCGGCAGCCACCATGTCCGGAGCGAGCAATCGCGCGAGCAGCGCGGGTGCCCGCAGGTTCACGGCGAGCGCTCGATCGATCTGCGCCGGCGTGTAGTCGAGTACGTCGCCGCTGGAGGGCAGGGCTGCGTTGGCGATGAGTATGTCCGTACCGGCGGCCTCCTTCGCGAGGCGCAGCACGTCATCGGCGTCGGCGAGATCGGCCAGGATCGTCCGGGCCCCATAGCGTTCGGCGAGGGGTTCCAGCGCCTCGCGACGCCGGCCGGTGAGAATGAGGTCCGCGCCGCGAGTGGACAGGTGGGCGGCGAGCGACCCGCCGATGCCGCCGGTGACTCCGGTAAGCAGAACAGTTGCCCCAGTAATGTGCATGACCACCCTCCGGTTCTGTTCGTTCGAACGAACAATAGGGAGAGTGGGTGATGCTGTCCACCGGAGGCATCAAGGAAGGGGCCGTACGCGTAAGGCATGTGATGTAACGTCAGACATAGCCAAAGACGTCACTGCGGTGACGCCGCAGGCCGATCAAGAGCGACGAGAGGCGGGCAGAACACGGTCAGTGCGGTGGAGTACGCGGCGCACAGCCGTCGACAGGGGTCAGTGGTCCGGACGCGAACCCGCCGGAGGGCGACTGCCGCTGCCTGGCACCGTTGGCTCATGAGGGACTGCACGGGCCTGCACCAAGCGTCACAGCGCGACCCCCGCTGGCAGAGAGGAAGCGGCATCTGCGCCACTTCCGCCGAGGCGGCCAAGCGGTGCGCATACCAATGCTGTTCTCGCGCCACCGCCCGAGGCCGAGGCGGGAGAGCGCTGGTGGAACAATGAATGGCATGTCGAACGCCGCCCTCTCCGCCCCGACGCGCCAGCGCATCATCACAGCCGTCCTGCAGATCATCGGCGAGGGCGGGGTCGCTGCGCTCACCAACAGGAGGATCGCCAAGGAAGCCGGAGTCTCCCTCGGCTCGGTCACATACCACTTCGAGACCCAGCACGATCTGTTGCGGGAAAGCCTGCTGCACTTCGTGCGCGAGGAGGCACGGCACTTCACCGAGCTGGCCGACCAGTGCCAGACGGAGGGCATCGACGTCGAGGACGCAGCGTCTCTGGCCGGCCAGGTGGCGTGCGGCACGGCGCTCGACAGCGCGCATCTCGCGCCCTTTGAGCTGTACATACACGCCGGGCGCGACGAACGAATGCGGGAGGCGGCCTCGGAGGCGTTCAGGGCCTACGACCGGCTCGCCACCCAGATCCTCACAGCCCTGGGCGTCCCGGACGCGGAACGCCTGGCCGCCACGACGGTCGCCCTGGTGATGGGTCTGCAACTCCGGCGATTGGCTACAGGCAGCCCAGCAGACGACCTGGTCGACGCCCTCCTCCTGCTCGCACGAGGGGCTGCCGGCCAGTCGACCGAGCAAGGCCTTCTGGCGTAGGGGCGACACCCCGGGGACACGAGGCGGGCCGTGGTTGCGGGCCGTCCATGGCCGGGCACCGCACACGCTGCCCCGCTGTCACTACCGCCCCGGCCTGCGCAGCGCGACCCGCAGTGACGGCGCCCCCTGGTGGACCCAGGACTTCGCAGCGTGCCGCTGACGCGGCCGGGCCCGCGGACGCGGGCACCTGACCACTCGCCCTAGCTGCGGGCCGCCGTGTCACATCAACCGGCCCGTCGGAGTGAGCACGGTGCCGACACGACGCGACGTCGGCCCCGCGGTCGTTACCCGTACCCGCTGACCTTGGCACCAGGTGACAGCATCGGTGGACGAGACCGCAGTGGTACATCCTGAAGCGGTACGAGAGTCCGGACGAAGTTTGACAGACCCCTCTAATACGCGCGGCCCGGGTTGAGGATGCCGTTGGGGTCGAAGACGGCCTTGATGCCGGTCATCAACTCCCGCTCCGTGGGACCGAGTTGCGCGTCGAGGTAGCGCGTCTTGAGCGAGCCCACGCCGTGCTCGCCGCTGATCGTGCCGCCGAGCGCGAGCGCTGCGGCCACGATGTCGTCGAAAGCAGCACCGGCACGGTCGGCAGCGTCACGGTCGGTGGCGTCGTAGACGACGGTCGGATGCAGGTTGCCGTCGGCGGCGTGGCCGAAGGTGCCGATCAGCACGCCGTGGTCGGCGGCGGTCCGCTCGATCGCGGCAAGCAGTCGGGGAAGGTCCTGGACCGCGACGCCGACGTCGTCGAGCAGTGTGGTACCCAGTTTCTCCAGCGCCGGGTACACCGTTCGTCTGGCCTGCATGAACATCTCGCCTTCCGTCGGGTCGGCGGTGTGCAGCACCTCGGTGGCGCCGCCGGCTTCGGCCAGCCTGGCACAGCTGGCGGCCTCCTGATCGGCGGCCGGCCCGTCGCACTGGACGAGCACGAGCGCCCCGGCCGACTCGTCCAAGCCCATGCGGGTCAGGCGGTTGACGGCGCGAATGCAGGTGCGGTCCATGAGTTCCACCGCTGCCGGGTCGGCGACCGCCGTGATCTGCAGCACGGTGTCGACTGCCTGCTGGGGCGTCGGGAACGCGGCCACTACGGTCGCGGTGGCCGCCGGGAACGGCCGCAGTCGCACGGTGGCGTCCACGATCACCGCCAGGGTGCCTTCGGAGCCGACGAGGAGCCGGGTGAGGTCGAGCCCGGCGACGTTCTTGCGGGTCGGCGGACCGGTACGGATCACGCGGCCATCGGCGAGTACGGCCGTCAGCGCGGCGACGTGGTCGGCGGTGACCCCGTACTTGGCGCAGCACATGCCGCCTGCGTTGGTCGCCAGGTTGCCGCCGATGGTGGAGATCGCCTTGCTTCCCGGGTCCGGTGGATACCACAGGCCGTGCTCGCGGGCGCGGGCGTCGAGATCGCCGGTGAGCACGCCCGGCTCGACGGTTGCCGTCCGGCCGGGCACGTCCAGGGCGAGGATCCGGTCCATCGCGGCGAGCGAGAGTACGACGCAGCCGTCGATCGCATTGGCCGCGCCGGCCAACCCGGTGCCGGCCCCCCGGGTCACCACCGGGGCGAGATGGTCGCCGGCTGTGCGCAGCGTGGTGATCACGTCATCGGTCGAGCGGGCACGCACCACCGCCGCCGGGCGCCCCGCGGGAGCCAGCAGGCACTGGTCACGGCGGTAGGCCTCCATCGCGTCCCGGTCGGTGACCACCCGCCCCGGCAGCGCGGCGGCGAGGGCGGCGGCGACGTCCGCGACCACCTCGGTCATGACGTCTCCGGCTCGTAGAAACCACGGACGTGCGCCACGACCAGCTCGGCGGCGCGTTCGGTCTCCCCCGCGTCCAGCGCGTCGACGATCGCCTGGTGTTCGGCCAGCAGACGGGCGAGCACCGCTCCCTGATCGGCCACCGCGGCGAGCGCGTCGAGCAGGTAGCCGGCGATGCACTCACGCAGCACGCCGATGACGAACCCCAGCGCCTGATTACCGCCGGCGTAGGCGAGTTGCACGTGGAAGTCCACGTCAGCGGCGTGGAAGGTATGGATGTCGGCGTTCTCTACCGCTGCCACCATGGTCACCAGGCAGGAGCGAGCCGCATCCGGCACGGACGTGATCTGCCGTACCGCCTCCGCCTCCAGCAGCGTGCGCAGCGCCACCAGGTCGGCCAGCGGGATCGCGCCGACCTGCAAAGCGGTGCTCAGCGCCAGGCCCGCCGCGCCCGCCGTGCGCTCGTGGGTGACGCGCGGACGCGCGGTGGAAACGGTATCCGCGCCGCTGATCAGACCGTGCGCCTGCAACACCCGCAGCGCCTCGCGGATGGTGGACCGCCCGACACCGAAGGACTGAGCGAGTTCGGTTTCCGTGGGCAGCTCGGTGTCGGCGGGGAATGTGCCGTCGAGAATGGCCACCCGCAGGCGCTGAGCCACTTCCAGGCTCAGGGGCACACGCGATACCGGCGAGATCGTCATGGAACGAACGATAGCTGCTTGTCTCTTTGTCAGACAAGCAGCTATCGTGCCTCTCGATGTGCCTCAGGACACAGAAGGCCACGACCTCAAAGACGCGGAAATCAGGTGTCGCCATGACCGAGAAGCTCGAGCTCGACCCGGCCAAGACCGCAATCGTGCTCATCGAGTACCAGAACGAGTTCACCAGCGACGGCGGCGTGCTGCACGGGGCGGTCGCCGACGTCATGCAGCGCACCGGCATGCTGGCCAACACCGTCGCCGTGGTCGACGCCGCTCGGCAGGCCGGAGTGTCGATCATGCACGCGCCGATCACCTTCGCGGAAGGCTACGGCGAGCTGACCCGACACCCGTACGGCATCCTCAAAGGCGTCGTCGACGGGAAGGCGTTCGTCAAGGGCACGTGGGGCGCGGCCATCGTCGACGAGCTCACTCCGGCGAACGGGGACATCGTCATCGAGGGCAAGCGCGGGCTCGACACCTTCGCCAGCACCAACCTCGATTTCATCCTGCGCAGCAAGGGCATCGACACGATCATCCTCGGCGGCTTCCTCACCAACTGCTGCGTGGAGTCGACCATGCGCACCGGTTACGAGCACGGCTTCCGGGTGATCACCCTGACCGACTGCGTCGCCGCCACCTCGCAGGAGGAGCACGACAACGCCATCTCCTACGACTTCCCGATGTTCTCGCTGCCGATGACCTCTGCCGACGTCATCGCCGCCCTGTAGTCCCACCGTCACCCCGCCCCAGCGGCTTGGCCGGCCAGAGTGCTCTCCTTCGGGTTCGATCGCCCCGTCGGCGGCCCTGGTGCGCAGGCAGGGTCGGCGGACGGTATCCCGCGGCGGGATCCGCCACCAGCGTTCGGGAAGTGGAATACCACGCGCCGGCAGCACTGCGCAGCCTCGCCGGCCGCTGTGAGGGGGCCGGCGCGGGCCGGTCGGCAGCCGATCCCCATATCCGACCGCCCTTGTGCACCCCTCTCACGGAGCGCGACATGCCATCTGACCGGATACGTGAGCTGATCGGGCGGGGCGCCGCGGTGGCTGCGCGTTCTCCGGAGGAGTGGCTGCGCGAGATAGAGGACGCCACCTTGTCGGCGGAGTACATGCAAGCCCTGGCCGATGACCCGGATCTCACCTCTCAGATCCGCCGCACCAGCCGCGCCAACGTCCTGCACTGGGCGACGTGGAACGTGCGCAGCCCAGGTGCTCCGGTGCCGGCGAACGTCGGCCCGGAAGCCTTGGCCACCGCCCGGGAACTGGTCCGCCGCGGGCTGAACGACTCGGCCCTGCAGTCCTATCGCAGCGGTCAGAACGCGGCCTGGCTGCGCTGGATGTCGATCGCTTTCGAGCTGACGTCCGACCCCGCAGAGCTGCGGGAGCTGCTGGATGTTTCCAGCCGGTCGATCTCGGCGTTCGTCGACGCCACCATCGCCGCGGTCTCGGCACAGATCCAGGCGGAGCGCGACGAGCTGACCCACGGTACGAATGCCGAGCGCCGAGAAGTGGTGACCCTGCTGCTCAACGGGGCGCCGATCCACCCGGACAGGGCCTCGGCCCGGCTCGGCTACCAGCTGGAGCAGACCCATACCGCGGCCATCGTCTGGAGTGACGCCGCAGAGTCGGACCTGGGCGATCTGGAGCGCGCGGTCGACACCCTGGCCAAAGCAGCCGACGTGTCTCGCTTCCTCAGTGTGACGGTCGGTGCCGCGATGCTGTGGGTGTGGCTCCCCTCTGCCGCACTGCCGGCGACGAACCGGCTGGAGCAGCACCTGGACAGCCACCCCACTGCCCGGGTAGCCCTCGGCAGTACCGGGCACGGCGTGGAAGGCTTTCGCCGCAGTCACCACAACGCCATGACCACGCAGCGCATGATGGCGCGCCTGCACACCGTCCACCCTGTGGCCCGTTTCGAGACGGTCGAGATCGTTGCTCTGGTGACGCAGGAACCGCAGCAGGCCGACCAGTTCGTCCGGCGTACCCTGGGCGGACTCGCCACGGCCGCGCCGGAGCTGCGTGAGGCGGTGTCCGCCTACATCCACGAGGAATGCAACGCCACCCGAGCCGCAGCCCGCATCTTCACCCACCGAAACACCCTGCTGCGCCGACTTGAGCGAGCCCAGCACCTCCTGCCCCACCCTCTGGCTGGGAACACGGTGCGCATCGCGGTCGCCCTCGACGTCCTGCACTGGCGCGGCGACGGATGAACCGGCCTTCGGCCCGTGCCCGCCTGCTGGGACGAAGGAGTGAAGCGTGGTTCCGTAGCGGCACATCGCCGGGTGCACAGTGCACCACCCGTCCCGAAAGCGGGTGCTGATTACACCTTCCGGCGTCCTGAGTGCGGCCGCACCATGGACGGGCGACGACGAACAGATCACCGGAGGGCCGCTCATGTCCGTCTCAGAGGCACCGCCGAGTACCGCGCACTTCGATGTACTGATCGTCGGTGCCGGCATCTCCGGCATCGGGGCGGCCCACTACCTGCAGAGCGAGCACCCGCAGCGCAGCTACGCGATTCTGGAGACGCGCGGCGCGCTGGGCGGCACCTGGGACCTGTTCCGCTACCCGGGCATCCGCTCGGACTCCGACCTGCACACCTTCGGCTACGCCTTCAAGCCCTGGGAAGAGGAGGCCATCGCCCGCGGCGACAAGATCCTCACCTACCTGCACGAGACCGCTGCGGAAAACGGCATCGACAAGAAGGTGCGCTTCCACCACACGGTGCGCAGCGCCGCCTGGTCGAGCACCGAGGCTCGCTGGACGGTCCAGGTCGAGCGCACCGACACCGGCGAGCGGCTGAGCCTGTCGTGCGCGTGGCTGTTCTGCGCCGGTGGCTACTACCGCTACGACCAGGGGTACACGCCGCTGTTCGAGGGCACCGAACGGTTTGAGGGCCTGATCGTGCACCCGCAGCACTGGCCCGAGGACCTCGACTACCGCGGCAAGCGGGTCGTGGTGATCGGCAGCGGCGCCACCGCGGTGACCCTCGTGCCGGCCATGGCGGGCACGGCTGCCCACGTGACGATGCTGCAGCGCACCCCCACCTACATCTTGCCGGTCCCTTCCACGGACAAGATCGCCCACCTCCTGCGCAAGGTCCTGGGCCGGCACCGCGGGTATGCGTGGACGCGACGCAAGAACATCGCCCAGCAAGCCGCGATCTGGCGGTTCTGCCAGCGCTTCCCACGCAGCGCCCGGCGGCTGATCCGCTGGGTCAACACCCGCCGACTACCCAAGGGCTATCCGGTCGAGGAGCACTTCGACCCGCCCTACGACCCGTGGGACCAGCGGATGTGCGTGGTGCCGGACGGCGACCTCTTCGACGCGCTGAGCAACCGCAGCGCCTCGATCGTCACCGACCGGATCGACACCTTCACCGAACGCGGCATCCGGCTGTCCTCCGGGCGCGAGCTGGAAGCCGACATCATCGTGACCGCGACCGGGCTGAACGTGCAGGCGCTCGGCGGTATCCAGCTCACCGTCGACGGAGCGAAGGTACACCTGCCGGACAGGGTCGCGTTCAAGGGCATGATGCTGTCCGGGGTGCCCAACTTCTCATTCTCCGTCGGCTACACCAACTCCTCCTGGACACTGAAGGTCGGCCTGCTGTGCGAGCACTTCTGCCGCCTGCTCGCCTACATGGACGCCCACGGCCACACCATCTGCTGCCCGGAGCTGAGCGACGCCGACATGCCCACCCGCCCACTGCTCGACTTCGAAGCCGGCTACATCAAGCGGGCCATCGACCACCTGCCGCGCCAAGGCACCAAGGAGCCGTGGCTGATGTCGATGGACTACCAGGCCGACGTCAAACTCTTGCGGGAAGACTCCGTAGAGGACGAAAACCTCCACTTCTCCTGCCATACAACGGCCGCCCGCGCGGCGCACCGCCTGCAGGAGACGGCACAACTGGGAGCCCCGGGGCTCAACGCCGGAAAGCTACGGGATGTCTCCGAGCGGTAGGGCCACGCACATGCCGCGCTTGACCGTGGCGGCCCTGGCGTCCGACGCATGGGACCGTCGTCCCTCGTCGTCGGTCCGTGGGCGTGGCCGACACGTTCGGGGAACGGATGGGCCCTACCGTCCGGCTTCGGCCCCGAGTTCCGCCAGGCGGGTCAGGGCGGGCAGAGCCGCGGCGATCGCCTGTCGTTCCGCGGGCGTCAGCCGCCCGATCAGCGGGATCAGGTGACGGCTCCGGTACTCGTGCCGGGCCTGGCCGATCTTTCGGCCGCTGTCGGTGATGTGGACGAGGACGGCGCGTCCGTCCGTCGGGTCGGGGCGGCGTTCCACGAGACCGTCGCGCTCGAGCCGGGTGACCAGCTGCGTGAGCCCTGGCTGGCTTATCTGTTCGGTTCTGGCGAGTTCGGTCAGCCGCTTCGGACCGCTGGTGGCCAGTGTGTCCAGCACGGACAGTGTCGTGAACGACAGCTTCTGCACCGCGGGAAGCCGGATGTAGTAGCGGTTGAAGTTCTCGATCGCCCTGGTGAGGTCATCGACATCCAAGTCGGTGTTGACGTCGGCATGCTGAGTAGGAGTCACCCTGGAAATGTATCGCAGACTTATATAAGCTCCTGATCGATCGCGTGCCGGCGCCTCGTCCAGGCGCACGGTTTGCATTGCACCTGGGCGCAACGGCGCGTCAATGGACTTGTAGAGCGCTAGGTGAGGAACACACCAATGACTGTGCGAATCGGCATCAACGGCTTCGGGCGCATCGGTCGCAACGTCTTCCGTGCGGCGGCCGCGCGGGCTTCGGAGCTGGAGATCGTCGCCGTCAACGACCTGGGCGACGTCCCCACGATGGCCCACCTGCTCGCTTACGACTCGATTCTGGGGCGCTTCCCCGAGGAGATCACCGCCGAGCCGGGCGCGATCCGCGTGGGTGACCGGACGATCAAGGTCCTCGCCGAGCGCGACCCCGGCGCCCTGCCCTGGGGCGACCTGGGAGTGGACATCGTGATCGAGTCCACCGGCATCTTCACCGACGCCGCGAAGGCGCGCTCACACGTCGAAGGCGGAGCGAAGAAGGTCATCATCGCCGCTCCGGCCAGCGGCGAGGACTTCACGGTGGTGATGGGCGTCAACGACGGTGACTACGATCCCGAACGCCACACCATCATCTCCAACGCCTCCTGCACCACCAACTGTCTCGGTGTACTGGCCAAGGTGCTGCACGACGCCGTCGGCATCGACACCGGCATGATGACCACGGTCCACGCCTACACGCAGGACCAGAACCTCCAGGACGCCCCGCACAAGGACCTGCGCCGAGCCCGGGCCGCGGCCCTGAACATCGTGCCCACCTCCAGCGGCGCCGCCAAGGCCATCGGCCTCGTCCTGCCGGAGCTCGCCGGCCGGCTGGACGCTTTCGCCCTGCGGGTGCCCGTACCCACCGGCTCCGTCACCGACCTCACGGTCACCACCCTGCGCGGCACCACCGTGGACGAGGTGAAGGAGGCATACGCGGCGGCGGCCTCGGGACCGTACAAGGGGCTGCTGTCCTACGTGGACGCGCCGTTGGTCAGCACCGACATCGTGGGCGACCCGGCCTCCTGCGTCTTCGACGCCGGGCTCACCCGGGTGTCCGGCCCGCAGGTCAAGGTCGTCGGCTGGTACGACAACGAGTGGGGCTACTCGAACCGCCTCATCGACCTGGCACTGCTCATCGGCTCGTCGTTGTAGTTCCTCGCCGACCCGGCGTCTGCACCACCCGCACGTCAGCAACGGTCGTCCGCCTAAGCGGCGGCCGCCGCTTCGGCGCGCCCGTGAACCGGCGCGCAGCGCACGCCGACGCCACCGACGCCGTCGGCGTGCCCGGATGTCCGACGAATCCCCCGCACGACGCCACGAGGACAGACTGAATGAAGGAACTTCCGCGGTTACCGTTCGATAACCCGGACGTGCTCGGCATCGCGCCCCAGATGCGCGCACTGCAGCAGGAGGGGCCGATCACCAGGGTGCGGACCCCCGGTGAAGACGCCTGGCTGGTCACCCGCTACGACGAGGTGAGGGCACTACTCGCCGACCGCCGACTCCGTCTCAGCAATCCCAACCCGGAGCAGTCGGCCAAGAGCGCGGCCAGGGCCTTCATGGTCGCGCTGATGGCCGGGGACGACCACGAAACCGAGCCCACCAGGCACGCGCAGATGCGCGCGCTGCTCGTACCCCGGTTCACCACGCGCCGGATGCGCCTGATGAAGACCCGGATCGAGCACCACGTGGACGACCTGCTCGAGCAGTTGGCCGCAAGTGCTCCGCCGGTCGACCTGCACCGCGCGCTGTCGTTTCCGTTGCCGACCATGGTGGTCTGCGATCTGCTCGGCGTGCCGTTGGCCGACCGGGAGCGGTTCGGGCAGTGGGCGAGAGGCACATTCGACCAGAGCGACAACCAGCACTCGGCGAACACCTTTCAACAGGTTGTCGACTACACAACGGAACTGGTGGCGCGCAAGCGAATCGAGCCGGGCGACGACATCCTGTCCGAGCTGATCGCCGAGCAGGACGGCGCACTGTCCGATGCGGACATCGCCCAGTTGGGCAACGCTGTGCTGCTGTTCGGCTACGAGACCACCATTGTGCGCATCGACCTGGGCACCCTGCTGCTGCTGCGCAATCCGGCCCAGCGTGCCCTGCTGGCCGAGAATCCCGAACTCGCGCCGGCCGCGGTCGAGGAGATCCTGCGCCTGGGCGTTGGCGGCAAGGGATCCAACGCGCTGATACCCCGCTACGCGCACAGCGACATCACCGTCGGCGAGACAGTGATCCGGACCGGAGACGCGGTGATGCTGGCCATCGGCGCGGCCAACTACGACGACCGGGCGTTCCCCGACGGCGACCTGTTCGACCTGGGCCGGGACAAGCCCAAGTCGCACCTGGCGTTCGGGCACGGCGCCCGGCACTGCATCGGCCGCACGCTGGCCCGGATCGAGCTGACCGCGGTGTTCGAGCGGCTGTTCCGCAGACTGCCCGACCTGCGGCTCGCGGTACCCGAGGAGTCGCTGCGCTGGCAGGAGCACCGGATCACCGGTGGGTTCGATGAACTCCCCGTCACCTTCTGAGTGGCACTGCACGAGCGAACACACAGCCGTCCACCGTTCATGGCCCGGATGTTTGACGCTCCTTCCCCCCACGCACAGACGTTACGAGGACAAGGAACCATGACGGACACTTTCAGCGACTACGTCGACTGCACACCCCTTCTCGACGACCGTGAGGCCCTCGACCGGTTCTACGACGAGCACGGCTACCTCTATCTGCGCGACGCTCTGGACCGTGAACTCGTGCGGACCGCCGCCGAGCAGATGCTCGAGGGCCTGATCGCACTCGGCCACGCCGCCCCCGGCACCACGCTCGACACCCTCACCATCGAGTCCTTCGAGGCGGTCGACGAGGTGGCGATGCACGACTACGTCAGGTACGACGACCTGTGGAACCACCCCTCGAGCCTCAAGGTCTGGGAGAAGGTCTTCGGCGAGCCCGTCTTCGTCTTCAAGTCGACGACGATCCGCTACTACCCCTCCGCCGCGGGCTCCGCAGAGCCGAGCTTCCTGACGCCGCTTCACCAGGACGGCTTCTACATCGGCCCGAACAAGGACTTCCGCACCGCCTGGATACCGCTGCTCCCGACGACCCGCCGCATAGGCGGCGTCGCCGTCGCCGACCGCAGCCACAAGAAGGGCCCCCGTGAGCACGTCGTCACCGAGAACTTCCGCCGCTTCGGCCACGCCGTGCGCGGTATCCCGGCGGAGGAGTTCGGCGCGGACGAGCAGCTGCTGTTCTCGACCATGGAACCGGGCGACGTGCTCATCTTCCACGCCTTCATGTGTCACAAGTCCATCCCGAACGTCTCGGTGAACCCGGCCGGCATGCGGATGTCGATGGACACCCGCATCCAGCCCGCCTCCTCGCACCGCGGGTTCAACGCCCTGACCCCCTGGACGGAGTCCGCGAAGGACGCCTCCAAGGGAATCATGTCGAAGATCACCGGCACCCCCACCACCACCGAGTGACGTTGTCACCCCCGCCCCCGCCTCAACCGTCCCCCCACAAACGCCTGGGTAGGCAGCGCATGACGAAACGCGAGGGCCTCCGCCCTCTGAAGGGGCCCAACGCGACACCGGGGTCCTCGGCCGGCACGGAACCGGCCGCCGCGGGGCTCAGCGGCATCGCCCTCGTGGTGGTGCTCACCGGATACGCCCTGTCCATCGTGGACGCCTCCATTGTCAATGTGGCACTGACCTCGATCAGTGACGACCTCCACGGCGGCCCCGCCGCACTGGAGCTGGTGGTGTCCGGCTACGGCCTCACCTACGCCCTCGGCCTGGTGCTGGGCGGACGGCTGGGCGACGCCTTCGGCAGACGGCGCCTGTACGCCTACGGGCTCGCGGCGTTCACCGTCACCTCGGCGCTGTGCGGACTCGCCCCGACCATCGAGTTCCTCGTCGCGGCCCGGCTGCTGCAGGGTGCCGCCGCCGCCATGCTCGTACCGCAGGTGCTGGCGACGATCCAGGCGGCCACCGTGGGCCAGGCGCGCGCCCGTGCGATCGGCATGTACGGCGCGACCGCGGCCCTCGGCATGGTCACCGGGCAGATCCTGGGCGGGCTGCTGGTCTCGCTGGACGTCGCCGGGATCGGCTGGCGGTCGGTCTTCGCGATCAATGTGCCGATCGGAGTGGCCGCGCTGCTGGCCGTCCGGCGCGTCCCCGCGACCAGGGCCGACGCGAAGCCGGGCTTCGACCCGGTGGGTACCGTGCTGTTCGGAGTCACCATGGTCTGTGTCCTGGCCGTGGTCGTGGCGGGCCCCGACCTGGGCTGGCCGCTGTGGCTGTGGTCGCTGCTCGCGGTCGCCGCGGCGGGGGCGCTGACGCTGGTGCGGGCCGAACGCGGGCTGGAGGCGCGGGGCGGCTCACCGCTGCTGTCCCCGTCGGTGCTGTCCCATCCGGGGATGCGCAGAGGGCTGGCGGCGGTGGTGCCGTTCTCGGCCGGCTTCGGCGCCTTCCTGTTCGTCTACGCGCTGATCGCGCAGGGTCACTTCGGCTTCGACGGGCTCACCTCCGGCGCGGTGCTGGCGCCGTTCGCCGTGGCGTTCTTCGGGGTGACGCTGTTCACCCCGAGGATCACGGCGGCCCTGGGCGGCCGGATCGTCACCCTGGGCGCACTCGTCCAAGGCGCGGGCCTGCTGCTGCTGGCGCTGGTGATCTGGCTGGGCTGGCCGCATCCCTCCCTGGCGCTCGTGCTCGTCGGGATCGCCTTCTTCGGCGTGGGCGCGGCGCTGATCGGCCCGACGCTGTTCCGGATGATCCTCGCCGACGTACCCCCCGCGCAGGCCGGCATGGGCAGCGGTGTGCTGGTGACCAGCCAGCAGATGGCGACCGCGCTGGGCGCGACCGTCGGCGGATCCCTCTATGTCTCCCTGGCCGGTTCGCTGTCGACGGCGTCGGCGGCCGTGCTCGTTCTCGCTCTGTTGGCGTGTTTCTCGGTGACCGTTCTCGTGATCAGCCTGAAGCTCCCCGACCCCAGCTGACACCCGCGCCCCTCGAACGGCGCGATCCGATCCAGACCTTCTCGTTGGCAACGGCGCGCCGTCCTTCGGTGTGCCCGCGCGCAGAAGCGGAGACAGCCAAGTGCACTTACAGACGCGGACAGCCGTGGTGACCGGCGCGGCCAGCGGCATCGGACTCGCCCTCAGCGCCCGATTCGCACGGGCCGGCGCCGGCGTGGTCATGGCGGACGTCGAAGGTGACGCACTGCACCGCCGGGCCGCCGAACTCACCGCACAGGGTGCTCAGGTCACCGCCGTGACCGCCGACCTGACCGACCCGGACGCCGTCGAACGGCTCACGGACACGGCGTTCGACCTGCTCGGCGACATCGACGTGGTGTGCAACAACGCCGGGGTCCTCGGCCCCGTGGGACAGCCCCTGTGGGAGGTGCCGCTGGAGCGGATGCGGCAGGTCTTCGAGGTGAACCACTGGGCGCACGTCCTGGTGGCCCGCGCCTTCGTCCCCCGGCTGCTGGAGCGCGGCCGACCCGCCCATCTGATCCACACCGCCTCGATGTCCGCCTTCGTCGTCGGCGCCGGCAGCGCCGCCTACGCCGCCTCCAAGCACGCCGACCTCGCGGTCGCCCGCAGTCTGCGCGCCGATCTGCGGGGCACCGGGGTCCGGGTGTCGGTGCTGTGTCCCGGCCGGGTCGACACCCCCATGGTCCAAGGCCTGACGGCCCCGCGCGGCGCGGGCGGCGACACCTCGGTGAGCGCCGAGGACGTCGCCGGACTCGTGTGGGAGGCCCTCGGCTCCGACCGCTTCTATCTCTTCAGCAACTCCGACGCCCCGCTGCGGCTGCGCGATCAGTTCGACGACGTATGGCGTCATGTTTCCCTTCCGCCCCCTTCCCCCGAGGAGGAGCTGTGGCCCGCGCCGAAAGCGACGACCGTAGCGACGAAACACTGACCATCGACCTGGAAGCGGTGAGGGAGAAATACCGGCAGGAACGCGACAAGCGCAGCGCCGGTCGCACCTACCAGTTCGCGCGCGGTGACTTCAGCCGCTACGCGAAGGACCCCTGCACCGAGTGGCAGGAGCGCGAGCCGCTCACCGACGAGGTGGACGTCGCCGTCGTCGGCGCCGGCATCGGCGGCCTGCTGACCGGCGCCCATCTGCGCAAGGAGACCGGCCTGGAGCGCATCCGGCTGATCGACGAGGCCGGCGACGTCGGCGGAACGTGGTACTGGAACCGCTACCCCGGCGTCCGGTGCGACGTCGAGAGCTACATCTACATGCCGCTGCTCGAAGAGATCGGCACGATACCCACCGAGAAGTACTCCACCGGGCCCGAGATCTTCGCCCACCTCCAGAAAATCGCCCGCAAGTACGACCTCTACCGCGACGCCCTCTTCCAGACCACCGTCACCGAGCTGCGCTGGGACGAGGCCGCCGGGAAGTGGCTGGTGAGCACCGACCGCGGGGATTTGATCCGGGCCCGGTACGTGGCCATGTCGATCGGTCTGATGCACCGCCCCAAACTCCCCGGGCTGCCGGGCCTGGAGACGTTCGCCGGGCACTCCTTCCACACCAGCCGCTGGGACTTCGACTACACCGGCGGCGACAGCACCGGCGGCCTGACCAAGCTGAAGGACAAGAAGGTCGGCGTCATCGGCACCGGCTCGACGACCGTCCAGCTCGCCCCGCACCTCGCCGAGTGGGCCGAGCAGCTCGTCATCTTCCAGCGCACCCCGGCCGCGGTCGACGTCCGCGGCAACCGGCCCACCCCGTCCGACTGGGCGGACAGCCTCGAACCGGGCTGGCAGCAGCGCCGGATGGAGAACTTCCACGCGCTGACCTCTGGTATCCCGCAGGACGAGGACCTGGTCCAGGACCGCTGGACGCAGACCACGGCCAAGCTGGCCGCCGCGATCCTGCCCACCGGCGACACCGGGGGCGACCCGAAGGAGCGGGCGCTCGCGGCCGAGCGGGCGGACTTCCTCAAGATGGAGGAGCTGCGCGCCCGCATCGACAGCGTCGTCACCGACCCCGCGACCGCCGCCGCCCTCAAGCCGTACTACCGCGTGTACTGCAAGCGGCCCTGCTTCCACGACGGCTACCTCCAGACCTTCAACCGGCCCAACGTGACCCTGGTCGACACCCAGGGGCAGGGCGTGGAGCGGCTCACCCCGGCCGGGGTGGTCGCGAACGGCCGGGAGTACCCGATCGACTGCCTGGTCTTCGCCACCGGCTACGAGCACGAGTTCGCCGTCCCGTACACCGACCGCGCCGGCTACGACATCGTCGGCCGGGACGGCGTGAGGCTGTCGGAGAAGTGGGCCAACGGGGCGCACACCCTGCACGGACTCCAGGTGAACGGCTTCCCCAACTGCTTCATCCTGTCCAAGGTCCAGGCCGGCCGGCACGTCAACATCGCCTACATGCTGGGCGAGCAGACCCGGCACCTCGCGCACATCGTCAAGTGCGTCGAGGAGCGCGGCCACCAGGTCGTGGAGGCCTCCGAGGCCGGCGAGAAGGAATGGGTCGAGGAGATCCTCCGGCTCGCCACCAACGACATCGACTTCCTCGAGAACTGCACGCCCGGCCTCTACAACAACGAGGGCGACCCGAGCGGACTGCCCCTGCTCAACTCCAGCTACGGCGGCGGCTCGGTGGAGTTCGTGAACATCCTCAGGCGCTGGCGCGAGGCGGGCGACCTCGCCGGCCTCGAACTGCGCTGACCATCCCATCCCCTCTGCGAAAGGCGGCAACGCCCATGGACGTAACGCCGATACCCGGCGCCGCTCTCGGCGCCGTCGTGCACGGCGCCCATGTCACCGGCGACATGGACAAGACCCAGTTGGAGGAGATCTGGGCGGCGCTCGACGCGTATCTCGTCCTCGTCTTCCGCGGCCACGAGACCGCCTCCTACGAGGAGTTCCTGGCCTTCGGCCGCCGCTTCGGGTACATCCCGAAGACCGGTCTGACCAGCGGCGCCCACCCCGACCACAACGAGATCCTGATCGTCTCCAACCTGGTGGAGGACGGCCGCAAGATCGGCGTCGGCGACGCCGAGTGGATGGGCTGGCACACCGACTACTCCTTCCGCCCCCGCGTCTCCCAGGTCGGCTTCCTGGAGGCCCTGGAAGTGCCGTCCTCCGGCGGCGGGGAGACCCTCTTCACCGATATGTACGCCCTGTACGAGTCGCTGTCGACCGAAGAGCGCCGGCGCCTGCACTCCTACCGGGTCCGCCACGCCCTGCGCACCGGGTACGAGGAGACCATCGAGGAGGAGCTCCAGGGCGAGGTGTCCCTCGGTGAGAGCACCGAACAGATCCAGCCCGAGGACGGCACCTCCACCATCCACCCCCTCATCGCCCGCAATCCGCGCACCGGCCGCCAGTCGGTCTACGTCAGCACCCTGAACACCGAGCGGATCGTGGACCTCGCCCCCGACGACAGCCGCAAGCTGCTCGACGAACTGCTGTCGCACGCGGGCAAGCCCCAGTACACCTACGCCCACACCTGGCAGCCCGGGGACATCGTCATGTGGGACCAGCTCGGCACCGTCCATGCCAAGCAGGCCTTCGACCCGGCCGAACGGCGCATCATGCGCCAGGTCGTCAGCATCTTCGACGACCCGGCCGGCCCCTGGCGCGCGGAGGTCGCCGCATGAGCACCGCCCCCGCCTGCCTCAGCCACAGCCGGGTCACGATCACCCCGACGCGGCGCGCCGCCGTCGACCGGCTCGACCACCGCTCACGTCACCAGGCGGCCTACCACTTCGGCTGGATCACTGTCGGCGGCGCGCCCACCAGCGCCCACGCCGGCAAGGCCGTACGGCCGGCGCTCGCGCTGCTGTCGGCCGAGGCGGTCGGCGCACCGCCGGAGGTCGCCCTGCCCGGCGCCGTCGCCGTGGAACTCGTGCACAACTTCTCCCTGGTGCACGACGATCTGATGGACGGCGACGAGGAGCGCCGCCACCGGCGCACGGTGTGGAAGCTGTGGGGTCCCTCCAGCGCCATCCTGACCGGTGACGCGATGCTGGCGCTCGCCCAGGAGGTGCTGCTGGACACCGGGCTGCCGACGGCGGCGCCCGCCGCCCGGCTGCTGGCGCGCACCACCCGGCATCTGATCCGCGGCCAGGTCCAGGACCTGTCTTTCGAACAGCGCTCGCACGTCACGGTCGAGGAGTGCGTCGACATGGCCGCCGGCAAGACAGGCGCGCTGCTGTCGGCGAGCGCCGCGATCGGAGCGGTCCTGGCCGGGGCACCGGAGGCGACGGTGGACGCGCTGGCGCACTACGGCGACCAGGTCGGCGTCGCCTTCCAGCTCGTCGACGACGTTCTCGGCATCTGGGGCGACCCGGCCGTCACCGGCAAGTCGGTCCACTCCGATCTGCGCTCCCGCAAGAAGTCCCTGCCGGTGAGCCACGCACTGAACCAGGACGGCCCGCTCGGCGACGAGCTGGCCGCCTGGCTCACCACCCCCGGCGAACCCGACGAGGAGGAACTGCGGCGCGTGGCCGGCCTGATCGAGGGCGCCGGCAGCCGGGACTGGGCGCTGGCCGAGGCCGCCCGGCGAATGGCGCTGGCCGAGGACGCGCTGCGCGGTGTCGAGCTGGACGCCGGCGCGCGGGACGAACTCCTCGCGCTCGGGCGGTTCGTCGTCGACCGCGAGGCCTGAGACCGGGCCGGCCCCCGTACCCGTATGCCCCTTTCCGACTTCTGACTCTCCGATCAGCGCAGCACTCCCGCCAGGGCGCCACCGTGCCCGCTGCTTCTCCGCACCCCACTCCCAAGGATTCCCCCCATGCCCCAGGACGTCGACTTTTACATACCCCTGCCGGGCCGGCAGAGCCCGGATCACGCGCGGGCCGACGCCGAGCAGCTCGCCTGGCCGCGGTCGCTCGGGCTGATCAAGTCCGAGGCGGCGGCGAGGCGTCATCTGCGCGGCGGCTACGCCGACCTGGCCTCCCGCTTCTACCCCCACGCCACCGGCGCCGACCTGGACCTGGGCGTCGACCTGATGTCGTGGTTCTTCCTCTTCGACGACCTCTTCGACGGGCCGCGCGGCGAGAACCCGGAGGAGACCAAACAGCTCACCGACGCGGTCGCGGCGGCGCTGGACGGCCCCCTCCCCCACACCGCGCCCCCCATCGCCCACGGCTTCGCCGACATCTGGCGGCGCACCTGCGAGGGCATGACACCCGCCTGGTGCGCGCGCAGCGCCCGGCACTGGCGCAGCTACTTCGACGGCTACGTCGACGAGGCGGAGAGCCGCTTCTGGGACACGCCGTACAACTCCGCGGCCCAGTACCTGGCCGTGCGCCGGCAGACCATCGGGGTGCAGCCGACGGTCGACCTCGCCGAGCGCGCGGGCCGCTTCGAGGTGCCGCACCGGGTCTTCGACAGCGCCGTGCTCTCCGCGATGCTCCAGCTCGCCGTCGACGTCAATCTGCTGCTCAACGACATCGCCTCGCTGGAGAAGGAAGAGGCCCGCGGCGAGCAGAACAACATGGTGATGATCCTGTGCCGGGAGCACGGCTGGTCCAAGGACCGCAGCGTCGCCCACATCCAGAGCGAGGTGCGCGCCCGCCTGGAGCAGTACCTCCTGCTGGAGTCCTGCCTGCCGCAGCTCGGCGACATCTACCGGCTCGACGAGGCCGAGCGCGAGGCCCTGGAGCGCTACCGCAACGACGCCGTGCGCACCGTGATCCGCGGTTCCTACGACTGGCACCGCTCCTCGGGCCGCTACGACGCGGAGTTCGCGCTCGCCGCCGGTGCCCAGGGCTACCTGGAGGAGCTCGGCAGCACCGCCCACTAGCAGCACCGCCCGCCAGCACCACGCACCCGCGCCCGGCCGTCGCGGCGGCGCAGCTGTCAACAGACCGGAACAGCTGTCAACAGATCAGTAAGAACGGGAAGTTGAGAATCGAATGACCGAGCAGACCACCTTCTCGGCGGGAGCGGCGCCCGGGGCGCTCCCCGTCGTGGGACACGCCCTCCAGATGATGCGTCACCCCGTGAACTTCATGACCTCGCTGTCGGCCCACGGCGACCTGGTCGAGATCAAGATCGGCCCCACCACGGCCTACGTCCCGACCCACCCCGAACTGCTGCGGCACGTCCTGACCAACGACCGCATCTTCGACAAGGGCGGCGTCTTCTACGACCGCGCTCGTGACATCGCCGGCAACGGCCTGGTCACCTGCCCGTTCGCCGACCACCGCCGCCAGCGCCGGCTGATGCAGTCGGCGTTCACCCGCGGCCAGCTCAAGCGGTACGCCGAGGCCATGCACGCCGAGATCGAGAACACGGCGTCGCGCTGGCAGGACGGCATGGTCGTCGACGCCTTCCAGGAGATGTACGGCATGGCCCTGCGCACGGTCGGCCGCACCCTGTACTCCACACCCGTCAGCCCCGAGCTGGCGGCGAAGGTGGAACGTTCCTTCGACGTCGTGCTCAACGGCCTGTTCCGGCAGATGTTCCTGCCGGCCTCGATCCGCCGGCTACCCCTGCCGTCCCAGCGCCGGTACAAGAGCAACCTGGACTTCCTGCACGAGACCACCCAGCAGCTCATCGACGACTACCGCAGCTCCGACACCGAGCGCGACGACCTGCTCGCCGCCCTGATCGCCTCCCGCGACGACGACGGCGGCCGGCTCGGCGACAAGGAGATCCACGACCAGGTCATCACCGTCATGGCGGCCGGCACCGAGACCGTCGCCGGCACCCTCACATGGGTCTTCTACCTCCTCTCCCAGCACCCGGAGATCGAGGCCGCGCTCTATGACGAGATCGACACCGTCCTCGACGGCCGCGCCCCGCAGTGGGACGACCTGCCGCACTTCTCCCTGGCCGACCGGATCATCTCCGAGACGCTGCGACTGCACCCGCCGGCCTGGCTGTTCACCCGCCTCACCGCCTCCCCGACCGAACTCGCGGGCCGTCAGCTGCCCATCGGCTCCACCGTCGTCTTCAGCCCCGCCGCGGTCGCCCAGTACGAGGACGCCTTCGACAACCCCAAGAAGTTCGACCCCGACCGCTGGCTCCCGGACCGAATCGCGCCGGCCTCCCGCCACGCCTACGTGCCGTTCGGCACCGGCGCCCGCAAGTGCATCGGCGACCTCTACGCACGCACCGAGGCCACCCTGGGGCTCGCCACCATCCTCGGCCGCTGGCGGGTCACCTGCGAGCCCGGCATGGACATCCGCCCGGTCCCGCTGGCCACCGTCTACCACCCGCGCCGGCTGCGCCTGAGGCTGGACGCACGCACCCCGCGCCGGATGACCTCCGCCGTCCCCGCACCGGCCGGGGGTGACGCGACGTGAGCGAAGGGAACGTCGTCCTGGCCCAGCCACGCGGCTTCTGCGCGGGCGTACGGCGCGCCATCGGCATCGTCGAGCGGGCGCTGGACCTGCACGGGGCGCCGGTGTACGTGCGCAAGGAGATCGTGCACAACCACCACATCGTCTCGGAGCTGCAAAAGCGCGGCGCGGTCTTCGTCGACAGCGAGGAGGAGGTCCCGCAGGGCGCGGTCTGTGTCTTCTCCGCGCACGGCGTCTCCCCCGGAGTGCGCTCCGGCGCCGCCGGCCGGCAGCTCGAGGTCATCGACGCCACCTGCCCGCTGGTCTCCAAGGTCCACCAGGAAGCGGTGCGCTTCGCCCGTGACGGCCGCACGATCCTCCTCGTCGGGCACGAGGGCCACGAGGAGGTCGAGGGCGTCCTCGGCGAGGCCCCCGACCGGATCGTCGTCATCGAGACCGAGGACGACGTACGGCGCCTCGGCCTGCCCGACGACACCCCGGTCGCCGTCCTCACCCAGACCACCCTCTCGTTCGACGAGACCGAGCGCGTCGTCGAGGCCCTGCGCGCCCGCTTCACCGACCTGGTCACCCCCGGCGACGACATCTGCTACGCCAGCCAGAACCGGCAGAACGCCGTCAAGGACCTCGCACGCGACAACGACCTGGTCCTGATCGTCGGCTCGCACAACTCCAGCAACTCGCTGCGCATGGTCGAGGTGGCCCGCGACCACGGCGCCGCCGCCCATCTGGTGCCCGACGAACAGCACCTCGAAGCGGCCTGGCTGAAGGAGGTGTCGTCGGTCGGCATCAGCGCCGGGGCCAGTGCCCCGGAGATCCTCGTCGACGGGCTCGTCGCCCGGCTCGCCGAACTCGGCTTCGACCGGGTCGAGCTCCAGCGGGGCATCGCCGAGGACGTCGTGTTCTCCATGCCCGGCCGGCTGGCCGACCCGGTCACCGGCCGCGTCCCGCAGACACCGCTGGCCGGCGAGGTCTCGCCCGCACCCGGTGGGGTGCGATGAATCCACCACTGGAGAAAGAGGGTTGCGTCATGCCACGCCTGGAGGAGATCCGGGGGCCGGAGGACCTGCGCGCCCTGTCCCCGCACGCGGCCCGCGAACTGGCGCCGCAGATCCGGCGGCTGCTGGTGGACACCTGCACCGCCAACGGCGGCCACCTCGGCCCCAACCTCGGGGTCGTCGAACTGTCCATCGCCCTGCACCGCGTCTTCGACTCCCCCCGCGACAAGATCCTTTGGGACACCGGCCACCAGGCCTACGTCCACAAGATCCTCACCGGCCGCACCGAAGCCCTCGCCACGCTCCGCCGCACCGGCGGCATGTCGGGCTACCCCTGCCGCGCCGAGTCCGAGCACGACGTCATCGAGAACTCGCACGCCTCGACCTCCCTGTCCTGGGCGGACGGCCTCGCCCGCGCCAACGCCCTGCTCGGGCAGAACGACCGCGCCGTGGTCGCCGTGCTCGGCGACGGCGCGCTCACCGGGGGCATGGCCTGGGAAGCCCTCAACAACATCGCGGCGGCCCCCGAACGCCCCGTCGTCGTGGTCCTCAACGACAACGGCCGCTCCTACGCCCCCACCGCCGGCGCCGTCGCCGGACACCTCGCCGACCTGCGCGCGGGCGACGCCCCGCAAGCCCTGTTCGAGAACCTGGGGCTCGCCTACGTCGGCCCGGTGGACGGCCATGACATCGAGGCCGTGGAGGCGGCGCTGCGCGCGGCCGTCGCCCTGCGCAAGCCCGTGGTGGTGCATTGCGTCACCGAGAAGGGCCGCGGCCACCTCCCCGCCGAGCAGGACGACACGGACCGCTTCCACGCCGTGCGCGCCGCCTCCGCCCAGAAACCGGGGGGCGCACCCAGCTGGACGTCCGTGTTCGGCAGCGAGCTGGCCGACCTCGCCGCCGACCGGCCGGACGTGGTCGCCATCACCGCGGCCATGCTCGACCCGACCGGGCTCAGCGAGTTCGCCCGCCGCCACCCCGAGCGCGTCATCGACGTCGGCATCGCCGAACAGCATGCCGTGACCGCCGCCGCGGGGCTGGCCCTCGGCGGGGTGCACCCGGTCGTCGCGCTGTACGCCACCTTCCTCAACCGGGCCTTCGACCAGCTCCTGATGGACGTGGCCCTGCACCGCGCCCCGGTCACCTTCGTCCTGGACCGGGCCGGCGTGACCGGCGACGACGGCTCCTCGCACAACGGCATGTGGGACCTGTCGCTGCTGAACCTGGTGCCCGGCCTGCGGCTGGCCGCCCCACGCGACGCCGCCACCCTGCGCCGCGCCCTGCGGGAGGCCGTGGACTGCGACGACGGCCCCACCGCCCTGCGCTTCCCCAAGGGCCCCAGCGGAGCGGACATCCCGGCCGTGGACGCCCACGCCGAGCTGGACGTCCTGCACCGCGGCGAGCGGCCCGACATTCTCCTGGTCTCCGTCGGCGCCATGGCCGCCACCTGCCTCGACATCGCCGAACGGCTGGCCGAGCGGGGCGTCGGCGTCACAGTCGTGGACCCCCGCTGGATCAAGCCGGTGCCGCCCGAGCTGACCGGGCTCGCCCTCGACCACCTGCTGATCGCCACGGTCGAGGACAGCGGGCGAGTCGTCGGCGTCGGGGCGCGCGTCGCCCAGGCGCTGAGCGACGCCAAGCCGGGCCTGCCGGTGCACGTCTTCGGTATCCCGCAGCGCTTCCTCGACCACGGCTCACGGGCCGACGTCCTGGAGGCCAGCGGCCTCACCCCCCGCCATCTCACCGACGCGCTGCTGGAGGCCCTGCCCTCCGGATGGCAGGCCCGGCAGGGAGCCACCGCCTCCCTCGCCGTCGGCTGACATCGGGCACCCCGACGGGCGGTCGGCGCCCACCCGCACGGTGACGGCCCCGCCGACCGCCCGTGACCCGGCTGCCCGCGAGGCACGCCCGCTCCCGCCACCGCGCCTTTCTCCAGCACTTCCACAGCCCTCAACGGCACACAGCCATCAGCCACAACCCGGTCCGCCCGGACCGGCCGACCATCTTGGGGAACTGTCATGCCTGTCGTTCTCGGAGTGCCGACGGTGCCGCCGAGGCTGGCCCGACGACGTACCAGCCGCCAGATCCGCGTAGGGACCGTACCCGTGGGCGGCGACGCGCCGGTCTCGGTCCAGTCCATGACCACGACCCGCACGTCCGACATCGGCGCGACCCTCCAGCAGATCGCCGAACTCACCGCGTCCGGCTGCCAGATCGTCCGCGTCGCCTGCCCCACCCAGGACGACGCCGACGCCCTGTCGACGATCGCGCGCAAGTCGCAGATCCCGGTGATCGCGGACATCCACTTCCAGCCGAAGTACGTGTTCGCCGCCACCGAGGCCGGCTGCGCGGCCGTGCGCGTCAACCCGGGCAACATCAAGCAGTTCGACGACAAGGTCCGCGAGATCGCGCGGGCCGCCAAGGATCACGGCACTCCGGTCCGTATCGGGGTCAACGCGGGCTCGCTCGACCGCCGTCTGCTGAAGAAGTACGGCAAGGCCACCCCGGAGGCGCTGGTCGAGAGCGCGCTGTGGGAGGCGTCGCTGTTCGAGGAGCACGACTTCCGGGACATCAAGATCTCCGTCAAGCACAACGACCCCGTCGTCATGGTCGAGGCGTACAAGCAGCTCGCGGCGCAGTGCGACTATCCGCTGCACCTCGGTGTGACGGAGGCGGGCCCCGCCTTCCAGGGCACCATCAAGTCGGCTGTCGCGTTCGGCGCGCTGCTGTCCCAGGGCATCGGCGACACCATCCGCGTCTCCTTGAGCGCGCCGCCCGCCGAGGAGGTCAAGGTCGGCCTCCAGATCCTGGAGTCCCTGAACCTCAAGCAGCGCGGCCTGGAGATCGTGTCCTGCCCGTCCTGCGGGCGCGCCCAGGTCGACGTCTACAAGCTGGCCGAAGAGGTCACGGCCGGACTGAAGGGCATGGACGTCCCGCTGCGCGTGGCCGTCATGGGGTGCGTGGTGAACGGCCCCGGGGAGGCCAGGGAAGCGGATCTCGGCGTCGCCTCCGGCAACGGCAAGGGGCAGATCTTCGTCAAGGGCGAGGTCGTCAGGACCGTACCCGAGTCGAAGATCGTCGAGACGCTCATCGAGGAGGCGTTCAAGCTCGCCGAGCTGATGCGGCAGGACGAAGACGACGACTCCTCCGAGGCCGCCCCCTCCGCCGGGCAGGAGAGCGCCAAGTGAGCACACCGACCACCGTCAAACAGCTCGCCGGGTCGTGATCCGCTTCGCCGGTGACTCCGGCGACGGTATGCAGCTGACCGGCGACCGGTTCACGGCGGAGACCTCCCCGGTGAACGTGAGGACGAGAGGGCGCGGGCGAAGTGGCTGCCGCATGCCCAGGCCGCCGCGACCGGTGACGCCCCCCGGGGGGCCGGTTCACTGAGTCGGTGACCCGCCTCCTGATCACACCGGGCTTGCACCGGCATGAACGGCGATGGGCCTGGGCTCCCTCCTCACCTGAGCGCGGCGCTACTCGACCACGCCTCTCACTCGACGAGGGCGGCCTCGAAGGAACCCCCCAGGTATCGCTCCCGGCTGTCGCGCCGTTGCAGCTTGCCGGTCGTCGTGAGCGGCAGCGTCCCCGGCTTGAGAAGGACGACATCGTGTACCTGGATGCGGTGTCCTGCGTGGACGGCGCGCCTGATCTCCCGCTTGATCTCCTGGGCGTTCAGCGGCTCGTCGTTCTCGCCGCCGGCTGGCGACGTCGTCTCGGCCAGCACGATGAGCCGTTCGTGTGCGCCGTCGTCGACCGACACCGCGCAAGCACCGAACTGGCGGACTGCCGGGTGACTGGCCTCAACGGTGGCTTCGATGTCCTGCGGGTAGTGGTTGGCACCGGCGATGATGATGACATCCTTTGCCCGACCGGTGATGAACAGCTGTCCGTTGTACAGAAAGCCGAGGTCGCCGGTACGGAGGAACCGCTCGCCCGGCTGGTCGGGAAGCGACCCCTGGAAGGTTTCGGCACTCTCCTGGGGAGCGTTCAGGTACCCGGCTGCGACGCTCGGGCCGGACACGAAGATCTCACCTACCTCGTCCTCCGCACAGGGCTTTCCCGTGTCCCGGTCGACGGCGACGGCCGTGCTCAACGGATGCGGCCGGCCGCATCCGACCAGCGTGCGGCTGTCCTGTGCCGACGCGGCTGTGCGCACCTTTCCGGCGGCGAGTGCCGCGGAGTCCAGCCGCAGGACTTCCGGGCCCTGGCCGACCGGACCGGCCGTGACCATCACCGTCGCCTCGGCGAGGCCGTATGCGGGGCACAGCGCCTCACGCCGGAAGCCGGTCTGAGCGAATGCCTCGCTGAAGCGGTCGAGCGTATCGGAGCGGACGGGCTCACCTCCGACCAGAGCCATCTCCCAGCCGCTGAGGTCGAGTTCCCGGCGCTGAGCGCCGGTCACCCGGCGGACGCACAGGTCGTAAGCGAAGTTCGGCGCGCAGCTGTCCGCGCGTCCCAGCCTGGAGACCGCCCGCAGCCATGTGAACGGACGCTGTACGAATGTCATCGTCGGCAGCAGGGTGACGTCCCGGCCGGAGAAGAGGGGGTCGAGGACGTTGCAGATGAGACCCATGTTGTGGTGCGGCGGCAGCCACGACACCGACGCCGGGCGGGGCAGCCCGGCATCGTCGGCAGGCCGACGCGTGTTGTCGTATATCAACGACAGATTGTGCAGCACATTGCGGTGAGTGATCGCGACGCCCTTCGGCACGCCGGTCGATCCCGAGGAGTACTGCAGGTAGGCGACCATCTCAGCGGCGGCCACCGGCGGGGTCCACTGCTCGGCCAGATCCAGGCATACCTCGTCGGTCGCCACCCGGACGAGTCCGGCGAGCCCGTCGGTGTCGGCGAGGACGGGCTCCGCGGCGGCAAGCATACGGCCCGTGGACAGGAACAGCCGGGGCTCGGAACTCGCCGCAATCGACTCCACCCGGGTCCATTTGGCATTGCCCCGCGTGCCGTCGAGCGGAGCTACCGGCACCGGGACAAGACCCGCGTAGATGCAGCCCAGGAAGGCGGCGTGGAAATCCAGTCCGGGCGGGTAACTCAGCAGCACGCATGAGCGTGCAACAGGAACCCGCCGTCGCAACGTCACGGCGATCGCCCGTGCGTAGCGGTCGAGTTCGGCCAGCGTCAGTGAGTCGGACTCCTCGACCCCGTCGCCCAGAAACACAAAACCCTTGCGGTCCGGCTCGGCTGCCGCGCGCGTGCGGCACAGGTCGACCAGCGTCGACGGTGCGCCCTGCTCGCCGGCCACCCCCTCGGGCAGGTGAACACTGTGCTGATGACTGGTTTGCATGAGACCACTCCAAACGGAGGAAGGAGGAAGGTGATGGCGGCAGTTCGCGCGCCTCTCCCGGCACGAAGCGAGACTCAGACCGTCTCGAACATCCGCGCCCGGTACTTGGACCGGCACTGTGCGCGCTGCAGCTTGCCGCTGGTGGTGAAGGGCAGCGAACCGGCCTTGACCAGCAGGATGTCGTCGGGCCGCACACCGTGCCCGGCGACGACGGACTCTCGGACGGCTTCTTCGACTTCGTTCGCCCCGACGGTCACACGGGAGCCTGACGGACTGTCCGTGGCGGGGCCGGCCACGACGCGGTACCGGCTGTTGATCTCGGCCAGGACGACGAGGCGGGTGCGCCCGCCGTCCTCCACGGTGAAGGCGCAGCAGCAGCCTTCCCGTACAGCGGCATGGCTTGCTGCCGCGGTCGCCTCGATGTCGTACGGATAGTGCTGCATGCCGTCCACGACGATGAGGTCGGCCACCCGGCAGGTGACGAAGAGCTGACCCTCGTACAGAAAGCCGAGGCTGCCGGTGCGGAGGAACCGGCGGCTCTCGTGGCCGCGCACGAGGGCGTTGAACGTACGGGCCGTCTCCTCAGGGGCGTTCCAGTACGCGGTACCGATACTCGGTCCCGAAGCCAGGATCTCCCCCGTCTCGTCCGGGGCGCACGGTTCGCCGGTGGCCGGATCCACCACCGCGATGGTCATGGACGGGTGCGCCTGGCCCAGGCCGACCAGTCGGCGGGCCTCGTCGTCGCGCCCGGCCGGCTGCACCTTGCCTTTCGCCAGCGCCCGGGCATCGAATCGGCGGATCACCGGTTCAGGCTCCGCCGGCCCACCGCTGAGCATGACGGTGGACTCGGCGATGCCGTAACTCGGGAAGAACGCTTCGCGGCGGAACCCGTACGGGGCGAGCATGGCGCTGAACGCGTCGATCATCTCTGCGCGCACCGGCTCGTCCCCCACCACCGCGATCTGCCAACCGCCGAGATCGAGGGAACGCAGCTGCTGCTCGGAGACGCGCCGAAGGCACAGCTCGTACCCGAAGCCGGGTGCCGAGCCGATGCCCGCGCCACGGTCCGATATCGCCCGGAGCCAGTTGACCGGCTGCTGGGTGAACGCCGACGGCGGCATCAGTGCGGCGTCGTACCCGACGTAGAGCGGCTGCAGGACCCCCGTGATGAGTCCCATGTCGTGGAACACGGGCAGCCAGGACACAACGGGCTTCTGCCGGTCGTTGTCGTCCGTGGGCCGGGAGCCGTTGTCCAGGATCAGCGAGAGGTTGTGCAGGACGTTGCCGTGAGTGAGCTCCACACCGCGAGGCGGACCGGTGGTTCCGGAGGTGTACTGCAAATACGCGAGCGTGTCCGGACCGATCTGGGGAGGACTCCAGCCGTACGCGTCCGTCTCACTGATCTCGTCGGTGGCCACACAGATTGGCCTGCGTGGCGCGGACATGCCGCTGAGCAACGCGTCGACCCGGTCCAGCCTGGCTGCGTTCGACAGCAGCAGATCGGGCTCGCAGTTGTTGACGATCGCTTGGAAACGCGCGTACCGGTCGTCCACGCCGACGCGCAGCACCGGAGGGGCCGGCACCGCGATCAAGCCGGCATACAGGCAACCGAAGAAGGCGGACACGAAGTCCAGGCCTGGCGGGTAACTCAGCACAGCGCGGGCGCCAGGCGCGGCATGCCTGCTCAGACGCACGGCGATCGCCTTTGCGCGGGCGTCGAGTTGGGCGAGGGTGAGCGAGTCGGACTCTTCGAGGCCGTTCTCCAGGAAGGCGAACATCCGGCGATCGGGATCCCTGGAGGCGCGATACCTGCAGAGCTCGACCAAAGTCGTCGGCTCGAGCCGGGATTCTTGGACGGCATCGTGTGACATCATGGTCCTCCTTTTCGGCTTGGCCATCGCCATTGCCCCACTTCCCCCGCCAGGACTTCGGCCATTTACCCAGCCATTGCCGTACGCCTGCGTCATGGTCGTTCCACTCGAAGAGATGCTAAGTCCACCGGGAAATATCGGGTATCCGCCGACGGACGGCGTCCACCCCCCTACCGGAGGCGAGTGTCGAGTAACCCGGAAGGCGGATGACGACCAGCCTCCGGTCGCCCTCACGTTTCCGTCCGACGGCCGTTACGGGAAGCGTCTTGGACTGGCTACCGTCGTGACAACGACCAATGGACGACGAGGAATGGCGCGTGTCCTAGGGAGAACATTTCCCCAGAAGGCTTCAGAAAGGGAATGTTGATGTCCTACGAATCATCCGACGACCACTTCTTCGGTCATCCGAAGCTCCCCGATCTCTCGGACGGGGAAGTCCTCGGTACAACCGGCGTCGTGGTCACCGGGTTGGGGATGACCACGCCGCTGGGAGCCGACGTCCGCTCCACCTGGTCGGCGCTGCTCGCCGGCGAGTCCCCGATCACCGTGCTCGACGAACCGTGGGCCCGCGACCTTCCCGTACGGCTGGCAGGCCGACTGCGTCAGGAGCCGACCGAGGTACTGGACCGGGTCGAGGCCCGACGGATGGACCGCTGCCAGCAGGTTGCGATGGTGGCGGCCCGGCAGGCGTGGGCCGACGCCGGCGCGCCCGAGGTGGCGCCGGAACGGTTGGCGGTGGTGATCGGCACGGGCCTCGGCGGGGGGACGACGCTGGTCGACCAGCACGACGTTTCCTCGGCGAAGGGGCCGGGCCGCGTGTCACCGTTCGCGGTGACGATGCTGATGCCCAACGGTCCGGCCGCCGCCGTCAGTATGGCCCTCGACGCCCGCGCCGGCGCCCATGCGCCGACCAGCGCCTGCGCCTCCGGAGCGGAGGCCATCGCCATGGGGCTCGCCATACTGCGTTCCGGGCGGGCCGACGTCGTCGTCGCCGGCGGCGCCGAGGCATGCATCGGCCGACTCTCCATGGCGGCATTCGCCCGCATGGGAGCCCTGTCCAGCCGTCATGAGGATCCTCAGGGCGCGTCACGGCCGTTCGACAGCAAGCGTGACGGCTTCGTCATGGCCGAGGGTGCCGGTGCCGTCGTACTGGAACGAACCGAATGCGCCATATCTCGTGGCGCGCGGATGTATGCCACGCTGGCCGGTTCAGGGATGAGCTCCGATGCGCACACCATGACAGCTCCTTCAGCGGACGGCCAGATCAGTGCGATCCGCCAGGCCTTGCACTCGGGCGGCCTCGGCCCGCAGGACATCGTTCACGTCAACGCTCACGCTCCCGGTACGCCCGTGGGTGACCGTATCGAGGGATCCGCACTGCTCGAATCTCTCGGCCCGCATGCTCTCGTGACGGCGACCAAGTCGATCACGGGCCATCTCATCGGCGGGGCCGGGGCGATCGAGGCCATCTTCACGGTCCTGAGCATCTTCAACGACATGATTCCCGCGACCAGGAACCTCGACGACAAGGACCCCGAGGTGAAGGTTGAGGTCGTCACGGGAAGTCCGCGGCACACCAAGGTAACTGCCGCCATCTCGAACTCCTTCGGATTCGGCGGTCACAACGTGGTGCTCGCGTTCACCAAGACCGTCTGACCACCGGCGCGGGACGGGCGGGAGGAGAGGGGGCCTGAGGGCCTGCGGAGACCTGCGGAGACTGGGGCGAGTGCACCAGACCGCTCCGCTGGGCCATCAGTGCCGCGTGCATTCTGTTCGGCAACTCGAGCTTGGCGAGAATGCGTGAGACGTGGGATTTCACGGTGGCGGGTGTCACATGCAGCTCGCGGGCGATCTCCTGGTTCGACCTTCCCATGGCTATACCGCACAGGACTTGGGTCTCCCGGCTGCTCAGGGCAGCCAGAGCGCCGGCGTGGCTGCGCTCCTGCGGCGGCGGAAGGATCTCGAACCGATCGATCAGCCGTCGGGTCATCCTGGGGCAGATGAAAGCCGCGCCGCCGGCGACCGCACGGACAGCTGATGTCAGTTCCTCCTGGCTGGCGCTCTTGAGCAGAAACCCACTTGCGCCCGCCTTCAGCGCGCCGAAGAGACGGCTGTCGAGGTCGATGCTGGTCAGCACAATGATTCCGGGGGCAGGTCCGGCTGCGGCCGCCCCCGAAGGATGTGCGAGTTTCCGGATGAATTCGTATTCGGCATCGACGAGTACGACCTGCGGCCGCCGTAGCTCGACCATGCGCAATGCCTCCTCACCGACCCTCGTATCGCCGACCACCGCGATATCCGGTACCTCCCCGAGAGCCTGCCGAAAACCGCGGCGCACAAGATCCTCGTTGTCGACCAGCAATACTTCCAACGTGCTGAAGCCGTCCATCACTCACTCCTCCGCCTGCGCGATTCGGAAGTGTGGTCCCCACCCAACTCCGTGGTCTCCCGACCGGTATGGTTTCAACCCCTCACGCGTTCCCTCCGCGTGGCTCGCGTGCCACCGCATGCTCGTTGGCCTCCGGCAACAAGCAACGAACGCTGTGCGTTTCATGGGTCGTGCTCGAGAATGCATTACGGTGCAGCGGTTACACGCTATGGCTGCAGGTGCGCTGAACCCTACAGATCACCGTGGCTGATTTCGCGTATGCCCCCTGGTCCGCGCGCACTTCCAGGATAGACTGAATGCAGCCTGCGGTGGATACGCCGCATCGATCCCTTCCGATGCTAGGTGATTGGCAGTGCTGGATACAGGCAATGGCGGCCATGCTGTTGGCCGTTCCGGACACAGGACGGCGGTCGACGAAGTCCCCACAGCTCCGCGGCTGTTCCCGAGAGGCATCGCCGGCGTGCGCGCGATGGTGGATGTCGGGGCCGAGCACGGAGTGCCCGTACCGACGTGCCTGGAGGGCAGCGGTGTGGACAAGAACACGCTTGCCAACGGTGCCGCACACGTCCGAGCCTGGCAGGAGCTCGTTGTGGCGCAGAACCTGGTCCGCGCCACAGGTGATGCTCCCGGCCTGGGGCTGGAGGTCGGTAGCCGGATTCCGCTGCGCACCTACAGCGTGTGGGGCTTCGCGTTGCTCTCCAGCCCGACCTTGCGCGAAGCAGCGACTATCGGACTGCGCTACCTGGAACTCACCTTCACCATGGTCGGAATTCACCTTCAGGAGGACGCGGACGAGGTCCACCTCGTCCTGGACGACAGGTTTGTGCCACAGCCCGTTCGGCACTTCTTCGTCGAGCGGGAAATGGCCAACATCCGCACCATCCTCGACACCATCTTGGGTCGGCCCTTCAGACCCCTCCGGCTGGATCTGCGTGTCCCGCGGCCTGAAAAGCCCGCGCCCTACGAGGCGTTCGCCGACGCGCCGATCACCTTCGGCGCGCAGCGCAACGCGATCGTCACCCCCGCAGCGATACTGGAGCAGGCGCTGCCGCAGGCGGACCGGCACACCATGCAGGTGTGCGAACGCGAGTGCCGTCTGCTGCTGGCCCGGCGCGCGGACGCGGGGTTCGCAGCTCGGGTGGGGAAGCTGGTCATGGAGTGGCCGGACGGGATCCCCGATATGGGTGTGGCCGCGGCCGCTCTGCACGTCTCCACCCGGACACTGCGCCGGCGTCTGGCCGTGGAAGGCACGTCCTACCGGCGACTCGTAGACGGAGCGCGGCACGCTCGCGCCGTTGAGATGCTGTCCACCATTGGGCTCGGAGTCGATCAGATCGCCGTACGGCTCGGGTACGCCGATGCTGCGGCATTCATCCGGGCGTTCCGCCGTTGGACCGGTGCGACCCCCGGCGCGTATCGCACCGGCGTGCCCACCCGGCCCCACTGATCGTTTCAAGAAAACCTTCCGAACCTGTGGCAAGTCAGGGGGGAAATCCGCGAACGGGGCTTGACCCCGGATCTTGGACAACGGCTGCTGCGACCCGTGCCGCCACGGCTTCGAGCCCAGACCCGACACTTACATGGCCTCTCCGGCCAGGCGCCAACTCGCCGCCTGACCAACGACCATCCCGAGCGTCCCGCACACCACGTGGGCCGCCCCACTGGATCTCGCCCACAACCGGCCAGGGCCAGGGCCACGATCACGGTAGATCCCGACATCAACAGTCAGCCGGCCACGACCTCGAAGGTCCGCGATCAGCCATGGCTGTCCAGGCCGTCGCGATCGAGTGCTGCTCGGATCCGGCTGAGCCACTCTGTACCCAGCTGGCGCCCGTTCGGGAGTTGGTCGCCTCGCTCCCAGCGCCACGCTGTGATCATCGCCAGCACGAGGATCCGGCACTCGCGCAGCAAGTCTCGATTGACACCCGGATAGTGCTCGCCGACTTCTTCGGGAGCATGGGCGAGGTCGAATTCGACGGGCCCTCGGCAACACGTCTCAAGGTCTGTAAACAGCAGCCCGCTCTTCGTGGTGAGCACGTTGCCCGGGTGCGGCTCGCCGTGCAGCAGCTGCTCGGCGCCGCCGCGCTCGCCGATCACTCGTCTCAGGCTTCGTAACGTGTCGCCGAGCAGCTCCCGGTCCGCGTCGGCGAGCGCCGGAGTGTGGTCGCGGTTCGCCACGAGGCGTTGAGCCTGCTCGACTCGATCCGTGAATTGCGGCGTCGGGACGTCGAGCTTGCGCATGCCGGCATGCAGCCGCTCGAGCGCATTGGCGTAGTCGGCTGGTGAGACCTCTCGAGGTGTCACGGGTTCGTAGTAGGTCCACAGCGTGACCACGAAGCCATCACGCTCATGGACGCGTGGTTCCACTCGAGGCTCGAGAGCAGCCACAGGACACCCGGATTCGGTGAGCCGCTGAGCAAGCTCGACTTCGAACTGTGCGACCTGATGCGCTACAGGCGCCACCCGGGCCAGGACGTCACAAGGCAGCAGACGCAGAGTGAGCTTGTTCGAGTCATGAAGAACGATCGCGTCGTCGACTGTCAGGTCAAGTGATGAGGCGGTCGACATGGCCGCGGTCACCGCACGCGGGACCTCTGACGCCTGCATCGTCGCCTGGCCCCTCTCTCTTGGGCGCTGCCGTAACTCTCCAAGCGGTGCAACCTGCGCACCATACCAAGCTGTCGATAGACTGCCGCGGTGCCGCAACGGGCAGGGCGCGGCTGAATCGGCGATCTGCCCCTTCGGCTGCTCAGCCGGCTCATCCATCGTCCGCAGCACCAGCACCGTCAGGGCTCCGGAGGCCTTGGTGCAGGCGCGTACAGCCGCGCACAGCAGCCGGTCGTCGGCCTGGCCGACGGCATGGAGCAGGCCTGCCAGGCCGTCTGGCAGAGGAAAGTGCTCCATCCTGTCCACCCCGGCGAGAGCGGCTTCCCGGTGCGCCGCACGGACCCGGTCGATCGTCGGTACGTTGTCCCGGGCCGCCCGCTCCCACGCCTCCGGCAAGGCTTCGAAGCCGACGTCGGCGGCGCCGCCGGCCACCATCCGGGCGCCCGGCACCAGCAGGGCCCGGTGCATGATGTTCGGTACCGAACGGGCGGGTGAGCGGGGCAACTCGATGCCCTCGGCAGCGGCATGCGCACGAAGGATGCCGTCGAGTCGCGGCGGGGCGCACGCCGCTTGCGCAGCAGCCGTGCCGCCACCGCCTCCCGCGCCCCGAACGCCTCTTCCGAGTCGTCGCCGGGCAAAGACCTCCCCCACACCCGCCCGTGCGAAAGGCCGCCGCAAGGCCTTCAGCAACGCCGCCCGTAGTCGCGCCGCGCTGGGCGGGTGTCGTCGATTCCCCAGAACGTCCAGCTGACCCTTCCCCACGCAGTGAGCATTTTCCAACCTGCCGTTTGCGCCACTCAGTGGAGACCCCCGGGGACACGGGTGGAATCGGCGGTGATGCACCGTTGTTCACGAACTTCTCAGTACGGTGCCATCACCAGATCGCCGATCACCCGCAACCCGACCTGGGCCGCCAGCCATGGTGCGCGTTCGGCCTCGATCTGCTTGACGTGGACGAAAACCGTGTGATCGGTCGCGGGCTGCTCCAGCTCGAGGTCGCGGACATTCACGCACAGCGTCAGGAACGCGCCCCTGGTACCACCCGTGCCCAGGCCGGCTTCGGGGGCCTCGGGCCAGCCCGCGAAGTCCCACCGCACCGTGGCCGGGCTGTCGCCCACCGCCCTGAGGAACGGCTGCACGGTCTCCACTTGCATAGCCCAGCCCCGCAGCCGGATGGGCAGGTGTGCCGACGGATCATCCCCCTTCTCCGACGAGCCGTCCCTGTCCCCTTCCGCCCACCATTCGGCATCCGGCAACACAACCAGAACCGCTGAAAGGACGTGCGTCGAGGAGATCCGTATCTCGAAATCGACTTCGAGATGCCTCAGATCGGCGATCCCGAGCAACCTCTCAACAATGCACAACCCATCCGAGAGATCGGTCGTTCTCAGGATGGGTTGCGCGTAGGAGTTGGACATGACGACCATGTTGCCACTGGGCGCTTCTCAAGGTACTTCAGGCGCTTCGCTGCCGGCGAGCGGTGCTCGCCCGGGCCCGGCGGCCTCGAGCACCGAGCCCTCCCCCGCAGACCGTCCCGAAGCCTCCGCCGACTCCCGGTTTCACGCCTTGGGGGTGTGTCAGGTCAGGGCTTGGGTGCCGATGGCGCCGAGCAGGGCGAACTGGTCGGCGGTGGTGGTTCCCGATGGTGCGGAGCAAATCGCGATGCGCAGGTCGTTGCCGGGGACGGTGAGGGTGTCGCAGTCGACGGTGACGGGGCCGAGGTCGGGGTGATGAACGGTCTTGCTGTCGGTGGTGTGAAACCCGACGGCATGGGAGTCCCACAGATCGGCGAAGCGGTCGCCGGCGCTGCGGAGGCTGTTGATCAGTGTCGCGAGGTACGTGTCCTTCGGGTAACGGGCGGCGGAGGAACGCAGGTCGGAAACGAGGGCTGTCTCGAACCGGGCCTGCTGGTCGGGGGTGTGCGTGACGCGGGTGGGCAGGTGGGTGAAGTGCCGCCAGGCGATGTTGCGTTCCTTGCCGCGCCAGGGTGAGGGGTCGCCCATGAGGGCGGCCCACAGGGGGTTCCAGGAGATGAGGTTCCAGGCGGCGTCGTGCACACTCAGCGGGTTGCTGTGGAGCTGGTCGAGGAGGCGCTGGACGCTGGGCGGGACGTGTGGGGAGACCTGGCCCGTGGTGGGCGGGGCCTGGCCGGCGAGCAGGTAGAGGTGGTCGCGTTCGGCCTCGGTCAGGCGCAGGGCGCGGGCAAGGGAGGCCAGGACCTGCGGGGAGGGTGAGGTGGCACGGCCTCGCTCGAGGCGGACGACGTAGTCGACGGACAGACCGGCGAGCTGGGCGAGCTCTTCGCGCCGCAGCCCGGGGGCCCGGCGGACACCGCCGAGAGGAAGGCCCAGGTCCTTGGGGCTGGTGCGGTCACGCCAGTGACGCAGGGCCTGGCCGAGGGCTACGGGATCGTCGTTCACGCATTCATTGTCCGCCGGCCACCGTGCAAATAGCCTGGTACTGGCCGACCCCCCGCTGAGGAGAGCTCTCCCTGTCCGTCGCCGGGGCGCGCAGGCTCAGTGCCATGACAACAATCACCGTGATCACCGGGGCCAACAAGGGCCTCGGTTTCGAAACGGCCCGCCGCCTCATCGAACAGGGCCACACCGTCTACGCCGGTGCCCGCGACGCCCACCGCGGCGAGCAGGCCGCCAAAGCCCTGGGAGCCCGCCCGCTCCTGATCGACATCACCGACGAGGCGTCGGTGGCCGCCGCCGCACAACGGGTGCGTGCCGAGGCGGGCCGCGTGGATGTGCTGGTCAACAATGCGGGCATCGCCGGGCCGGCTGCCCCGGCCGGTGAGCTGACCGCCGCCGATCTCCAGCGGGTCTTCGACACCAACGTCTTCGGGGCCGTGCGCACCACCCGCGCCTTCCGGCCCCTGCTGCAGGCCGCGTCCCGTCCCGCGATCGTGAACGTCTCCAGCAGCCTGGGCTCGCTGACGATCAACGCCGACCCGGCCGCCCACACCGACATCCTCCCCGCTTGGGCGCCGCTCCTGGCCTACAACTCCTCCAAGGCCGCGCTGAACATGCTGACCGCGGTCTACGCGCAGGCGTTCCCGCAGATCAGTGTGGTCTCAGTCGACCCTGGGTTCACCGCGACCGACCTCAACGGCCACCAGGGCACCCAGAGCGTCGAGGAAGGCGCGGCGGTGATCGTCGCAGCCGCCATCGCCGGCCCCGACGCGTCCAGCGCCGCCTTCCTCGGCGCCGCCGGCCCCGTGCCCTGGTGACCTTTGCGGCTTTTCTTCCGCAGCGGCCGTATTCCGTGGCTGTACCGCACCATCACGAAGGAACGATCATGAACAGCATGCATCAGAAGTCCCTCGAGACTGCCCAGGCGTTCATCACCGCGTTCGAGAACCGCGATCCGGCCGCGGTGGCGAACCTGCTGTCGGAGGAGGCGACCTTCGTCATCCCGCTGTCGATCGCGGGCACCCCTGAGCCCTGGTACGTCTTCGACAGCCCCGCCGCCGTGCTCGCCTACATCGAGTCGGTCGCGGCGAAGTTCGACCACGTCGCCTTCCTGGACAAGGTCTGGACGGTCAGCGAGGACGCCCACTCGGTGTTCCTGCAGGCCAACGGCGACATCCTGTCCAGTGCGGAGAGGCTCGTCTACAACAACGTCTACATCTTCCGCATCGATGTCACCGACGGTCACATCGTGAAGGTGTGGGAGTACGCCAACCCCGTCGCCTACGCCAACCTCGGCATCGCCGACTCCGAGGCGGAAGCAGCCGCCCAGGCCCGCTGACCTGCCGATCTCCTGACTTGCAGAGACCCAGCAGCAGCCGCGGGGGCGCCCCCGGGACCGCAATGGTCTGCGGGGGCGCCCCGAGGTCGGCCAGCAAGGCGGCGAGGCGCCCTGAGGGGATGGCTTTGATCATGCGTTCTTCGATGGCGCAGACGGCGCTGCGGGCCGCGTACCGGCGTTGCTGTCCGTCGGGGGTGAGGCGGGCGGGCAGGGCGCGTCCGTGGTCGATGGAGGCCGGCCGGGTGAGGAGGCCGGCGACCCCTGTTGGTGGTGCGGTCAGTGGGCGGGCAACGCGAATCCGAGGACTGTCAGGGCCTCTTCGGCGGCCTGCTGGTCCTGCTCGTAGGTACCCCCGGAGATTCCGAGACCTCCGACGCACCGGCCGTTGTCGATGATCGGGTAGCCACCGCCGACCGCCATCAGACGCGGGTGGCCGGCCAACGGCGCGATCCGCGAATCGGCGAGGTAGTCGTTCCACGCGTGGGTGGGGGTGTGGAAGGAGGCCGCGGTCCAGGCTTTGTCGACGGCGACCTCGGCGGTGAGGAAGGGTGCGCCGTCCGCGCGGTCGAACGCCTTGAGGTGCCCTCCCGGGTCGGTGACGGCGACGGCCGCCGTGAAGCCGATCCGGGAGGCGGCCGCGTGCACCGCCGCGACAAGTGCGCCGGCGGCGGCCTGGGCGATTGAGGAGGCGGGGGAGGACTTTTCGTACGTGTCTGTGCTCATGAACGGTTCCCTTTGTGGATGTGTTGTTCGAGTGACACAGTGCCGGTCGGGGCCATCGGGGCGTGGTCAGCGCAGTGGTGACGCGGGGGTGGGGACCACGCGGGTGACGACGGTCTTCTCGGGGATCAGCAGGCTGTGGACGGCCGGGCCGATCTCGTCCTTCCACCGGTCGTGGTGGTAGACGGCCGCGTAAAGGGCCTCGCTCCGGGCGTCGTCCTCGAACCGGCGGATCCACACGTAGCCGTCCTGGTCCTGGTCGTCGACGAAGGATGCGGTCACGTCCATGCCCAGCGAGGTCTGGAACGGAATGACGACGTCCTCCATATAGCGCACCCATTCCTCGCGCCGTCCGGGCTGCGCCTGGTAGCGGCGGATCTCGTAGTACACGGTGCTACTCCAAACTGCGTGCAGGCATGGTCAGTCGGTGACGGTGAGGACGAGCTTGCCGCGGGTGCGGCCGGCCTCGCCACGGGCGTGGGCCGCGCCGACCTGCTCGAGCGGGAAGGTCTCCTCCACCGCGACGGCGACATGGTCGGCGTCGATCAGGCCGGCGATCGTCGTCAGCGCCGCGCCGTCCGGCTCGACCAGGAACGGGGTGACCCGTACGCCGGCCGTCTCGGCGGCCTGGGCCAGCTCCGGGGAGACGCCGGCCGGGATCGCGACCAGCAGGCCACCGGGGCGCAGGACCTTCAGCGAGCGGGTGCTGGTCTGGTCGTGGGCATCGCCCACCAGCTCGATGACGACGTCGACGTCGGCGGTGGCGTCCTCGAAGCGGGCGGTGGTGTAGTCGATGGTCTCGTAAGTGCCGAGCTCCTTGAGCCAGGTGTGTCGGGCGGCGCTGGCGGTCGCGATCACGTGGGCACCCAGGTGCCGGGCGAACTGGACCGCGAAGTGGCCGACCCCGCCGGCGGCGGCGGTGATCAGGACGCGCTGGCCGGCCTGGATGTGGGCGGTGTCGACCACGGCCTGCCAGGCGGTCAGTGCCGCCAGCGGCACCGCGGCGGCATGCACGTGGTCGACGGTGGCGGGCTTGCGGGCGAACTGCCGGGCCGGGGCGGTCACGTACTCGGCGTAAGCGTTCGCGGCGCGCGGGAACCACGGCATGCCGTACACCTCGTCACCGACCTTCAGCGTGGTCACACCGAAGCCGACCCCCTCCACCACTCCGGACACGTCCCAGCCGAGGGTGAACGGCGGCTCACCGAGAAGGCCGGCCATTCCGGAGCCGCCGCGGGTCTTCCAGTCCACGGGGTTGATCCCGGCCGCGTGCACCCGCACCAGCACCTCGGTGGGCAGGGGTACCGGACGCGGCTCCTGCTGGATCCGCAGCACCTCCGGGCCGCCGAAACCGTCCTGGACCACCGCGAGCATCGTGTCTTCGGACATGCGTCATCTCCTGAAAAGCCGCTCGGTGGACGGCCGTTGACGGCCTTCCTGATGTCGATGACGCTATCCCTGAGGCTATAGTTACCTTCAAGGGCTAGTACTTCCAATTGGGAAGTTATCTGGTGAGGAGAGTGAGCGTGACGACCACCTGCCCCAGCGGCCAGCACTCGCACCACGACGTCTACGCCGCCCAGTGCCCCTGCCGGGCCCTGCTCGACCTGCTCGCCAACAAGTGGTCCGCTCTGGCCATCGGCGCCCTCGAGGACGGGCCCCAGCGCTTCGGAGAGCTCCGGCGCAGGCTCCAGGGCGTCAGCCCCAAGGTGCTGACCCAGACGCTCCGGCGCCTGGAGGACTTCGGCATCCTCGACCGCACGGTCTACCCCGCCGTCCCCCTGCACGTCGAGTACGCCCTCACCCCTCTTGGCCAGAGCGCTGCGATCCCGCTCAACGCGCTCCGCTCGTGGGTCGAGGGGAACATCGACCATGCCTTCCGTCCGGAGCCGACCGCGACGTAACGGGGCGGACGGTCCTGTACCACAGCACGCGCGACCGTGTGCGGTACTCAGACCGGTCCGCCGACGTGAGCACCCCTCGAAGTCCTCAAACGATCCGAACGCCCACGCACTTCGGCATCGCCCGCTCACGCTCCTGCCACTGGCGCAAGACCGCAGCCGACCGGGCGGCCCGCCAGGCAGCCGACGCGAAACTCGCCGCCCGGATATGCACGGTTCACCAGGACGCGGAACACCCCCGTGCCCCGCTTCCCCCGTGGACGCGGCGCTGTGGCTCATGAAGCCACGCGCACCCGCGATGCAAGGGCAAACCACGGGCGACTTCCTTGGTCAGCGCCGCACTCCACTCCCACGACCTGCGGTGCAGCCATTGATCAGAGTGGCGAAACCGGCTGCCCATTCAATCCACAGGCCGGAAGAGTCGAGGTCAGACGGCACGGACTCGCTCACCTCGTCCGGCCCGTCATGCGTCAGCCGATCGCTGTCCCCGCGTGGACAGCACGAAGGAGTGATCATGTCCGAACCCCTCAGCCCGCAGGAAGGGCACCCCGTCTCCGGCGAGCAGGTACCGGTACTCGCTGCGGTGACCAAGCCGGTCGATCCCGACCAGGAACTGTCGCCGGCCGAGCTGGCCGTCCTGGACGCCGTCGAGCCGATGGACCCGAACGTGCCGCCGGTGAAGGTCACCCGGATCGCCAAGAGGGAGGTGGGATACCGGGAAAGCGGAACCAACCACACCAAGTACGGCCGCTGGTACGGCGCCGACGGCCAGCAGTGGTGTGACATCTTCGTCAGCTGGGTCTTCCACGAGGTCGGCCAGCTGGGGGCCATCGGCGGCAAGCACAAGTACGTCCCCGACCATCTCACCTGGTTCAAGAACCACCACCGGTTCTACCGCCGCGGAGCCACCGGCGGCGGGCCGCGCGAAGGCTGCGTGATTTTCTTCGACCTCAACGGTCACGACGGCGCGGACCACATCGGGATCGTGACGTCCTACGACGACACCTACGTCCACACGGTCGAAGGCAACCGCTCCGACCGGGTCAAGCGGATGAAGTACCCCCGCACCAGCCACCTCATCTGGGGCTACGGCCACCCCGCCTGGGACTACTGAACTGCCGGCCGGGCGTCCCACGGGGGTGGACGCCCGGAACCCACACCCCTTCGACCTCGCCGATACGCATTCGAAGTGCTGGATGCGCTGGCGGGTGGGCAGGGTTGCGCCGCTGGGATCCCTGCGTGGGGTATGTGCCGGTAAAACCGCCGCCGGGGCTCGCCGCATCAGCAGGCGCAACAGATGTCGCGGCCGTCGACGACCGCACCGCCTTCGCCTTCGCCTTCGCCTTCCAGCAGGCGCCGGCCTCCCGGTGGGGCACCGGCACCACCGACCACACCACCCTTCGGGCCCGCTCCGGACGGGCAGGGGCTGCGGCCGGTTGACGCCGACTGGGGCAAGGGAAAGGGAAGGGCCGCTTCGACCTCCCCAGGTGTCGCAGCCCTTCCCCAGCCAGCGTCGGGCGACTACCCGGACGTGCCGGTCCTACGCCTGTCCCGCCATACCTGGGCCGCCCCGCTGGATGGTTTTGCAGTTCCACCGGCATCGGCGCCTGGCCAGTCGCGACACGGGTCCTTCAGGCACGGGGGGCCGCCCTTCTGCCGACGTCGCACGTGGTGCCGCTCCCCGCGAAAGGTGGCCACTCGCGGTTCCACCGGCCGGGCAGAAGCCTCGGCCGGGCCGAGTTCAGGAGACCGCAGACGTCAGGTACGTCAGGTAAACCCCTCCCTCGCAGTCGGGCATCTTCCGCAGGGTCCAGCGGCCCCGGACGGTCGTGGAGGAGAAGTTCGACTCGGCGTCGTCCTTCTCCACCTCACCGTCCTTCGGGGCATATCCGGCATGGGGAAGCTGCTTCTGCAGAAAGGCCAGCGTGGCGTCGAAGCCGCTCCGTACGACCGTGACCACGATCAGCCGGCCGCCGGTGCGGTGCTCCACCGAGGTCACGACCGCGCCCTCGGGCACCGGCAGATCCGCCGGGAAGTCCTGGGGAAGCGGCAGTGAGGCGGCGGTGGGGCAGCCGCCGGGCGCGGAGGCGGCCGTGTACGGCGTCGCAGGCAAGGGCCCGGCGTTCCGGGGCTCTGGCGAGCATCCGGTGACAGCTGCCAGACCGAGGACGGCGCCGACCAGCACGGCAGCCGGGACGGACGGCTTCATCTAGCGGCCTCCCTTGGACTTCTTGTGCTTGCCGGCGACCACGGCGTCGTACGCGCCGTACAGCGTGTTGCCGGAGGACTGGCGGGCGATGGAGGCCAGGGCGTCGTAGTTCTGCGCGCCACCGGTGGCGCAGGTGCCGGTGCACCCGTCGGCGTAGGCGGCGAGCACGCGGCCCTGGGCGTCGAGGGTGACGTCGATGAAGTCCAGGAGGTTGCGGTCCTGGCCGCAGGTGGTGCCGCCCGTGCAGATGGACCCCTTCTGAACCGGGTCGGTGGGTGTGGCGTCGACAGTGACCCAGGACTGGCCTCCGTCGTAGGTGGTGGCCACGTACAGGCGCCAGACGCCCTTGAAGCTGGCCGTGTCCTGGTAGTCGCCCCCGGTCGTGGTGCCCAGGAAGGCGAAGGCGGCGCGGTTGTCGTCGCCCGCGGTCACGGCGGGGAAGACCATGTTCTTGATGCCGAGGGACGCGCCGACGTTCTGGTCGTACAGCCACGTCCTGCCCTTGTCGTGGCTGACGGCGATCCGTGCGGTGCCGTCGCTGTTCTGGTAGCCCATGTACACCGTCCCGCCGGCGCCGATTCCCACGCTCGGGTCGGAGTCACCGGGGGTGCTGGACGGGTTCTTGCGGACGGTCCACGTCAGCCCGTTGTCCTCGGACACGGCCACGGCCTGGTTGCCGCCGCAGCCCTTGTTGGGCACGTACACCGTGCCGTCCGGGGCGACCTTCACATGCCCGTGCAGGCCGCCGCAGTCCAGCAGCGAGTACATCGGAACGGCGGGCCCGTACGTCAGACCGCCGTCCCGGCTGACCGCGCAGGAGGCGTCGGCGATGTCCTGGGAGCAGTAGTAGACGGCATTGGGGTACGAGGTGAGGGCGGCCGGCCCGCCCGGGGCAAAGGGGCCGCCGCCGATGGTCTGGTGGTCCACACCGGAGTTGATGCCCGAGCCGGCCGTCGGCGTCCACGTCTCGCCGTCGTCGTCGGTGTAGCAGGTCAGCGCGGTCTTTCCGGCGAGCTGCGACTCGAAGGTGCGGTGGGTGGCCGGGTCGGTGAACAGGATCGGGTCGAGGCTGGTGATGCTGCCCTGGGGACAGCCGCCCGCCGCGCTGGCGCTCTTGTCCTGCCAGGTGGCGGCGCCGGCGCCGTCGTAGGTGACCTTGAGCGTCGAGGTGTAGGCCTGGAACATCGCGGCACCGGTCGCGCGGTCGACGCCGATCGAGGGTTCGCCGGCGTTGTGCGCGTCCTTGATGCTGCCGGGCGCTGAGGAACTCGCGTACGTCGGCGGGGTCGCCGTGCTCGGCGGCGGATCGGCCGGATCGGCGACCAGGCTCGCCGTGCCGGTGAAGCTGTCGCCGAGCGGAGCGTACGGCACCACGCGCACGGTGTACGACGCCGTCACCGCCGGAAGCAGCAGGGTCTCCGGGTCGCTGGACGAGGCGGAGGCGGCCACCTCACGGCCGTCCGCGTCGAGGACGTACAGGTCGAAGTCGGCGGCGGGGTCCGGCCACTTGACATCGACGCGCAGGCTGTGACCGGCGTCGTAGCCCACGGGCACCGACACCTTCAGGGTGTAGTCGTCGCAGAGTTGCGCATTTCCGCAGCTCGCCGTCCCGGCAGTGCCGGAGACGTTCGGGACGGCGAAGGGACCGGCGCTCCACGTGGTCGTGGGCGCAGTGTCGCTGACTGATCCGGAGGGCGGGGTGGCGGCGTCGGCCGGCCCACTCGGCAGGGTTCCGGCGATGAGTGCCAGCAACCCGACGGCGAGAAGCCCCCGCGATCGCGGGTGGAGGTGAAGACGGAGTGTCGAGAGGAGAGCCACAGGTACCTCGTGGGTTCGCGAGTCGGGCCAAGGGCGGTGGTGCACAGCGGTACAGGTGGTGCCTTCGTCTGCTCTACGAGGAGGCAGGCGGCGTCCGTCGCGAGGAACCGAACTCTTTTCGAAGCGGGCCGGACAGTGCGCACGGGGTGCACCAGAAAGGGCTGTGCACAAGGCTTGACGTAGGTCTCTCCCCCGACGAATGGCACACGATCATCGACAGGTCGCTCAACGCCGGTTGCCGAGGATCCGTCCCCTGACCCGCTGGAGCCCAGTCAGGCATCTCGCGGTGCCAGCCGTCGTCTGGGCCTGGGCCACGCAGGGTCACCACTGGCTTGCGCCGATGCTCCAGGCCCGACAGCACCGCCTGCCTGCACCGCAGATGCGGGAGGCCAACCCGCAACAGCCCCCTGCCGGCGCAAGCCCAGGCGGGCAAGGTGACCACACGGAAACTGGCGGAAACTAAGACGACCATGGCGGACGCAGCGGACTCGGCGCTGACGCATCATCTGGCGACCTTGCAGACGACCTTCCTGGACAGGGCCCTGCCCCTCCCTCTCACCAGCACACTCGCGTCGCCCGGCGATCGCCCCGGGCGACCACGCGCACGAAGCCGCCCTTGGCAGCTGGCCGCCTCCGCACAGGCTGAGCGAGCCGCAGCGAGCCATCGCCGCGAAACCGGCAGGACACGCCGCACGGACCCGCCCCGCGCTCGACTGGCCCACAGCAGAAGCCACCACGCCACCAGCGAGGAAACCATCCACCGGATCCGGCACCTGCCACGGCGGCCTCCTCGTCGCCACCGGCCGACTGGCCGCCTTCCTCCTGCTCGGGGCCGGCCCTGGGACCTCACCGAGGGATTACAGAGGGTGAGGTCAGCTCGCGTCGGATCGGGCGCGGGTGAGGAACGCGGCGAGGTCGCCGGCGGCTTCGGGGTCGGCGGTGGTGAGCCGGGCAGCGAACGCAAGCTGGCCGACGCCGGCGTGGGGGGCGAGGTGGGCGAGTTCGGCGAGCAGTGCGGCGTGTGCGAGCAGCGGTGGCGGCAGGAGGCCGGCGGCGGCCTGCCGGGCGCTCGGGTCGCGGTAGTGCCCGAGGTGCGCGGCCAGGGTGTGCGCGAGCCATCCGTCGATGTCGGCCTGGACGTAGCCGCCCGCGCGGCGGGTGAGTTCGTCCCGGGCGGCTTCGTCGCCCTCGCGGGGCTCGGTGTGCTCCAGCGTGCCCTGCTCGCGCAGGGCCTGGAGCTCATCGGCGCGGGCCGCGATCCGGGCGGCTTCGCGCAGCTCTGCCTCGCGGGCGGCGGCGGACGCGGCGTCGGCGGCGAGTTCGGCCTGGACGACGCCGTCGGCGTCCGGGTCGTAGACGGTGTTCGGGACTGCGGCGGCGAGCAGCTGCTCGATGCGCTCCCACTCCGCGAGCTCCGCCCGGCCGCGCTCATCATCGGCCAGGTGATCCTGCTGGAAGTCCTGACGCGCGAAGAACCGGGCGTCCTCGAGGGCCGCCGCGACCTCGGCCGCGATCATGCCCTTCGCGCGGCGGCGCACCGAGCGTCGGCCGATGCGGGCCGGGTCGACCAGCTCGCGGAATGCGGCCGCGCGGGCAGCGAGAGGACGGCGGGCACTGCGCCGGGACATGGTCATCTTCGGTCTCGCATTCATGGAGCGGAAAGAAGACGGACCCTCGCCAGAGCGTTGTACGACGGCCCGCCGCATACGTGTGACTGAGCACGCTACTGTGCCGGCGCGGGCAAGTAGCGCGTTCAGGATGTGCCCTGTGCGGGACTCGCCGGGAACGGCCGAGGACTATGTGGTCCGTCGACACACCCCGCTCGATCTTCGCCTGGCTGCCGGTACCACCCGGCGGCGGGGGATGCGTCGCGTTCGCTGACGCCGTGCTCGCCGAACCAGCGGCCGGGTGCCACCGCCATGTGGCGGGCGGCGGTCGCGGCCGAAGCGGTGACGGGTCCGTTCGATGATCCGGGTGCGGGGCAGTTCCGGCACCGGCAGTTCCAGCAAGACCGGTTCCGGCACTGCTGGTTCCTTCTCCTGCTCGGCGTGTTTGCGCAGGCAGTTGCGATGCTGGTGGGAGGTCTTCTCGACCGCGGCCGACAGGCTTTGCAACAGGTGCCAGCCATAAACCGGGAGCCCCACAACGCCGCCTCCGCCACCCGCCACCTCGACCCGCTGCTCCTCGTGGGCGTCATCGCCGGTGTCGCGGTCCTGTGTCTGCTCCTGGTCGGCTCCCGCTCCGCAGCGGCCACGCCCCGGAACACCGGCTGCGGCCCATCTGCAGAGCGAGCCCGCCTCATGCCCGACGCAGGACCACGAGCACCACCAGCAGCACGGCGGACCCAGTGCCCGTCTCATGAAAGTCAAGGGCTAGCCGTGGTCATGGCGAGATATGGTCGATATCTGACGCACAGAAAGTTGATAGGTAAGGCTTTCCTAATCTAGTGTCCGCGCTGTGTTCGCCAACTACCTCATCGGCCTGCGCGAGGGACTGGAAGCGTCCCTCGTCGTCGGCATTCTGGTCGCCTATCTGGTCAAGAGCGGCCACCGGAACCGGCTCGCGCCCGTCTGGGCCGGTGTCCTGGCCGCCGTCGTCCTCAGCCTCGCCTTCGGTGCGGTGCTCACCTTCACTTCCTCCCAGATGTCCTTCGAGGCACGGGAGGCCTTCGGGGGCAGCCTGTCGATCGTCGCGGTCGGCTTCGTCACCTGGATGGTCTTCTGGATGCGCCGCACCGCCCGGCACCTGAAGGCCGAACTGCAGGGCAAGCTCGACGCCGCCCTCGCGATGGGCACCCTCGCGCTGGTCGTCACCGCGTTCATCGCGGTCGGCCGGGAAGGTCTGGAGACCGCCCTGTTCATCTGGACGGCCGTGCAAGCCACCGGGCAGAGCACCGCCCCGGTCACCGGCGCCGGCCTCGGCCTGGCCAGCGCCGTCGTCCTCGGCTACCTCTTCTACCGCGGCGCAGTGAAGATCAACCTCGCCACGTTCTTCACCTGGACCGGCGCCGCCCTGGTGGTCGTCGCCGCCGGGGTGTTCTCCTACGGGGTCCACGACCTGCAGGAAGCAGGCGTGCTGCCCGGCCTGAACGACCTCGCCTTCGACGTCTCCGGCACTGTCCCGCCCGACAGCTGGTACGGCACCCTGCTCAAGGGCACCGTCAACTTCAGCCCCGCCTCCACCTGGTACGAGGTCGCCGCCTGGCTCGCCTACATGCTGCCGGTGACGACTGTGTTCTTCCTCCCCAGCCGGGCCAAGTCCCCGGCCCCGGCCGCCGCTCCGGCCGACCGCTGACTCCCCGCACAGCACACCCCCCTTCACCCCATCTCGCTCTGGAGACCACCCGTGCCCACGTCCCGCCCGCTCCCCCTCCTCGCTGCCGCCCTGCTCGCCCTGCCCCTGCTCGCCGCCTGCGGTGGCAACGACTCCACCGGCTCCGGTGGCGACAAGGTGGCCATCACCGCCACCGACACCGCCTGCAAGGTCGCCAAGAGTGAACTGCAGGCGGGCCGGACCACCTTCGGCGTCACCAACGAGGGGGACAAGACCACCGAGGTCTACGTCTACGGCGAACACGACGGTGCCTACGACAGGGTTGTCAGCGAGGTCGAGAACATCGGTCCCGGCATCTCCCGCGACATGACGGTCAAGCTGGGCGGCGGCACCTACGAGATCGCCTGCAAGCCCGGACAGAGCGGAAACGGGATCCGCCAGAAGATCACCGTCACCGGCGCCAAGGCTGAGCCGCAGGACGAGGAGGCGTACGACCGCGAGGTCGAGGTAGAGGTCAAGGAGCACAAGCTGGAAGGGCTCGACACCTTCACCGCCAAGGCCGGCGAGAAGATCGAGTTCAAGCTGGAGAACAAGGGCACGACCGAGCACGAACTGGAGCTCTTCGGCCCGGACGGCAAGGAGGTCGGTGAGGTCAGCCCGGTCAAGCCCGGCGTCACTGGCGAGGCCGTCATCGCCCTGGTCAAGCCCGGCACCTACACATACAAGTGCGGCATCGGCGACCACGCCGACAAGGGTATGAAGGGCAGCTTCACCGTACGCTGACGCATCCCGCACTCCGGTCGGCCCGGCGCACAGCGGCGTCCGCACGGGGACGCCGCTGTGCCCTCGCTCATGGCCGTTCGCCGGACAGACTCATCGGCTACTGCCATACATCGAGGACCGGATCCCCGATCATCAGATCGGCGCACTCCATCGCCATGGCGCCGACCGCGACGACCTTCACCTGGCTGTACGCGAACGCCAAGGCTGAGAGGTAGGCAGGCACCCGGCGGGGCACCATGCCTTGCAATGCTGGGCGTCCCGCCCCGCTGGTTCGCTGTATGCCAGGGGGGCGGGCAACACGCGCCCTGACGGGCGCGTTGGAGGGCGGCTGCGAGTTGTTCCACGCTGGGAGCGCCGATGGTGCGTCCGTCGGCGCAGCGGCAGATCCGGCATGAGACGCTGGCCGTTGCGTCCGGTGCGGCGAAGGGATCGGCACCGTTGACCAGCAGCGTTGCGGACCCGTGCATCTCCTACCGGGCCCGCTCCGCCTCGCTCGTGATCATCCGGACGTCAACCGGGGTGGCGTCATCGGGCAGCACCTGTGATCCGCTGACCCGGTCCTACGGCATTCGGGGGAGGCGGTCGGTCGTTGACCGGTACGGTTGAGGCCCGGGCCCGCCCGGCCCGTTCTTCGGTGCGCTAGGCGAGGAGGCCCCTGTGTTCCCGTTCGCTGCGATGATGGCCCGACTGGCCGAACCTGCTCTGAGCGACCTGCTGGATCTGTACAGGCGGCGCGGGGAAGCGAAGAGCGGTACGGAGCCCCTGTTCGAAGCAACCGTCTCCATCGGTGGTGACAACGAGGTGTCCTACACGCGGGTCAGTGTGAGGCGGTGGTCCCCCGGCGCCACGGTGAAGATCCATGTGTACAGCTGGGACGTCAACCATGATCTGGCCCGCTACGTCGGCGGTGATCCCCCACCGGACGAGGAGGACGCATTGCTCCGGTCGCGCAGTCCTGTGAGTCCACACCGCAGCATCGGCAGTTGGCGTGTCGCCGAGGAACTCTGCGGGATGGTCGGCGGCACCGACCTCACCAGGGGGGACGACGGTCTCGCGTACTTCTCTCTCACACTGGGAGACAGCACTCATGAGACGTGAGACGGAGAGCGGCACGATCGCTTGCCTCAACACACACACTGTCTCCCGGAGCAGAGCAAGCGCCCAGGGAACTCCACGCTGAGCAGCTTTCCCGCGAAGGGCGTTACTGACCAGCGACGCTGGGTCGACCGGAGGATGACCGGGTCAGGCATGACCCAGCGCCTGACGCCCGTCGCGCCGGCGCTGGAGCAGTTCCTGGGCAGCTCGGCCGGGCTGTCGCCGGCCACTGTGACGAGGCTACGTGTACGTGTGGGCGGACGGCGTGCACCCCCAAGCTCCGCCTGGGCCAGGCCCGTTCGGTGTCCTGGTGCTGATGGGCGTGCGCACCGACGGCTCCAAGGAGCTGATCGCGCTGGCGGAGGGAGTGCGGGAGTCGACCGAGTCGTGGGCCGACCTGCTGCGCGACTGCCGTCGGCGCGGCATGCGCGATCCGGCGCTGGTGGTCGGGGACGGCGCGATGGGCCTGTGGAAGGCCCTCGCGGAGGTGTTTCCCGATGCCCGGCGTCAAAGGTGCTGGGCGCACAAAACCCGGAATGTCGCGGACGCCCTGCCGAAGTCGGCACAGGCGGGGGCGAAGAAGGCCCTGCAGGACATCTCCAACGCCGAGGACAGCACCCACGAAGAAGGCTGTCAAGGCGTTCGAGAAGGCGTACGGCGCGAAATTACCGAAGGCCGTGAAGAAAATCACCGACGCCGACGAGCTGCTGGTGTTCTACGACTTGCCCGCCGAGCACTGGATCCACCTGCGGACGACCAACCCCATCGGGTCGACTTTCTCCACGGTGAAACTCCGGACCAAGTCACCAGGGGCACGGGTAGCCCGGCCGCCGCCCTGGCGATGGTGTTCAAGCTTGTCGAGTCCGCCCAGGCGCGCTGGCGTGCGGTCACCGCACCCCACCTCGTCGCCCTCGTCCGGGCCGGCGCCCGCTTCGAGAACGGTCACCTCGTCGAACGCCCCGAGGAACCAGCCGCAGCGTGACACCTCAACCGACCTACAACTCCTGACAGTTGCTCGTGGAACCAGCGCCGGCGGCGCTACGCTGCTGTGTCGTGCAGGAGACGCGTCTCGACACTGCTCGGATCCGGGCGGCTCGCCGGGTAATCGACCCGGTCTTTCTCGACACTCCGCTGTACCGCTGCGAGGCGCTGGAGCCCGGCCTCGGGTGCACGGTGAGCATCAAGCTCGAAACGGCGAACCCGGTCCGCAGCTTCAAGGCCCGCGGCACCGAGGTAGTCGACCGGGGCGAGGGGCAGAGGGGATCTATGTGCGCGACCGGCGACCGGAGCGGCGAGGAGCAGGCTCCGCGCCACCCAGCAGCTCCCGGCGCCGCCCCTCGCCGCACTCTTCGAGCTGGGCGACCACGGCCCGCAGCCCGTCCGCAAGCCGCAGGCATTCCTCGGCGCTGAGCCGGGAGGCCACGAACGCCTCCTCCGCGTTGAACGCGGGGAAGAGCTGCTCCATCAGCCTTTCCCCCTCAGGGGTCAACGAGAGCAGGACCCGCCGCCCGTCCTCGGGATGGGTCGAGCGCCCCACCAGCCCTCGCGACTCCAAGGTGCGCGCGACCCCGGTCAGTGTCCCCTTGGAGATCCCCGCCTCCTCCGCAACGGACCACGTCTCCGACTCGCCCCAGATCCACAGCACCCACAGGACGACGAAACCCGTCCAGGTCAGCTCGGAGGGGCGCAGGACCGAGTTCTCCAGGTGCGACCGAACGGCCGCGGCAGCTCGATGGATGTTGGCGACGGCGGCCATCTGCTCTCGCTGCAACTGGAAACCGCTGAGCTTCTCCTGTACTGCCCGTTCGGTATCGGCGATGGATCGATGGCCGGGCACGGGCATCTCCCTTTGATTCGAGCGGCTACGCTGCCGTCACAGAAGTTCGTTTGCCACCAAATGTAGTCCCCCCCCCGGTCCTGAAACAGCAGCGATGCGGTGAGGGCAACTACGCCGCGCTGTTCATCGCGGCCGCCCACTTCACCGTCATCCCCGCTGGCCGTGTGACCCGTGAACAAGGCCCGCTGACGAGGCGACCACGCTCGGAACAATCATGCGAGAGGGCAGGTCAGCGAGAGCCGCCCAGGCTATCGGCCGGGCCGACGACCGTGGCCGCGGTGGTTATCGGGACCGGGCGATCTGTTCCACTCTGGTGTGGACGCGCTCTATGTGAAGCTCGGATTCCGGCTTCATCAGGGCACTGCGGAGGATGCGGGCGTCGGCCGCATCTGCGGTGATCTTGGGGTGGCGTGCGGCGAATGCCTCGCGGTTGGCTTTCAGGGTGCTCAGGAACACCGGATCGGTGCTGGTCATGCCGTCCGCCAGGATGCGCGCCGATGCCGTGTCGATACCGGTCAGGGTGGCGGGTTCGACGGCCGGGAAGTAGCTGACGATGTCCAACTCGGGCCGCTGGTAGAGCTTCAGGACATCCGACGAGGTGATCATTTCCGCCCACTTCAGCGCGGCCCGCCGGCCGGCCGCCAGGACCTGGCCGAGTCCGTCGGGGGTGGGCGGGAGGAGCTGGAAGGTGAGCCACAGAGCGGCGGCCGCGGCGCCGGCGCGTGAGCATTCCAGGCTGATCTCCCCCAGGTGCAGCTCGGTGGAGGTGAAGTAGGTGTAGGGCGAGTCGTGGAGGTAGAAGCGTCCCACCTCGGGGTCGCGGAAGAGTACGGCGCCGCAGCCGTAGGGCTGGAGCCCGTGCTTGTGCGGATCCACCACGACCGAGTCGCACTGCGCGATGGCCCGCCAGGGCTCGGGGGCGAGCCCTTCAGTGCCGTCGGCGCCCGCCAGCAAGGTGAAGAAGCCGCCGTAGGCGGCGTCGACGTGGATGCGGACGTCGTAGCGTTCTCTCAGGGCCAGGGCCTTGTGGATGGGGTCGATGGCTCCCAGTCCGGTGGTGCCGGAGGTGAGGACGACGGTGCCCACCGCGCCGGTCCGCAGCAGGTCTTCCAGCGCGTCGAGGTCGATGCGGCCCCGGCTGTCGGTGCGTACGGGGTGGCCGTCGATGCCCAGGACCCGGCACATCCGCCCGTGGGTGTAGTGGGCGTCTTGGCTGTAGGCGATGCCCCGGCCGGGGTGGAGTTCCCGGGCGACGAACAACGCTTCGAGGTTGGCGATCGTGCCGCTGGTGGTGAGGTGGCCGAGATGGGTGTCGAAGCCGAACATCGCGGCGAGCTGCCCGACGGCCTCGCGTTCCATCCGGGCGGTCGCGGGTCCGCCGTCGAGTGCGTGGTTGTTGGGGTTGATCAGCATGGCGGTGAGGTAGCCGACCACGGCGGCGGGGTGTGGCGGCTTGAGCATCTGCCCTGCGTAGTGCGGATGGAAGAAGGGGTAGTTGTCCTTCAGTCTCCCGGTGAACTCCTGGAAGGCGTCGGCGAAGCGGTCGTCGTCGACGAGGACGGACGGGTGCGTCTGGTAGGGGCCGAAGGTGTCGGCCCATTCGTGTATCGCGTGTGTGGCTCGGCCGAGCCAGTACTGCAGATCCATGGATCGATCTCCCTCTCGCTCGCAGGTGCTGGCGGCCACCCTACGATTTCTTTGACTAGTCAGCAATTGACTGCTCAGCAATTGAGCCATCAGTAGGTGATGCGGCAGTAAACTCGCAGGACAGGACGACAGGACCGGAGGGCTCAGGCAGGTGAATGCCTCGATCCGGCAGGGCGACGAAGCCGCCCGTGCCGCCAACAGCGGGCTCGTTCGGGAGTTCGGGCTGCTGATCAAGTCCGCCACCCGTCTGGAACAGCGGATCGACGCCGCACTGCGACGGGAGTGCGGGATCAGCCACACCATGCTGGAGGTGCTCATCAGGCTCTGCCGGCAGCCCGGCGAGGAGGTGTCACAGCGCCAACTGGCCGACGACCTGACGCTGACCAGCAGCGGCACCACCCGGCTGATCGACCGCATGGAGGAAGCCGGTACGGTCCGGCGCCTGCCCTCAGCCGATGACCGCCGCATCGTGCTGGTGGAACCGACCGACCAGGGCCGTACGGTGTTCCTCCAGGCCGCCGACGTTCATGCCCGCGTCGTCGAGCGGTACTTCGTCAAGCCGGTGGACTCCCAGGACTACGCACGGCTGATCCGCGCGCTGAGCGAGATCAACGGGGCGCTGCGCGAAGCCACCGAGTGACATGACCGCCATCATGGCCGGACCGGCCGCCGAGTCCGTGCCGCCTCCGAGGCGCCCGTGCCCGGCTGGCCCCAGGGCGTGGCCGTGAGCCGCTGCGGGAGTCGAGCGAGCGGCCGACGCAGCGGGAGCAAGCGGTGCGTCGACCTCGCCGAGGCACCGCGGTCGTGCACGAGCAACGAGGCCCGTCAGGACGTCGTCGTGGACCGGAAGGGTCCGTCGAGTCGGGCCAGGTGGCGGACCTGTTCGTCCTGGACCGCCCGGTGCCGGACCTGGCTCCGCACCGGATCATGGATGCCGAGGCGGACCTGACGGTGGCCCACGGGCGGCCGTCCACGAGTGCGGGGGGCCGCCGCCCCTGTAACAGCAGGCTCTCCCCTCCTCTGCCCTCCTGGCAGCGCTCCCAGGGCCGAGCCTCAGCGGGCTTCGCGAGCGGCCGCCCGTACGAGCGCTTCGAAGAGGCGGTGCTGCGCCGCATCCTCGTGGGCCGTGTCCTCGGGATGCCACTGCACCGCGGTGAACCAGCCCCGTGCGCCGACGAGTTCGAGCCCCTCGACTGTGCCGTCGGCCGCCGTGGCGGTGACGCGCAGCCCCGCGCCCAGGCGGTCGACCCGCTGGTGGTGGTAGCAGGACGCGTCCACCTTCTCCGCCCGCGTGGCCCTCGCGACGACCGACCCCGGCTCCAGGGAAACGGGGTGCACGACATGCCGGTGCTCGTGCTCCGGCCCGCCCATGTCCTGGTGCAGGGTGCCGCCGAGGGCGACGTTGACCGCCTGCAGACCCCGGCAGATCGCCAGCAGGGGCAGACCCAGGTTCATCGTCTGCCGGGCGACTTCGAGATCGAAACCGTCCTGCTCGTCGTCGACGTCGTACACGCTCTCGTGGGTTTGGCGGTGCCCGTAGCGGTACGGCGCCAGATCACCACCGCCGGGGAGCAGCACCCCGTCGAAGCGGGCGAGGCGGGCGGCCACCTCCGCCGGATCGGCGGTGCCGCCGGGTGCGTACGGGTGGATCGACGCGGGTTCGCCGCCGGCCCGCCACACCGCCTCGACGAGCGCACGAGCGTTGACCTCGGCGGCGTACCGCAACGCGGAGGCGGTGGCGGAGAACCGCGCGGGGACGGCGATCAGCGGGCGGCTCACAGCTGGATCCAGGTGGTCTTGAGCTCGGTGTACTTCTCCAGGGCGTGCGCGGACTTGTCCCGGCCGTTGCCTGACTGCTTCATCCCGCCGAAAGGCACCGTCAGATCGCCCTCCTCGTAGCAGTTGACCCACACCGTGCCCGCCTTCAGCGCCCGGGAGACCTGGTGCGCGGTGGACAGGTCCGAGGTCCACAGACCGGCGGCGAGGCCGTACTCGGTGGCGTTGGCCAGCGCCACCGCCTCGTCGAGGGTGTCGAAGGCCAGGACGGAGAGGACGGGGCCGAAGATCTCCTCGCGGGCCAGCCGGGCAGCGGGATCGACCTGGTCGAACACAGTGGGCTCGAAGAAGCTGCCACCACTGTCCGTCCCGGTGCGGGAGCCTCCGGTCCGTAGCCGAGCACCCTCGTCGACCCCCTGCCGGACGTGGTCGAGTACGCGCTCCAGGTGTCCCTCGCCGACCAGCGCGCCCATCTCGGTGGCCGGGTCGAGGGGGTCACCGACGCGGAGCGCGCGGGCTCGTTCGACGACGGCCTCGGTGACGCGTTCGGCGACGGAGGAGTGCACCAGCAGCCGGGAGGGGGCGGTGCACATCTCGCCCTGGTTGAAGAAGATGCCCCAGGCGGCAGTGGCTGCGGCCTTCTCCAGGTCGGGGGCGTCGGGAAGGATGATGTTGGGCGACTTGCCGCCCAGCTCCAGCCAGACCCGCTTGAGGTTGGAGTCGGCGGCATGGCGCAGGAAGTGCCGGCCCACGGCGGTGGAGCCGGTGAAGGCGAGCACGTCGACGTCGGGGTGAAGTCCGATGGCACGCCCGGTGGTCGGTCCGTCGCCGGTGACGACGTTGAGGACGCCCGGCGGCAGCCCGGCCTCGGTGGCGAGACGGCCCAGCAGCAGCGCGGACAGCGGCGAGTTCTCGGACGGCTTCAGTACGACCGTGCAGCCGGCCGCCAGCGCCGGGGCGACCTTCCAACTCGCCAGTGTCAGCGGGAAGTTCCACGGCACGACCGAGCCCACCACGCCGGCGGGCTCCCGCGTGACCAGCGCCAGGGCGTCCGGTGCGGTGTGCGGGGACTCGTCGGTGAGCTTGTCGGCCAACTGCCCGTACCAGCGGAAGGTGTTGATCGCGGCGCGCAGTTCGATGTGGTAGGCGTCCGTGACCGGCTTGCCCATCTCCAGGCTCACGGTCAGGGCCAGCGACTCGCGCCGCTCCTCGATCAGTTCGGCGATGCGCGACAGGACCCGGCCACGCTCGGCGGGGGCCAGACGCGGCCAGGGCCCGCTGTCGAAGGCCCGGCGGGCGGCGGCCACGGCCGCGTCCACCTCGGCCGGACCGCCGTCCGCGACCTCGGCCAGGACCTGGCCGTCGCGCGGCGAGACCACCTGGAAGGTGCCGCCGCCCCCGGCCTCGTCGGCGCCGTCGATGTGATGGGCGCCGGACACGTCGAACGCCTTGGCGCGGCGGAGCCATTCGTCATGAGTGACGGCCGGCATGCGGACCTCCAGAGTCTCGTCTCGAAGAACATGGAAAACAGCGGGTTTCGGCCCTCCGGCGCGCACCCGTTCCGCCGGACGCGCGCCGGAGTTGGCCGGGTCAGTCCCCGACGGCCGGCGCGCCCCGGCGCGTCACCCGGGCGGTCACCAGCCCCAGCGCCATGACCACGGGAACGCTCAGCGTGAGCCACAGGGCCGTCTCCGCGTCGCCGCCGATGAGGGTGGTGAAGTTGGCCAGGATCAGCCAGCTGGCGCCCGCGGTGCCGAGCGCGCCGAGGACCGGGGCGATCAGCGTGTTCCAGGGGCGGGTGTCGAGGTGTTCACGGCGGAAGAAGACGACAACGGACACCGAGGTGAGCAGGTACAGCAGCATCATCGCCAGGACGGCGACCCCGCTGAACCAGGAGAACAGGCTCAGTACCGGGTCCCCGCCCGCCAGGGCGAAGGGGATCACCAGGGCCACGGCGACGGCCGTCTGCACACACCCGGCCGCCCAGGGAGAACGGCGGCCGTTGAGCGCGCACAGGCGGCGGGGCAGCAGCCCGTCACGGCCGAGCGAGAACAGATAGCGGTTGGCGGAGTTGTGGAAGGTGAGGATGCCGGCGAACAGGGAGGTGGCCAGCAGGATGGGCAGCACGTCGTTCACCCAGCCGCCGAACTGTGCCGCGATCGGTGCGAAGACGAATCCGGTGGAGTCCCCGCTCATCAGCGCCTTGCCGGCCGCCGCGCCGGCCTTCGAGGGGCCGTACGCGGAGACCAGCATCCAGGACGTCAGAGCGAAGAAGCCGGTGACCACGGCGACCGACAGGTAGGTCGCCCGGGGCACGGTCTTCTTGGGCTCGCGTGCCTCCTCGCCGTAGATCGCGGTGGCCTCGAAGCCGAACATGGACGCGACGGCGAACATGACGGCCACACCCGGCGCGCCCTGCAGGGCCGCGCTCGGCGCGAAGCTCCCGGCGACGTCGAGCCCCTCGGGTCCCCCGCCCTTGGCCAGTGTCACCAGGCCGAAGACCAGCAGGACGCTGAACTCGGCCAGGACGAAGACCGCCAGCACCTTCGCCCCCGTCCCGACCCCGGCGCCCCCGAGCACCTGCACGACGGCCATCGTGGCCAGCACCCAGACCCACCACGGCAGGTCCAGACCCGTACGGCCCTCGACCAGACCGCCCACGATCGCCCCGTACAGCCCGTACATGGCGGCCTGGATCGTGCAGTACGCGAACAGCGCGACGCCCGCGCTGCCGACGCCGGCACTCATGCCGAGGCCCTTGCCGATGTACGTGTAGAAGGCGCCCGCGTCCACGACGTGGCGGCCCATCGCGACGAAGCCGACCGAGAACAGCAGGATCACGGCGCCCGCCAGTACGTAGGCGGCGGGCGTGCCGGGGCCGTTGCCCAGCGCCACGGAGATGGGGACCGCGCCGGCGATGCCGGTGAGCGGCGCCTGTGCGGACAGGACGAAGAAGAGGATGCCCAGCACGCCGAGCGCATTGGGTTGGAGCGTGCCTGCCGTGGTTGCGTCCCGCACGGTCCGCTGCGTCGCGGCCGTCTGACTGTCCACTCGGATCACCTGCCAGAAAGGGGAGAGTCGTTTCAGGCCAAACGAATTGCCTCATCGTGAGGCGGAACTATCCGTTTGGCAAGGGGGTGGCACGGAGAATCCGGGTCCGACACGGATTTCTCAGGGGCCGCGATCAGCGACTTGCGCCCAGTGGGGCAGGCCGGGAGAGGCTCAGTCGCCGTCCCGGTCCCGGGCAAGCAGCCGCAGCACGCGCCGCAGCTCGTCGAGGGCTTCCTCGATGATCTCGCGCTCCCCGAAGACGAGCTGGTGCAGCACGAGGCCCTCCAGGGTGGCGAACACCATGCGGGACAGACCCTCGTCGACCGGTCCGGGCAGCATCTGGGTCAGCTCACGCCGGGTGGCGTCGAAGTACTCGGCGTACAGCGCACGCAGGTGGGGCAGCAGCTCCGGCCGGCGGCGCGACTCCAGGAGCAGCTCGTACTGGAACGCCTGGAGATCCGGTGCGGACTCCACCATCTGCGTCAGACCGGCGGAGAAGTCGGCGGTCTTGCCGGTGCCGGGTTCGAGGTCGCTGCTGCCGAGGGAGGAGCGGATGGCGTGGGTGAGCGCCTCCTCGATCAGCGCGTCGCGCGAGCCGAAGTGGTGCACGACGAGCCCGTGGGTGACGCCCGCCTCCTCCGCGACGGCGCGGTAGGTGAGCCTGCGCAGCCCGCCGCGCGCCACCACACGCACCGCGGCGTTCAGCAGGGCCTCGCGGCCCGCGCCGTACGTGACGCGCTTGCGGGGGCGGCGGCCGGCAGGCTCGGTCATGCACGTGACCCTACCCGCGCCGCCGGCCTCAGCGCCGCGGCGGCCGGATCCCACGGAACTCCCAGTCGCCGCCGAGCGCGGTGGACAGCACCTCCTCCGACTCGGTGGGCTGGGCGCCGACGTCGGTGCGGACGGGGGTAGGGCCGGTGACGACGTGGTTGGTGAGCCTGCCGAGCCCCTCGACCTCGACCTCGACGATGTCACCGGGCCGTACGGGGCGGGAGTTGGCCGGAGTGCCGGACAGCAGGACGTCGCCGGGGTACAGGGTGATGGTGCGGGCGATGTCGGCGACGAGGTAGTGCATGTCCCACTTCATCTCGTCGGTCGAGCCGTCCTGGACGACCTCGCCGTTGACGTAGGTCCGCAGGCGCTTGCCGTGGAAGTCCCAGTCGGTGACCAGGCCGGGGCCGAGCGGGCAGAGGGTGTCGGAGCCCTTCACCCGGAGCATGGAGCCGGCGTCGGTGTCACGGAAGTCGTGCAGACCGTAGTCGTTGGCGATCGTGTAGCCCGCGATGTACTCCCCCGCCTCGGCCGGGGCGATGTTCCGCGCGGTCTTCCCGATCACGATGGCGACCTCGCCCTCGTAGTTGAGCCACTTGCAGCCCTCGGGGCGGACGATCGCGCCCCGGTGCGAGTTGAGGGCCGAGGTCGGCTTGTGGAAGTAGGTGGGCGTGTCGGGAAGCTCGATGCGGAACTCGTCGACGCGGCTGCGGTGGTTGAGGTGGACGGCGATCACCTTGGAGGGAACGACCGGGGGCAGGTGCCGGGCCTCGCCGGTCGGGACGCGGCGGCCGTCCCCGGCGACGAGTTCGTCGCCGTCGACGGTGACCTGGACGGCGGCGCCGTCGAGGAGGATACGGCGGTATTCGGGCATGGCGGGGCTCCTCAGAGGCGGCTGTGCGGACTACGCGGGGACGGGGGCGGTGGGGATGCGGGCACACCGGTGCCGGTCCAGCCGCCGGCGGGGCGGTCGAACCAGAGGTGGACCTGGCCGGTGCCGATGGCGTTCTCGTACTCGCCGTACTGGCGGCCCTTCGCGGCACACGCCTGCTCGCCGAGGGCTCCGGCCATCATGAGGTAGTGGAAGAACTTCGCCTCCGGCTTGTACGTCCAGAACTCGTCCATGGTGTCGAGGACCTTGTCGTGGCGGCCCTCCTTCAACCAGGCGATGCGCTCCAGGTCTGCCTGGCGGGCCTCGGGCGTGAAGATGTGCACGGGGTCGCTCGCCTCGTGGTCGCGCAGCTCGCGCAGCGGCCAGAAGGTGTGCGAGAGCGCCCCGGAGGCGATGAGAAGGACCCGCCGGCCAGGTGTGGCCGCGATGCCGTCCGCCAGGGCGCGGCCGAGCCGCAGATGGTCCTCCATGTCGCCGGTCTGGCAGACGCCGATGGTCACCCACCGCTTGTCGGGCAGGCCCTCGCCGAGGAACTTCCAGAGGTTGATGGTGGCGTAGTAGACCGGCAGGCAGGCGTCGTCGATCGGGGTGATCCAGGTGCCGTGCCGGTCGGCGAACTTCGCGACGTTGTGGGCGAGTTCGGGGTCGCCCGGGTAGTCGTACGGCATGCGGCACATGCCGCGCGGCAGCTCCTCGGAGGTGAACAGGCCCGCGCGCCGCTGCTGGGCGGTGACGACGAACTCGACGGTGGTCGCCCAGTGCGAGTCGAGGACGACGACGGTGTCGTAGTCGTCCCGCTCGAAGACGTCCTCGCGCAGCTGCCGGAGTCCTGTGACGAGGGTGATCTCCTTGCCCCCGTTCAGCTCCAGCCGGTCGGCCTCGGGGAGCACGATGGTGGGGACGTGGGCGAGCAGGCCCGCCCCGACGATCTCACCCATGGTCCTTGAATCCCTTCGGCGCGGTCACGGTGTTCTTCAGGTCGCAGTAGAAGTCGAAGCTCCAGGTGCCGCCCTCGCGGCCGACGCCGGACTGGCGGGAGCCGCCGAAGGGTGCCCGAAGGTCGCGTACGAAGAAGCAGTTGACCCAGACGGTGCCGGCGACGAGCCGGGAGGTGACGCGTTCGGCGCGCTCGGGGTCGCCGGTGACGAGGGTGGCGGCCAGCCCGAAGCGGGTGTCGTTGGCGAGGCGGACGGCTTCGTCCTCCGTGGTGAAGGTCTGGAGGGTCAGCACCGGGCCGAAGACCTCCTCCTGGACGATCTCCGAGTCCTGCGCGACGTCGGTGAGGAGGGTCGGCTCGTAGTACCGGCCGCCCTTGCGCTTGCCGCCGATGAGCGCGCGGGCGCCGGCCGCGAGCGCCCGCTGCACGAAGCCGTCGATCTTCTCCAGCTGGCGGGGGTGGATGGTGGGGCCGACGTCTGTGGCCTCGTCGCGCGGGTCGCCCTGCTCGAGCCGCGAAGCCTTCTCGACGAAGCGGCGCGTGAATGCGTCGGCTATCGATTCCTCGACGAGGAGGCGGGTCGCGGCGAGGCAGACCTGCCCGGCGTTGTCGTACTGCTCCACCGCGAGGTCGGCGGCCAGGTCGAGGTCAGCGTCGGCGAACACCAGCAGGGGTGACTTGCCGCCGAGTTCGAGACTGAGCGGGGTGAGGTTGGCGGCGGCCGACTCCGCGATCCGCCTGGCCGTCGGCACGGAACCGGTGAAGCTGATCCGGCGTACGTCCGGGTGCGAGGTGAGGGCGTCGCCGATCTCGGAACCGTAGCCCTGGACGACGTTGAGGACGCCGGCGGGCAGCCCGGCCCCGGCAGCGATGTCGGCGAGCAGTGAGGCGGTCAGCGGCGACCACTCGGCGGGCTTGAGCACGACCGTGTTGCCGGCGGCGAGGGCCGGGGCGACCTTCCACGTCGCCAGCATCAGCGGGGCGTTCCACGGCGTGATCAGGACGCACGGGCCCGCCGGGTCCCAGCTGACGTGGTTGGTGTGGGCGCGCGTCTCGAAGTCCTCGTGGTGCAGGTGCACCAACCAGTCAGCGAAGAAGCGGAAGTTGTGGGCGACGCGGGGCATCACGCCTCGGCGGTGGGAGCGAAGGAGGGCGCCGTTGTCGGTGGTCTCGACGATCGCGAGTTCTTCGAGACGTTTTTCGACGCCGTCGGCGATGGCGTTCAGGATGCGAGCGCGCTCGCCAGGGGGCGTGGCGGCCCAGCCGGAAAAGGCTGCCTTGGCAGCGGCCACTGCGGCCGCGGCCTCGGCCGGGCCACCTCGGGCGATTTCACCGAGCGTGGTGCCGTCGATCGGCGACACATCGGTGAAGGTCTCGGCGGAGGCGACGCGTTCGCCGCCGATCCAGTGCCGGGTGTCGACGGTGACACCGGCGACGGTGGTGATGGGATCGGTCATGTCCGGTCTCCAAGTCCTTTGATGTAAGGGCGTTACTCGGTGCCGGACGCGCCGGACTCCAGCAGCCGGCCGCCGTCCCAGACGACGCCGACCTGGCGGTAGTACGCGGCGATCGGCTCGCGGATCTCCAGCCGCGCCAGCTCCTCGGTCGGCGCCTCGAACAGCTCCAGCTCGGCATCACCGACCCACGGCTGCCCGCCCTCGAAGGACGCCGCACCGGACTCGATGAGCTCATTCAGTGCGAGCCCCTTGCCCTTCTCGATCGAGGGCAGCCAGCGATGGTGGGCCATGGGGTGGGCGTTGACGAAGCCGTTCGTCTCGGAGGGCTCCAGCAGGGTCACCGTGGCCTGGGCGAGCCGCCGGTCCGCCGCGGCGAGCGTCGCACCGAACCGCGCTCCGGCCTCGATCCGCGGAGCGGGCCCGTACGGATGCGGACGCGTCTGGTGGATGGAGCCGAGCTTCTTCGGATACCCCTGGTGCAGTCCACGCGCGATGGCGAAGTCCTTGTCGACCCAGATGTACACGCAGCGGGAGTAGGTCTGCCCCCTGTACGTGCAGCGGACGACCGCGAAAGCCTCCTTGTACTGGGAGCGCACCGGATCGAGCAGTTCCTCCCCCGAGGCCGAGCAGGACTGCCAGTCCGCCCAGATCAGTGCGACGGCGCCCGGGTCCTCGTCGGCCAACCCCAGCGGCTCCGGCAGCAGTTCACGCACCCGGGCGGGGTCGGTACGGTATTCGACGGTGAGCAGGTCGCCGGAGTAGCGCCACGGCGGCGAGGGGATCAGCGAGGAGACGCCGCTCGCCGTCTTGGGGTGGAAGTATCCACGGACAGTCGTCATGACGTTCCTTAAGCGGTGAGGGCGGGCTGCCTCAGCAGCTGGGCGCGGTAGCGGGCGGCCGCGGTGGCCGTGGCGTGACCGCCGAGGCCGACGACACCGACCAGACGGTCACCGGCGTGGTAGCCGACGACGACGTCACCGTCCGGGTCGCCGTCCAGGACGCGGACGTCGTCCCTGCCCAGCACGGGCGCGCCGAAGGACTGCAGCCGGAATCGTGCTGGTCGCTCCAGAACGTGGGCAGCGGTGCGAAGGGCGCCAAGTCGGCGTCCAGGCCGTGCAGATGGGCGGCAAGTGTCTTCGCCGCGTGCTTGGCGGTGTCGGTGGGGATGGACCAGTGTTCCACGCGGCGGGGCACCCCGTCGTAACGGGCGTTGGGGACACGGGCGACGTCGCCGACCGCGACGACGTACGGGAGATCGCCGACGCGCAAGTGCTCATTCGTCAGTACGCCGTCGGTCAGATCGAGCCCCTTGCCCTCCAGCCACCCGGTGTTGGCGATCGAGCCGACCGACTCCACGACCACGTAGGCCAGTCGTCCGTCGCCGTCCATCCGGAAGACGTCGGGTGCCGCGAAGACGCACTGGCCGTGGTCCTGGCACTTGTTCATGTCGACGACGACCTTCATGGCCGGTCCTCCTGCGTGTAAGGGCGTCGGAGCGGGTGCGGGAACAGGGGCCCGGCACGGTGGCCGGGCCCCGGCCGAAGGGGCGCGATGACCGACCCCTGACTCGTTTGGCTTCAAACAAGATAGGAAGCCACCAGGGCCTGGTCAATACCTATCCGGATGGATAAATTCTTCCTCTCGCCCCTTGCGGGACCCGTCGCAAGCTCCTACCGTTTGCCATCAAACAAATTGCTTGGGGCTGCCTTGCTGTCGCGCCCCGCCTCCCCTTTTTCTGCACGCCACCCGCCTTCCGGACCCTGCGTCTCGGAGGTGCCCCACCGTCCGCCCGAGGAGACATCGGTGAGCGTTCACGACATCCCGGAAGTCCGCCGGCACATCGACCGGCTCGCCGCCGACGGCATCGACGTGGTCCGGGTGACCTATCCGGATCTCATCGGCACCGACCGGGCCCGCGACGTGCTGATGGCGGAGCTGCCCCGGGCCGTGGAGCACGGGCTCGCCTTCTGCCGGGCCGTCTACCACACCAGCCCCCAGGGCGACGTGGTCCCGGTCAGCGGCGGCCTGGACGCGGGCCTGCCCGACATCTGCGTACACCCGGACCTCGACACTCTCGTGGCGCTCCCCTGGGAGCCCGGCGTCGCCTCCTGTCTCGGCGTGGTCGTCGACCCCGCCACCGGGTCACCCCCTCCCGAGTCGCCCCGCGACCTGCTCCGGGCCGTCCTCGCCCGGTGCGCCGAACACGGCCTGCGGCCGATCGTCGGCCCTGAGCTGGAGTACTTCCTGTGCGAGCCGGACCCGGCCGGCGGCTGGCGCCGGTACCCACGGGATCCCGGCGTCGTCTACACCGCGGGGCTGCGCGGCGACCCCGACAACCACCTCCTGCGCACTCTGCGGCACGTCCGTGACCTGAACATCGGCGTGGTCAGCGGCAACCACGAGTTCGACGGCGGACAGTTCGAGATCAACCTCGTCCATTCGGAGGCGATGTCGGCCGCCGACCGGGCCTTCCGCTTCAAAGTCGCGGTCAAGGAACTCGCCCGCAAGGAGGGCAGGCTCGCCACCTTCATGGCCAAGCCGTTCAACGACGCCGGCGGTTCCGGTTTCCACCTTCACCTGTCCTGCGCGGCCTCCGACGAGGAAGGTGCCCGCAACGCCTTCGACGACCCCTCGGGCGCGTACGGCCTGTCGGCCACCGCCCGCCACGCGGTCGCCGGCGTCCTGGCCCACGCCCCCGCACTCGCCGCGCTGCTCAACCCGACCGTCAACTCGTACAAACGCTTCGGACCCGACACCCTCGCGCCCTGGCTGATCGACTGGGGGCTGGACAACCGCAGCGCCATGGTCCGCATCCCGCCCGAGCGCGGGTCCGGCGCCCGCTTCGAACTGCGGCTGGGTGACGCAGGCGCCAACCCCTATCTCGCGATCGCCGGCACGATCGCCGCCGCACTGCTGGGCGTCCTCGCCGCGGACGAGCCGCCGGCCCCACTGGAGGGCTACGGCTACGACACCTCCAGGTCGGCCGTCCTGCCGATGAGCCTGTCCGCCGCCCTGGACGCGCTGGAGGCGGACACCGCCCTGGCCGAGGTGCTCGGCAAGGACTTCACCACCTCCTTCCTCGCCTACAAGCGGAACGAGGTCGAGCGCTTCCAACGGCACGTCACCGACTGGGAGTTCACCGAGTACGCCTACCATCTGTGACGGACGTCGACCTCGCCGATCTCGACAACTTCACGGACGGGGTGACGCCTTGGCGCATGTTCCACACCCTGCGCCACAAGGACCCGGTGCACTGGCAGCGGGAGGAGGCTCCCATGAGGACGCGCAGCCGCTCCTCATCATCGCCGCTTGGGGTGCTCGCGGGCCCGCCACTCCCGGCGGGCTTACTCCCGTACAGCGTCGCGTTCCGCATTGGCCCCTAACTGGCGTGCCACATCAGCGTCTTCGCGCCCTTGCCCTCCCCCTTGAACGACACCATCGCCGGACGGTCGCCCTTCGGGAGCAAGTGGACGGTGCACAGGGTGAGCGCGGAGTTCGGCTCGAGGCGGGTGTTGGGGACGCTGCCCCGGCACTGGTCGATGCCCTCGCCTTCGGCGGCGCGGGAGAAGTCGATCAGGGGCACCGGCTGGACCTCGCGGCCGCCGGCGGTGCGCAGACCCACGCCGTCGTCCATGGACGGCAGGAGCTTCTCCGTGCCGACGTTGCGGTACTCGACGCTGACGTACCAAGGCACCAGATTCTTCTGGGTGTCGCCCAGGTCGTAGTCGCCGAGGTCCTTGAGGCTGCCGGCGCGCACGCTCTTGGGCGTGACGCGGATCGGCACGGCGCCGCCCTTCGTGGTGACGTCCTGGTACGAGGAGTCGGCGGTCGTGCCCGCGGCCAGCAACTGGCCATCGTCGTCGCCCTTGCCGTCGGCGACCTTCCACAGAAGGGTCTCACCGGCTTCGTCGGCGTACGCGACCGTGGCGGGCGTGTGTCCCTCGGGCAGCATCACCAGCTGGCACACCGTGGCCGTGGCTCCGGGTGCCACCGCGGCGGGGCCGGCCTTGTCGCAGTTGTCGGGGAGGGACGAACCGGCGGCGGTGGCGAGGGGGTTGGTGTTCCACAGGGAGATCGCCTTGCCGGGCGTGCCGTCCGCGAGGGTGACGGTGAAGTTCGCCTGCGGGTCCGGCCGGGTCAGGGCCGCAGAGCCGGTGTTGGTGTAGGTGACGGTCAGGTAGTACGGGACCATCCCCTTCAGGTCCTCGTCCAGCTGTACGTGGTCAAGGTCCGCCGACGTACCGCGTGCGAGCCGTTTGGGTGCGATCTTCAGCTGATGCGGGGTGCTTTGGACAGTCCACGTGGCCGTCCGGGCCGTCGAGGCGACCGGTAGCGCCGTTACCGCGGCGGGTTTGCTCGTTCCCTTGCCGGAACCGGAATCCGTGTCGCCGGCGGAGTCCGAGCCTGCCGACCCGCACGCCGTGACGGCCAGTGCGAGCACTCCAACTCCCGCAATCTCGGCCATAGTCCTGCGTGTCCGCATGTGCACCCCCGTGCCTTGTCACCATTTCGTTCGCAACTCGATCAGCTTACGCACCGGCCTGCGTTGGCCGTCGGCAGGGCCACCCACGGATACACCTGGTGGTAAGAGGCGGCAGCGAGCCCGCCACCGCCTCCACCGCATCGCCGAACAGCCCGCTACACCCCCGGGGGTCGCGCCGTCCAGCAGCGGCGCGGGCAACGGGCCGCCCTGACCGCCTGCGACCGGGCCACCGGCGAACCGGTCCGCCGCATTGCGGCCGGCAGACGGGGTTCGGCAGCCCGGGCCTGCTGCGGCGCGCTGCTCAGCCGAAGCTGCGCAGCCGTGCGGTGAGGTGGGCGGCGGCGCCGTCCATGAGGGTGTCGGCGATCGCCTCCACCGTGCGGGCCCGCCAGGAGTGCAGGTCGGTGCCCGCGACCACCTGGTTGAAGGCCCCCATCGCGGGTCCGCAGTGCACCAGGTAGTCCACCCGGGAGCGCCGGTCCCCGCGCACCGCGAGGCGGAAGCCGCGCTCGAAGTAGCCGCGGAACACGGCTGCCATGTGCTGCTTCGGGTCGCTGCCGACGGCGGGCGCGGGGGCATCGCCGCCCAGATAGCGGTCGTAGACCTGGTTCCTGGTCTCCTCGTCCAGTTCGGCGAGCGAGCCGTGCCGCCGCCACAGCTCGTGCAGCCGGGATGCCCGGGCCGGGAAGAACAGCCCGCGCTTGAGGTAGCGGGCCTGGACGCCGAGGTCGAAAAGCTCGCCCCAGGGTGCGGTGTCCACGTCGTACTCGCGGGCCTCCTGCAGGATATCCTTCACCTCGGGGCTGGTGGCCGCCTCCACGGAGCACTGGTTGACCGAGCCGGTCAGCACGAAGTCGGCACCGAGCAGGAACGCCGCCCCGGCGGCCTCGGGCGTGCCGATGCCGCCCGCGCACCCCACGTGCACCCGGTGGCCGTTCGGGCCGGCCGCGTCGCGCAGCCGCAGTACGGCGGGGAGCAGGGTGAGCAGGTCGGCCGTGCTGCTCAACCAGCCGCCGTCGGCCTCCACGCACAGGTCGTCCGCCATCGGCCGGCCGGCCGCCGCGCGGGCCTCCTCCTGGGTGACATCGCCGGTCTCCAGCAGCCGGGCGACCAGCCGCTCGGGCGGCGGGGCGAGGAACTCGGCGGCCACGTCGGTGCGCGACACCTTGGCGATGATCCGGCCGCCCTTGAGCCGGTACCGGACCAGCGCCGGGGTGATCAGCGGGAACCCGGACGCCTCGACCAGGTCGACACCGTGCCGCAGGAGCAGGTCCACCAGGGCGGACTCCTCGTCCGGGGCGCCGTGCCGGTACAGCAGGTTGACCCCGAACGCGCCGCCGAGGCCCAGGTCCCCGGCCAGGTCTCGCAGCAGTCCGTCGACCTCGTCGAGGGGCAGGCCCCCGGTCCCCAGGAAGCCGAGGAGTCCGGCCTTGGCCGCCGCGCCCAGCATCTCGCGGCCCGAGACGCCACCGTACAGGGCGCCCAGCAGGTACGAGCGCCGCAGACCGTACCGCTCGCGGAAGGTGGCGGCGCCGAGGGTGTCCGCGGTCAGGGCGGCGGGAGCGGCGGGCCGCACAGGGGCGGGCGTCGATGTCACGGACGCATGCGTCGCAGTAGCGGGCGCGAGTGCCGGCGTCTCGGATGCCGGTGTCCGGTCGGGCAGCTCGTGCGTCCCGGGCGCTTCTTCCGCCGGGTTCGCCGTACGGGGCACCGGTACGGGCAGCGGCTCCGCGTTCTTCCTGATCTTGGCGACCAGGTTCGTCAGCACTCGGCCGGGCCCCAGTTCGACGAATTCGAAGTCTCCGTGGCCCATCAGCCGGCGCACCGTGTCGGTCCAGCGGACGGGGGAGGCGATCTGCGCGGTCAGGGTCGCCTTGACGGCGTCGGGGGCGTAGGGCTGCCCGTCCACGTTGGCCAGTACCGGGACGGTCGGCGGGCGCAGGGTGAAGCCGTCCAGGAAGCGGCCGAACTCCTCGGCGGTGTCCCGCATGTAGCGGGAGTGGAAGGGGGCGCTGACGTTGAGCCGGACGGCACGAACGCCGGCCGACTCGAAGGCGGCACGTGCCGCGTCGACGCGCTCGGCGGGGCCGGACAGCACGAACTGGTCGGGGGCGTTGTGGTTGGCCAGGTCGAGGTCGTCGATGCCGGAGTCGGCGAGCACCCGCAGCACGGCCGCCTCGTCGCAGCCGACCACCGCCACCATCCCGCCACCGCCGGCCGCCGCCATCAGGGCGCCGCGCCGCTGCACCAGGCGCAGTCCGGTCTCGAAGTCGAAGACGCCCGCGGCGAACAGGGCGACGTACTCGCCGAGGCTGTGGCCGATCAGGTAGTCGGCCGGTTCGGGGTCTTCGGCGAGCCGGTCGAGGTGGGTCAGGGCGCTGACCACGTAGAGCGCGGGCTGTGTGTACTCGGTACGGCCCAGGCGGCGCTCGGGGTCGAGGACGCACAGCTCCTCGATCGAGTAGCCGAGCACGCCGTCGGCGATGGAGGTCTCCCGCGGGAACCGGGCGAACAACTGCTTGCCCATGCCCCGTTGCTGAGACCCCTGGCCGGGGAAACCGTAGACCTTCATGCCGTGTGCCTTCCTTGCCGTCTTCGCAGTCGCCGGAGTCGGATGTGTCGTCGCAGTGGTGGAGCGCCCCGGTGCCGCGAGGGTGCGGGCCTGCTCCACGACCCGTGGGTCGTGGCCGAACGGGCTGAGCAGCGGCAGTGACCGGGAGCGGTCGCCCGCCGGGAGGTTGCCGCGGACGAAGTTGTGCAGGGTGCCCGAGGGGCCAAGGTCCAGGTAGAGGAAGTCGCCGCGGGCCCGCATGGCGGTCATGGTCCGCTCGAACTCGATCGGCCTGCGGGCGACCTGCCAGAAGTGGTCGGCCGTGGCCTGCTCGACCAGCCGGCCGTCGACGCACGACACCCACGGGATGCGCGGCCGGGCGAAGGTCACCCCGTCGAAGGCGGCCCGGCACTCGTCGAGTACGCCGTCCATCAGGCTGGAGTGGTAGGCGTACTCGACCGGCACCCGCTGGTGCAGGACGTCGGCCGCGCGCAGGGCGGCCTCGGCCCGGGCCAGGTCGGCGTCGGCGCCCGCGACCACGATGTGGCCTGGGTAGTTGCGGGCGGCGACCTCGCAGCCGGGCAGCGCGGGGATCCGGTCCCGGCCGTCCGAACGGGTGATCACCGCCAGCAGTCCGCCGTGCGGGCCCGCCCGCAGGCCGTCGGCCTGGCGCACGAGCAGCCGCAGGCAGGTCTCGGGGGTGATGCTGCCCGACACCGCCGCCGCCGCGTACTCGCCGAGGCTGGAGCCGAGCAGGTAGTCCGGCTCGATCCCGGCCGAGCGCAGGGTCTCGGCCAGGGCCAGTTCGATCATGACGATCGCCGGGTGGGTGAGCCGGGTGTCGGTGAAGGGGTCGTTCTTCCGCCGGGCAGGGTCGAAGATCCGGTCGAGGACCGACTCGCCCAGCAGCTCGGCGGCGACGGCGTCGTACCGGCGCAAGGCCGTGCGGAACACCTCGTCGGTGTCGAAGAGTTCCTCCCCCATGCGGTAGTACTGCGAGCCCTGCCCGGAGAACATGAAGACCACGGGCAGGGGGCCGGCGGGTGCATCGGTCACTGCGGTCGTCCCGTTCGTCGCGGTCATCGGTAGGTGTCCCAGAAAAGGCCGGCCGCCGCAGGCTCGGCGGGGGTGCCGGGCGCCGCGTCGGACGCCGCGAGGGCGGCGGCGCCCCGGATGACGACCGTGCGGTCGAGCGGGGGCTGCGGCAGCGGCGTCCGGCCGGGGCGGTGGTCCGCCGGGGCGGGGGCGAGCAGCAGGTGCGCGTTGGTGCCGCCGTCGGCGAAGCAGTTGAGCGCGGCCCGGTCGGCGGTCGCCGGCCAGGGCAGGGCCTGACGCGGGAAGTACATGGAGGACGCGTCCAGGTCGAAGTGGGGCAGCGGCTGCTGCCCGGAACGGAACGGCACCTGCTGCCGGTGGTGGAGCATCAGGACGACCTTGATGAACGCGGCGATGCCCTCCGCGGCCAGCGGGTGACCGATGTTCGGCTTCACCGATCCGAGCGCGAGCCGCGTCGAGCGGGCCGGCGCCGCGCCGTACACGCCCTCGATCGCCTTCAGTTCGAGCAGGTCGGTGACGGTCGAGCCGGAGGCGTTCGTCTCCACCCACCCGATGTCGTGCGGCGCCCGGCCGCTGAGCCTCAGCGCCTCGGCCATCACGTCCTTCTGCGCCCGCAGGTTGGGCGTGGCGGGACCGGCGGTGCGGCCGTCGTTGTTGATCGCGATGCCCTCCAGCACCGCGAGCACGCGGTCGCCGTCCGCCTGGGCCCGGGCCAGCGGCTTCAGGACGACGACGCCGACGCCCTCGCCGAGCACGAGACCGGCCGCCCTGCCATCGAACGCGTGGAACTCCGGGCCGGGGTTGAGCAGCCCGCGCTGCCCGAACACCCGGTGGGCGCGGTCGTCCGCCAGCAGGCTCACGCCGGCGACCACGGCCGACTCGACGGTTTCCGTGCGCAGTGCCTGTACAGCCATGTCCATCGCCACCAGGGCGGAGGAGCAGGCGGTGTCGACCACCAGGCTCGGACCCTGGAAGTCGAAGAACTGGGAGATGTTGGCCGCGAGGTAGTTCTGGCCGGTCACCACGACCGGGTTCCTGGCCTGTTCCAGCGCCACCGGGTCGGGGGTGTGGGTGGCCCGGCCGCCGACGTACACGCCGATCCTGCGGCCCTTGAGGTCCGCCGGGCGGTGACCGGCGTGGTGCACGGCCCGGTCGACCTCCTCCAGCAGCAGCAGCGCCTGCGGGTCCATCGCGGCGACGTCCGCCTCGGACAACAGGAACCGCTCCGGGGCGAACCGCAGCACCTCCGGCAGCAGTCCGGCGTGGTAGCCGAGGGGGCGGCCGAAACGGGAGTCCGGGATCGCGCGCAGTGCCGTACGGCCGTTCCGCAGCAGCTCCCAGTAGGCGTCGGCGGAGTCGGCGTCGGGGAAGCGGCAGGAGATGCCGACCACGGCGATGTCGGTGGCCCGGGGTCCGGGTACGGCCGGGGTGACGCCTTGCTCCTGACCGGTGACGACGGGGGCGTCGAAGGCCCAGACGGGCGCGGGGGCGGCGGATTCCGGCTGTCCCGGGCCCGCGGGGCCGGGCTGTACCGGGATCACGGGTTCCGGCCGGGCCGGGGCTGCGGACCTGGCCTGTCCGGGGGTCACGGGCGCGGGTTGCGCGCCGGCCGCGGGTGCCGGGGCGTCGGTCGCCGTGCCGCCGAACTGTGTGAGCAGTTCGGTGCGGTGCTCCTCGGCGAGGTAGGCCGCGAAGGCGTCGATCGTCGGGTGTTCCAGCAGGGCGGAGGGGTCGACGGAGACGTCGAGCCGCTTGGCGACGGTCTGGACGAGCTGCGAGACCATGATCGAATCCATGCCGTAGTCCTGGACCGGGACGTCGCCGGTCAGCTTCGTGCGGTCGAACCGCAGTTCGCCCGCGAGCTGGTCGAGCAGCCAGTCGGTGACCGCCTCGACGGCGCCGTGGACGTCCGCGCCCGCTCCGGCCACGGGTGGTGCCGTGCCGGCCGGTGCGGCGGGCGCCGCGGGCGGGGTGTCCAGGCGCCGTGCCGTCAGCCTCGCCGCGCTGAACTCGCCGTCGGGGCGCGGCAGCACGGGCATGACGACCCGGTTGCCGCTCGCCAGTGCGCGGTCGAGCAGAGCCAGGCCTTGTTCGTCGGTGAGCGAGGCAAGGCCGGAAGCCCGGTAGGCGGCGCTGCGGGCCTCCCCCATGCCGGTGTCCTTCCAGCTCGGCCACTGCACGCTGACCAGAGGCAGGCCGTAGGGGCGCGCCTCGGCCACCGCGTCGAGGTAGGCGTTGGCCATGGCGTAGTCGCTCTGGCCGACGGCGAGGGCGGGTACGGCGGCGGCGACCGACGAGTACAGCACGAACAGGCCGGGCGGCTCGTCGCGGAAGCACTCCAGCAGGGCGTCCAGGCCGAAGACCTTGGGTGACAGGACGCGGGCGACGCCGGTCTGCGGCTTGCGAACGAAAGCCGGGTTCTCGAAGTCGGTGAAGCCCGCGCTGTGGATCACCCCACCGACCGGGCCGAGCCGCAGCCTGACGTCGGCGATGACCTTGGCCAGCGCCTCCTTCTCCTCCAACGGCACGGCGGTGACTTCGAGTTCGACGCCCTGACCGGCGAGCTCCGCCAGGGGGCGCAGCTTGCGGCCCAGCGGACCGTCCTGCGCGATGTGTGCGGCCCACTCGGCGCGCGGCGGCAGCTCCTCGCGGCCGGTGAGGACCAGCTTGCGGACGCCGTGCCGGGTGACGAAGTGGCGTGCGGTGAGCAGCCCGAGGCCGCGTGTTCCGCCGGTCACCCACAGCACGTGGTCCGGCGGGAAGCGCAGCTCGGTGCCCGGTGTCTCCGGGGCCCGGGCGAGCGTCGCCAGGTGGCGTGCTCCGCCGCGGTAGGCGACCTCCGCGGGCTCGCCCTCGGCGGACAGCTCCTCGGCGATCCAGCGGCACAGCTGGTCGTCGGTCGTGGCGGCATCGGTCACCACGTGGCGGGAGCGGACGTGACGGTACTCGCTCTGCAGCATCCGGTACAGGCCCACCCGGGCCGCCCCGCCGAGGGCGGGCGCGCCGCGCGAGACGAGGAGCGCCCGCAGGTCGCGGCGGCCGTGGTCGACCAGGTGCTGGAGCCAGCGCAGCCATGAGGGCAGTGCGGAGTGCGAGGGCGGCATCCCGGGGCCGGTGCAGCCCGCGAGGTCGACGACGGCGTCGAAGCGGTCCCAGCGGGTGCCGGCGTCGGTGACTTCGGCGGTGATCCGGTCGGCGGTGAGCACCTCGGCGGCGGGCAGGGCGGTCGCGAGCCGGGCGGCCAGCTCCTCGGTGCCGGGTGCGGCGAGTACGGCGGTGCGCGCGGGCGGCCCCGTACGGGGCGCGGCCGGTGCGGGGATCCACTGCCGGGTCAGCAGCAGCTCCTCGGGGTACGGGCCGGTTCCGAGGGTGTTCCGGCCGGTGGCGGATGCGTCGTGTCCGCCACCGAGCGCGGCGAGTTCGGCGTCGGCGGCCGCGAGCCAGACGCGGTCCCCGTCGAAGGGGTAGCCGGGCAGCGGCACCCGGCCGGGCCGGCCGCCGGGGTGCAGGCCCGGCCAGTCGACCTGCTGTCCGCGGGTCCAGGCCGCGGCGTACGCGCCGGGGTCGGCGGGGAGCTGCTCGGCGGCGGCGGGCCGGCGCGGGTCGACCACCCCGGTCCAGCTGCCGGCCGGAGTGCCGCCCGCGGCGAACTCGTCGAGGCGGGCGATCAGTTCCGGCAGGTCGTGGAAGAGCACGGCGAGCCGGTGGGCCATCGCCTCGCGGCCCGTCTGCAGGGTCCAGGCGATCTGTGCCGGTGTCGCGGTCGCCCCTTCGGCGCTGAGATGTCCGGCGAGTCGCCGGGCCTGCGCGGTCAGCCGGCCGGCGTCCCGGGCGGAGAGGACCGCCAGCTGCGGGCCGGCCGGGGCGGCTGCGGCACCGGCGCCGTCACCGACGTACTCCTGCAGGATGATGTGAGCGTTCGTGCCGCCCGCTCCGAAGGAGCTGACGCCCGCCGTCCTCGGCCGTACCGTGCCGTCGGCCAGGACGCGGCGGGGCCAGGGTGCCCGCTCGCGCTGGACCTCGAACGGGGTCGCCGTGAAGTCGATGTTCGGGTTGAGGCGGTCCGCGTGCAAGGAGGTCACCAGCTCGCCGTGGCGCATCTGGAGCAGGACCTTCGTGATCGCCGCGATGCCGGCGGCCGACTCGGCGTGCCCGATGTTGGACTTCACCGAGCCGATGGGCAGCCGCTCGGGCGGCTCGTCGCCGAAGGCCCGGAGCATGCCGGTGACCTCCACCGGGTCGCCGAGCGCGGTGCCGGTGCCGTGCGCCTCCAGGTAGTCGAGGTCGGCGGGCGCGAGCCCGGCCCGCTGCAGTGCCGAACGCACCAGATCACCCTGGGCCTTGGGGTTGGGCACGCTGTAACCGGCACCCGCCCCGCCGTGGTTGACGGCGGACGCCTTGACGACGGCGAGGATCCGGTCGCCGTCGGCGAGGGCGGCGTCGAGGCGCTTGAGCAGGACGGCGCCGGAGCCCTCGGCCGGCACGTACCCGGTGCCGCCCTCGCCGAAGCTGCGGCAGCGCCCGTCCTCGGCGAGGAAGCCGCGCTGGGCGAGCTGCAGGAACTTCACCGGATGGCTGGAGATGTTGACCCCGCCGGCCACGGCGACGTCGCAGTCGCCGTTGCGGATCGCGAGGCAGGCCTGGTGGATGGTGACCAGCGACGAGGAGCACATGGTGTCCAGGGCGACGCTGGGGCCGCTGAAGTCGAAGAAGTACGACACCCGGTTGGCCACCGAGGCGTACGACGAGGAGGTCGCGAAGCCCTCGCCGCGCAGGGCCTCCTGGGTGCCGTACAGCTGGTAGTGGCCGTACATCATGCCGACGAACACGCCGGTGCGGGCGCCGCGCAGCTGCTCGCGGGTGTATCCGGCGTCCTCCAGCAGATGCCAGACGGTCTCCAGGAACACCCGCTCCTGCGGGTCGGTGTGCTCGGCCTCGATCTGCGACATGCGGAAGAACAGCGGGTCGAAACGGTCGGCGCCGCGGACGAAGCCGCCCCACTTGCCGTAGGTCTTGCCGGTGGCGGACCTGTCCGGGTCGTAGAACAGGCCGTGGTCCCAGCGGTCGGCGGGGATCTCCTCGATGCTGTCCCGGCCGGCGCGCAGGTTGCGCCAGAACTCGGTGACGTCGTCGGCCTGCGGATAGCGGCCCGCCACGCCGATGACGGCGATGTCCGCGCCCTGCTCGGTGGGCGGTGCGGGAGCCGCGGCCGGCACCGCCGGGGCCGGTTCGGGAACCGGCGGAAGAGCTGACGCCGCCGGGGCGGCGTTGGCCGGGAAGGCGCCGGGGTGGGCCCCCGCCAGATGGCCGGCGAGGTCGCGCACGGTCACGTGCTCGAAGAGCAGGGTCTTCGACAGCGGGCCGACGTGTTCCTCCAAGCGGCGCAGGAGGCTCATGGTGATGAGCGAGTCCACGCCGTACCGGTCGAAGGGCTCGGTGACGGCGATCTCCGCCTCGGGGAGTTTCAGCTCCTCGGCGAGCAGCCGCAGGACCAGTGCCTCGGCACGCTCGTGCGCTCCCGGCGCGGCGGTGGCGGACGTGTCCTTGCGCGGTCCGGCGCCGGCCAGGGCCCCGAGGACGCGGCCGGGGTCGCCGGCGGTGAGGAGCAGGCGCGGCGCGGTGTGGGCCAGGGCGCGGTCCAGAGCGTCGAGGGCCGGGGCGGTGCGCACCGGGCGCATGCCGAGCGTCCGGTCCATGAAGGCCTCGGCATCGGAGTCGATGCGCATTCCGCCGTCGGCCCAGACGGGCCAGGCGGCCGCGAGGGTGCGGCCGTGCCGGGTGCCCGCGCGGCGGCGCCGTTCGCGCTCCTCGGCGAAATGGTCGAGGAAGGCGTTGGCGAAGGCGTAGTCGCTCTGGCCGGCGTTGCCGAAGGCCGCGGCGGCCGAGGAGAACGCGACGAAGTAGTCCAGCGGTTCGGCGGCCGTCGCCTCGTCGAGCAGCACGGTGCCGTGCACCTTGGCGGCGAGCACGGTGTCCGCGGCCGCACGCTGCTTGGTGCGCAGGAGCCCGTCCCTGAGGACACCGGCCGTATGCACGACACCACTGACCGAGCCGTGGGCCCGGCGGGCCTCGGCCACCAGGTCCCGTACGGCGGCCGGGTCGGTGACGTCGGCGAGCATCACCCGCGCGCCGAGGGCGTCGGCGCGGGCCCGGGCCTCGGGACCGGGGGCGGTACGCGCGGCGAGCACGATACCTCCGCCGGTGACGCCGGCGGCCCGCCGCGCGGCGGTGATGTGCTCGGCGACGAGGAGCCCCAGGGCGCCGGTGCCCCCGGTGACGATGTGCGCGCCGGTGCCGGCGAACGCGGTGCCCGTGACGGCCGGGAGGGTCACCTCGCGCCAGCCGCGGCGGGCCCGGCCCTCCGCGCCCGCACGCACCTCGGGGCCGCCGTCGTCGCCGAGTTCGGCGACGACGGCCTCGGCGGCCGGGTGTCCCGCGGCGACCGCGAGGACGCCGAGGGCGACCGACGGATGCTCCAGGCGCACCGTGCGGGCGAAGGCGGCCATCGCCGGGTGCGCGGGTGACGGGGCGGGCTCGGGATGGACGTACAGGTAGCGCAGCGCGTCACGGCGCTCGCGCTGCCAGGCCTGCAGGAAGGCCAGGGCCGCGTGGAAGCCGTGCTCCAGGGAGCCCTGGATGCTGCCGGTGCCGTCGGCCACGTGGACGACGTGGACGGGTCCGGTTCGGGCCGCGCGTACGGCGGCGTCGGCGTCGAAGCCGTTGGTTGCGAGCGGGATGCGGCGGACGTCGGCGCCCGCTGCCGTGAGGGCGGCTGTCACCTCGGAGGCGTCCGCGGAGCCGGGGTCCAGCAGCAGGACCTGTGCGGCGGCGCCGAGTCGGCCCTGCGGTGCGGGCAGGGGCTCCCAGACGGGCTCGAAGGCGTGCACGGCGTCGGCCGTGGACGCGGCAGGGACGGCGGCCGTGGCTCGTGCGGCGTCCTCGGCGGGCACGGCCCGCAGCGTGAAGGAATCCAGCGTGACGGCCACCTGCCCGTTCTCGTCGAGCAGAGTGACGTCGAAGGTGAGCGAGCCCGCCGGGGCGGGGCGTCGGGCCGGGGTGGCGTGCGCGTAGACGCGCTCGGGCAGGGGGGCGTGGAGCCGGACCGAGCCGAGGGAGAACGGCAGGTACGGTGCCGGGCCCGAAAGATCCTTGGCGCCGGGAACGAGCCGGCCGGCGGTCTGCAGGGCGGCGTCGAGCAGCGAGGGATGGAAGACGTACGCACCCGCGTCCGCGCGCAGCGGCTCGGGCAGGCGCAGCGTCGCCAGCGCCTCCCCCGGGCCCTCGGCGATCTCCTCGATGACCCGGAAGGCGGGACCGTAGGCGAAGCCGAGCCGGACGAAGCCCTCGTAGCAGGCGTCCCCCTGCTGGATGCGGGTGCACCGGGCGCGTACGTCCGTGAGGGCGACGGAGGCGGGCCGGGAGCCGGGGTCGTCGAACCGCAGGGTGCCGCTGGCGTGCACCGGGGCGTCCTCCGCGGTGCCGCGCACCTCGAAGGCGGCGCCGGAGCGGTCACCGGTGACGCGGACCAGCAGCGCACGTCCGGGGCCGCCGGCGGGGAGCCGGACCGGCGCGGCCCACACCAGGTCGTCGACGCCGCGCACCGGCGTTCCCCCGGCGGCGAGTTCACCCGCCAGGCGGCCCATCTCCAGGTAGGCGACCCCGGGCAGCACCAGGTCGCCGCCGACGACGTGGTCGCGCAGGAAGAACTCCTCGCCCGTCAGCGTCTTGGCGAACCGTTGCTCGCCGAGGACGGAGACGTTGGCGTCCAGGAGGGTGGGGTGCAGGCGAGGGCCGGGTGCGGCGGGGCGCTCTCCCGGGGCGACCCAGTGCCGGGGGCCCGCGAAGGGGTAGGCGGGCAGGTGGACGCGGCGCCGGGCGGCGCCTCCGTGCAGCGTCCGCCAGTCGACGTCGGTGCCGCGCAGCCAGGCGGCGGCCACGGCGTGCGGGTCGCGTTCGTCCGGCGGGAGGGCGGAGCCCGCCGGGGCAGCCGTCACCTCGCCCGTGCGGACGGCGGACGGGCGCCCGGCCAGGTAGGCGGTCAGCTCCGCGCGCAGGGCAGCGGTCCCGTCGGCGACGACGGCGAGCCGGTGCGGCATGGGCTCCCGGCCGATCTGGAGGGTGTGGGCGAGGTCGACGGCCGGGACGTCCTGGCGCCGGAGGTGGTCGGCGAGCCGTTCGGCGGAGCGCCTGAGCGCCTGGCCGTCGCGGGCCGAGAGCACGAAGAGCTGCTCGGTCGCGGGCTCGTCGCGGGTGTCCGGCATGTGGGGTTCCTCCAGCACGATGTGCGCGTTGGCCCCGCCGAAGCCGAAGGAGCTGACGCCGCCGCGGCGCGGCAGCTCGGTTCCTTCGGCGTCACGTGGGCGCGGCCAGGGCCGGGCGGTGGCGGCGACCTCGAAGGGGCCGCCGTCGAGTTCCAGGTAGGAGTTCTGTTCGCGGAAGTGCAGGCTGGCCGGGATGGTGCCGTGCCGCATGGCGAGGATCACCTTGAAGAGTCCGGCGATGCCGGCGGCGGCCTCCAGGTGGCCGATGTTCGTCTTGACCGAGCCGATGGCGCACGGAGCGGACGGGGACTGTGACCCGTCCTGTGCGCGCAGCCGCCGGAAGGCGGTGCTCAGGCCGGTGGTCTCGATCGGGTCGCCGAGGGCGGTGCCCGTGCCGTGCGCCTCGATGTAGCCGACGGTGTCCGGGGACACGCCGGCGGCCTGGTAGGCCTCGACCAGCAGGTCGGCCTGGGCGTCGGGGTTGGGCGCCGTGAGGGAGGTGGTGCGGCCGCCGTGGTTGAGGGCGGCACCCTTGATCACGGCGTGGACGGCGTCGCCGTCGCGTACGGCCCGCTCGTTCGGCTTGAGCAGGACGACGCCCGCGCCCTCGCCGCGCACGTACCCGTCGGCCCGGCTGTCGAAGGCCTTGCAGCGGCCGTCGGGGCTGAGCATCTCGCCCTGGCTGAGCGCCTCGTAGACGCCGGGCGCCAGGATGAGGCTGACACCGCCCGCGACGGCCAGGTCGCAGGTGCCCTCGCGCAGCGCGGCGCAGGCCTGGTGCACGGCGGTGAGGGAGCCGGAGCAGGCGGTGTCCACGGCGATGCTGGGACCGCGCAGGTCGAGCAGGTACGACACCCGGTTCGGGACGATCGACAGGGCGGCGCCGGTGAGGGTGTGGCCCTCGGTGGCACGTCCGGCGGCCCGCTGCACCTCGTGGTAGTCGGAGTTGGTCACGGCGATGAACACCCCGACCCGTTTCCCGGCCAGCTCGGAGGGGCGGTACCCGGCGTCCTCGACGGCCTGCCAGACGGTTTCGAGCAGCAACCGCTGCTGCGGGTCCATCAGTTCGGCCTCGCGGGGCGAGATGCCGAAGAACGCGGCGTCGAACCGGTCCACGTCCGGGGCGAACCCGCCCCAGCGGGAGCGGGAGCGCGGGTGGTCGCGCCAGTCCCAGCGGTCGGCGGGGATCTCACCGACCAGGTCGTCACCGGCGGCGAGGTGGTCCCAGAACTCCTTGAGATCCGTGGAGCCGGGCAGGCGTCCGGCCATGCCGATGACGGCGATCTCGCGGCGGGCGGGGGCCGGTGCGCGTCCGGACCCGGGGCGGGCAGGGGCGGTGGCGGCTTCTTCAGTGGCTTCTTCAGTGGCCTCTTCGGTGGCCTCTTCGGTGGCCGCTGCGGTGTCCTCGTCGCCGGCCTCCTCGGTGACGACGGCTGTCCGGGAGAGTTTCCCGAAGCGGGCCGACAGCGCGGGCGCGTGATGCTCCCACAGGTGCTCGGCCAGCGCGTGCAGGGTGCCGTGGCGGTAGAAGAGGGTCGGGTACTCGGTGATGCCGTACGCCTTGCGCAGCTCCGCGCTGAGGGCGGTGAAGCTCACCGAGTTCATGCCGACCTCGCCGAGCGGCGTGCGCGCACCGATGTCCTCGGGGCGCAGGTCGACCAGGGCGGCGACCTTGCGGGCCAGGTCGGCGACGAGGGCCTGCGTGCGGCCGCCGGTGTCGCGTGCCGGGGCGGTGCGGGCCTCGGCCCGCGTTCCGGCACCGAATCGGGCACGCAGCTCCGGCAGGGGCAGCGCGGCCAGCGTGGTGCGGTCGATCTTCTCGTTCAGGGTGCGCGGGAACCCGGTCATCCTGACCAGGGCGTCGGGCACCATGTGGTCCGGCAGCCAGGCCGCCAGCTGCTCGCGGGCCGGCTCGGCGGCGCCGTCGTCGAGGACGTAGGCGGCGAGCAGGGTGTGCGAGCCGGCGGCCTGTCCCCGGGCCACGACGACCGCCTCGCGGACGCCGTCGAGCCGGCGCAGCGTCGCCTCGATCTCCTCCAGTTCGACCCGGTAGCCGCGCACCTTGACCTGGGAGTCGATCCGGCCCAGGTACTCGATGGTGCCGTCGGCGAGCCGCCGTACGAGGTCGCCGGTGCGGTACATGCGGGCCTCGGCGCGCCCCGCGAACGGGTCGGGCAGGAAGCGCTCGGCGGTCAGGTCGGGGCGGCCGAGGTAGCCGTCGGCCACGCCGTCGCCGCCGATGTACAGCTCGCCGGGGACGGCGGTGGGGACGGGCCTGCGGGCGCTGTCGAGGACGTACAGGGCGGTGTTGGCGACCGGGGCGCCGAGTGTGACCCGGGCGCCGGGGGTGAGGCGTGCGGCGGCCGACCAGATGGTGGTCTCGGTCGGGCCGTAGAGGTTCCACACCTCGCCGTTGCCCGCGAGGAGCGCCTCGGCCAGGTCGGCGGACAGAGCCTCGCCGCCGCACAGCACCTTCAGCCCCGGGTCGCCCTGCCAGCCGGCCGCCAGCAGCATGCTCCAGGTGGCCGGGGTGGCCTGCACGACGGTGGGCCGGACCCGTTCGACGGCCTCGCGCAGCCGCAGCCCGTCGCGCGCGTCCTCGGCGGCCAGCACCTCCGCCGTGCCACCGGTGACCAGCGGCAGGTACAGCTCCAGACCGGAGATGTCGAAGCAGACGGTGGTGAGGGCCAGCAGGGTGTCGCCGGGGCCGAAGCCGGGCTCGCGGGCCATGGACCACAGGAAGTTGGTCAGCGCGCGGTGCGGCACCCGGACGCCCTTGGGGCGGCCGGTGGAGCCGGAGGTGTAGATGACGTAGGCGGCGTCGGACGGGCCGGCCGGGCCGGGCGAGGGCAGGAGCGGCGGCTGTTCGGCGGTGTCGGCGACCAGCCGGGGCACGGTGCCCACGGTGACGCCGACGCCGGAGTGGGTGAGCAGCAGGTGCAGCCCGGCGTCCTCGGCCATGTAGGCGAGGCGGTCGGCGGGGTAGGCGGGGTCGAGCGGCACGTAGGCGGCGCCGGCGGCCTGGACGGCGAGGAGCGCGACCGGCAGGTCCGCGTCGCGCGGGAGCAGCACGCCGACGGTGCGTCCGCGGCCGGCGCCCGCGGCGGTGAGCCGGGCGGCGAGGGCGTCCACGCGCTCCACGAGTGTGCGGTACGTCAGTTCGGTGCCCGCGTGGCGGACCGCGACCGCGTCGGGCCGGGCCTCGGCCTGCCGCCGTACCAGCTCCCAGACGAGGGAGTCGGCCGGGTAGTCGGCGGGGGCGGGCGGGGCGAGCCGGGCCCGCTCTTCCTCGGTGAGCAGCTCCAGGTCGGCCACCGGGGTGCCGGGCTGTTCGACGGCGGCGGTGAGGAGGGTGGTGAAGTGGGCGCCGATGCGGGCGACGGTGTCCTCGTCGAAGAGGCCGGGGTCGTACTTGAGGGTGTAGCGGCAGCCCTCCGCCTGCTCGACGACCTCCAGGGTCAGGTCGAACTCGCCCTCCTGGTGCACTCCTTCGACCGGGCCGAGGACCAGGCTGTCGCCGGGCGCGCCGGTGCGGGTGTCGCGGGCCCAGTTCTGGAAGTAGAAGGCGACGTTGAAGGGGGTACCGGCCTCGGGGTTCTCGCGGCGCAGGTCGTCGGCCAGGGTGAGCAGCGGATACGCGCTGTGGTCCAGGGCGTCGAGCACGGTGCGGTGGACGCGGCGGACCAACCCGCGGAACTCGTCGGCGGCCTCGACGCGTTCGGCGAGTACCACCATGTTCATGAAGTAGCCGAGCGTGTCGTCCCAGCCGCTCGCCGGGCGTCCCGCCGTCGGGGTGCCCACGGCGACGTCGGTCTGGTCGCCGTAGCGGCGCAGCAGCGTGAACCAGGCGGCGAGGACGACGCCGAAGAGCGAGGTCTGCTCGGTGCGGGCGAGCGCACGGGCCCGGTCGGTGACCGCGGCCGGGATGAACCCGTCCAGGCTGGCCCCGCGGAAGCCGGGCACGGCCGGGCGGGGCCGGTCGAGCGGCAGCGGCACAGTGGTCCGGCGCCCGCGCAGCCGCTCGGTCCAGTACGTGCGCAGCCGCCGGCCCTCGTCACCGGCGAGCAGGTCGCGCTGCCAGGCGGTGAAGGCGGCGTAGTCGCGGGCGGGGCGTTTGTCGGGGAGCGTGCGGCCGGCGAGGAGCGTGCGGTAGCCGTGCTCCAGTTCCTTCAGGAGCAGGGCGATGGAGACGCCGTCGAAGACCAGGTGGTGGAAGGTCAGCAGCAGCGCGTTGCGGCCGTCGCCGAGGGTGTAGAGGCTGGCCCGGACGAGGGGCCCGGCGGCCAGGTCGAACGGGCGGCGCAGATCGGCGCGCATGCGGTCGCGCAGCTCGGCGTCGCCGCGGGCGGTCAGGAACACCTGCTGGAAGGGCAGTTCGGGCTCGGTGGCGATCCGGGCGTACGGCCCCTCCGGGCCGGTGCGCACGGTCGCCCGCAGTTCGGCGTGCCGGTCGACCACGTCCTGCAGGGCGGCCCGCAGGGCGAGGACGTCCAGGTCGCGGTCGAGCCAGAGGGCGAGGGGCAGGTTGTAGGCGTAGGTTCCGGGTGCGATCTGCTCGATCACCCACAGGGCGCGCTGGCCCTCCGACAGGGGGTGGCGGTCCTCTTCCCCGTCGGTGCGCGGGCGCAGGACGCGGGCCGCCGCCTCGGCGGCCGGGGACACGGCGGGGGCGCCGGCCGGGGGAACGGCAAGGGTGTGGACCGGGGTGGGTGCCGTCGGCTGCGCCGCCGGGGCGGCCGCTGCGGGGGTGGGGGTCGGCGCGGCCCCGTTCGCCGTTCCGGCGAGCCAGTTGGTGGCCAGATGGGCGGCCAGTTCGCGCAGGGTCGGCTGCTCGAAGAAGTCGCCGAGCGGCACGGTGACGCCGAACGCCTCGTCCACGGCGGCGACGATCTTCATGCCGCTGAGGGAGTCGAAGCCGTAGTCGGCCAGCGGCCGGTCGGGGTCGATGCGCTCCTCCAGCTTGAGCACTCCCTCGACGAGGTCGCGCAGGCGCTCGGCGAGGGAGTGGGTGGGGGTGGTCCCGGGAGAGGGGGAGGCGGCCGCCGGGCCGCTCGCCGGCCGGGGCGTGCTCAGCAGGACGCCGTCGCTCTCCGCGACCAGGACGGTCTGGCCCAGTGCCGGGTCGCCGGCGCCGAGCGTGTGGACGGGGGCGTACCCCTCCTCGTGCAGGAGCCTGGTCCAGCCCGCCGGGGAGGCGAGCGGGGAGTCGGGCATGCGCAGATGGCCGTCCTCGAAGGCCCACCAGCCCTCCAGGACACCGCCGCCGATGGTGAGCAGCGGCCGGACCGAGGTCAGTTCGTTGAGGACGAGCCAGCCGCCGGGCCGCAGCAGCGCCTTGGCCTTGCGCAGGGTGGCCCGCAGGTCGCTGGTGGCGTGGACGACGTTGGTGGCGACGACGAGGTCGGCGCACGCGGGTGTGAACCCCTGCTCCGTCAGGCCGCGTTCGAGGTTGAGGACCTGGAAGCGGGCGAAGTCGTAGCGTGCGGCGAAGCGTTCGCGGCCGTGTTCCAGGAAGCGCGGCGAGATGTCGGTGAAGGTGTAGCCGACGCGTCCCGGGTGCGCGGCGAGCGCGGGGAGCACCCGTTCGCTGGTGGCGCCGGTGCCGGCGCCCAGCTCCACGACCTCGACCGTGCGGTCCCCGGGCAGCTGGGGGAGGCGCAGCTGCAGGAAGTGGCGGACGGTGTCGCGGACCAGGAGGTTGAAGTGGTCGGTGAGCGGGTTGCCCTTGTAGAAGTTCTGCACCAGCTTCATCGAGGAGCCGGGGAACATGATCTCGGTGGCGCCCACCTCGCCGCGCAGGATGCGCGGGTACGCCTCGAGGAACAGGCGGTTGAGGGTGACCGTCGGTTCGATGTCCGGGTAGGCGGCCGCGATCCGGTCGAACTCGGCCTGCCTGCGGCCCGCGTGCTCGTCCGCGTCGACGCCGTCGACCGCCGGGGTGCTGGTGACCAGGTCGCCGTCGCGCGTCAGGAATCCGGCGCCGGTCAGGATGTTGAGCAGCGCCTCGTGCAGCCGGCGGAAACGGTCGAGGATGCCGAGCCGGGTTCGCAGCTCCTCGGCGCCGTGCCGTTCGCCGGAGCGCCGGAAGGCTCCCATGCGCTGGTAGGCGCCGAGCAGCATGGGCGCGGAGACGGCCTCCAGTTCCTCGTAGCCGGCGAGCACGCGGCGGGCGGCCGGGTCGGTGGGGGTGGTGGCGAGGTCCGCGGCCGCGGCGGCCAGCGCGGCCGGGTGGCCGCCGGTGAGGACTTCGCCGTCCAGGGCCGGGTCGTGGCCCATGGCCTCCAGGGCCCGGCGGCCGGCGCGGATCGGCATGACCTGCGGCAGCCCGCTGCCCAGGATGCGGTGGACGGCGGCGATGCCCGCGGCGGGGCTGAAGCCCTGGATGCCGAGCCCGGCGAAGATGTCGGCGAGGCCGGGCTGTGCGCCGGAGCCGACCATGCCCCAGTAGCCCTGGTTCACGACGGTCACGGGGTACGGCAGCCGGTCGCGCAGGAACACGGCGTAGGCGTCCTCGGTGGCGGAGGCGCAGATGTAGGCGCCGTTCCCGGCGAAGCTGCCGAAGGAGCCGGCGGAGGAGAAGTAGACCAGGAAGTCGAGGTCCTGGCCGTCGACGGCGGCGGCAAGCGCGGCGGCACCCTCGGTCTTGACCCGGGTGGCGGCGGTGAAGGTCTCCTCGTCGAGGTCGGCGAGGGCATGGTTGTCGAACACCATCGCGGCGTGCACGACGCCGTGCAGGGCGCCGAAGCGGCGATGCGCCTCGGCGACGGCCGCGGCGAGGTCGGCGGTGGCGCAGGCGTCGCCGCGGACGTGGGCGACGTCTCCGCCGAGAGCCCGGATCTCCTCGGCGGCGGCGCGCTGGTCTGCGCCCGGTTCACCGCGGCTGAACCACACCAGCCGGGCCCGGTGGCGTTCGGCGAGGTGGCGGCTGAGTTCCTGGGCGATCCCGCCGGTGCCGCCGACGAGCAGGTAGACGCCGCCGTCCCGGAAGACCGGGCCGGGCGCGGGCAGGCCGACCCGGCCGAGGCGGCGGACGTAGCGGGCCCCGCCGCGCAGGGCGACGGTGCGGCCGGTGCTGTCGGCGGGCAGCGCGAGGACCGCGTCGGCCAGGGCGGTGGCCGCGTGCTCGCCGGTGAGGTCCGCGGTGGCGAAGTCCAGTGCGGCGACGCGGAGTTCGGGGCGTTCCTTGGCCACCACCTGGAGCAGGCCGTGCATCCCCGCGGCGAAGGGGTTCGTGGCGGTGCTGCCGGCGACCGGGTGGACGTCGCTGGTGACGACGACGACGCGGGTGGCGTTGGTGGTGCGGACCAGGTGGAACAGGGAGAGGGAGCCGGTGCGCAGGTGTGCGGCCGCCCGGTCGGCACCCGTCCCCTCGGCGATGGAGGTGCCCACGCCGCCGAGGTGCAGCACCAGGTCGGCGCCGTTCGTCTTCTCCAGCCAGGCGGACACCGGGAGTTCGTCGATGCGGACCAGCTCCACCCGGCTGTCGGGGAGACGGCCCAAGACGGCTTCGGCGAGCCAGGCGGAGTCCTCGGTCACCAGGGCGACGACACGGCCGGGGTGGGCGGCGGGGGCGGGGGCGGGGCTGTCCTCGCGTACCCACAGGGGGCGGTAGAAGTCCGGGAGTTCCCCGGCGGACCCGCCGCCGGACGGAGCCGGCCCGGTGGGCTCGTCGTGGGACCGGGGCGGCTCGGCGGGCCCGCCGTGCGACCGGGAGGGCCCACCGGACTCGCCGTGCGACCGGGACAGCCCGGTGGGGCCGTCCTGGGACCGGATGGGATCGGCGGGGCCGTCGTGGGAACGGGCCGGCACGGCGGCGGGAGACGTGCGGACCGGCGGCTCGGGGATCCAGTAGCGCTTGCGGGCGAAGGGGTACGTCGGCAGTTCGGTCCTGCGGGCCGTGGCGTGCGTGACGCGGGACCAGTCGATGTCGGCGCCCGCCACCCAGTGTCCGGCCACCGCCGCCAGGTCCCGGCGGGTCAGGGCCGTCTCCAGGGCCTCGGCCCCGGCGCCGGTGAGGACGACCCGTGCCCGGGTGGCCCGGCCGGTGACGATCCGGGCGTCGGCGGCCCCGGCGGCGTACGTCTCCAGCAGCGCAACGGCCTCGTCCGGCGAGCCGACGGCCATCGCGAGCCGGAACTCGTGGGCGGTACGGCCGGACTGGAGGGTGTGGGCGATGTCGACGAGGCGGGGGGTGCCTGCGGCCAGGCGGGTGACGCCGTGAAGGTCGGCTGACGCACCCGCGTCCGTGCCCGGCGAGCCGTTCCCGGCCGACGGCCCGCCAGCACTCCCGAGCCCGGCGACCGCCTCCGCGACCGCGCCCAGCGTCCGCGCCGTACCCACCGCCGCGGGCAGCGCACGCTCGACCTCCGCCGCCAGCGACGCCTCGAAGCGGGCGCGTTCGGGGACGCCGAAGCCGCAGTCGGCGAGGTCGGTACCGAGGTCGAGGAACTCGGGTGCCACGCCGGCGGTTTCGGCGGCCAGGCGCAGGCAGAGCCGCTGGGCGTCGCCCAGCCGCTCCCGGGCGGCACTCGCCGGTTGCGAACCCGGGGTGCCACGCAGAAACGCGGCGAGATCGGCGGCGTAGGCGCGCAGCCGGTCCTCGGTCTTGGCGGACAGGACGAGGAGCTGGCCGGTGTCCGGGACTTCGGGCTCGGCCGGTGCCGGGCCGGGGTACTCCTCCACGACCAGGCAGGCGTTGGCGCCGCCCCCGCCGAAGGAGCTGACGACCGCGCGCAGCGGTGCGCCGGTCCCGCCGCCGGGGGGTGCCCAGGGCCGGAGGGTCTGCTGGACCTCGAAGGGCGTGGTGGTGAAGTCGATGCCGGGGTTGCGCCGGGCGGAGTTCAGCGACGGCACCAGGGCGCGGTGGCGCAGCTGGAACAGCACCTTGGTCAGGCCCGCGACACCGGCCGCGGACTCCAGGTGGCCGATGTTGGACTTCACCGAGCCGACGGCGACGGTCGGCCGCTGCGCCCGCCGGGACGGGTCGATGCGCCCGCCGAAGGCCTCGACGAGTCCGGCGATCTCGATGGGGTCGCCGAGCGGGGTGCCGGTGCCGTGCGCCTCGACGTAGCCGATGGTGGCCGGGTCGGTCCCGGCGCGGTCCAGGGCGGTGCGGATCACCTCGGCCTGCGCGGCGGCGCTGGGCACGGTGTAGCCGCCGGTCTTGCCGCCCGCGTTGATGGCGGAGCCCCGGATCACGCCGAGGATGCGGTCACCGTCGGCGACGGCGTCCTTCAGGGGCCGCAGCAGGACGGCGCCGACGCCCTCGCCGTCGACGAACCCGTCGGCGTCCGCGCCGAAGCTCCTGAGCCGGTCGCCGTGCGAGATCATCCCGCGGTCGGACAGCATCCGCAGGTGCATGGGGTGCAGGATCAGGTTGACGCCGCCGGCGATGGCGGTGTGGCACTCCCCCGACCTGATGCTCTCGCAGGCCAGGTGGATCGCGGTGAGGGAGGCCGAGCAGGCGGTGTCGACGGCGAGGCTGGGGCCGGTGAAGTCGAAGGTGTAGGAGACCCGGTTGGCGATGGACCAGTGGTTGGAGTGCGCGTCGGTGCGGACGCCGAGGGCGGTGGCCTCGCCGCTCATCCACTCGTAGTTGTTGTTCATGACGCCGGCGAAGACGCCGACCGGGCCGCGCGCGGCCAGCTCGGCGGCCGGATGGCCGGCGTCGTCGAGGACGGCGGCGGCGGTCTGCAGGAACAGCCGCTCCTGCGGGTCCATCGCCTCGGCGTCGGCCGGCGATATCTGGAAGAAGAGCGGGTCGAACTTGTCGACGTCGTCGATGAATCCGGCCCATTTGCTGTAGCTGCCGTGCACGCCCGACGGGTCGTAGTGGACGTCGGCGTCCCAGCGGTCGGCGGGCACCTCGCGGATGCAGTGGCGGCCCGCGGCCAGGTTGTCCCACAGCTCACCGGGCGTCTCGGCCAGCGGGTAGCGGCCGGCGACGCCCACGATCGCCACGCCGTCGCTCGCCGGGGCCGGGGCGGAGGCCCGGGCCAGCAGGCTCAGCAGCAGCTTTCGCTTGTCGTCCACAGTTGCTCTCTCTCACAGGTCTTCGGTCGGCCGCTGCGGGCCGTGGCGTCGCCGCCGGGAGGGGTCAGGCCGGGCCGGTGTGGCGGGCGGCCGCGCGTTGCGCCCGCCGGGAGACGCGCAGGGCCGTGGCGGTGCTCCCGCCGCCGTCCGGGGCCGTGCCGGGCGCCGGGGCGAGGCCCATCAGTTCGGCGAGGTTGTCCACGAAGGACCGGATGGTGGGGAACTCGACGAAGGACGTGGCCGGGACCTCGAAGTCCAGTTCCTCGCCGAGCCGGGCGACGACCTCGATGAGGACCAGGGAGTCCAGGCCCAGGTCGAAGAGGTTGGTGTCGGGCGCGGCGAGGTGCCGGCCGCCGAGGACCTTGCCGATCGCCTCGGTGAGGTGCTCCCGGATCAGCTGGGTGTTGTGCTGCGGGTCGTCCGGGTCGAAGCGGGCGATCAGCCGGTCCCGGGCGGGTGCCGGCTCGGTCCGGCTGGTGTGGTCGCCGGGCTCCACCCAGTACCGGCGCCGGTCGAAGCGGTGGGTGGGCAGCGGCACCCGGCGGATGTCCCGTTCGGCGTGGACGGCCGCGAAGTCGAGGCCGGCGCCGAGCACCCACTGGTCGGCGGCGAGGGTGAGCAGGTGGGTGAGGCCGGCGGGTTCGCCGTCCGGCGGGGTGAGGCGGACCGGGTGCCGGCCGGTGCCGTCGAGCAGGGCGTCCAGGGAAGCCGTTTGGTCGGCCGTGCCGGTCCACAGGGCCGGGTCGCGGGCCTCGTCCTCGGTCGTCCAGTGGCCGGTGTGCGGCGACACCACGGGCAGCCGGGGCGGTGCGACACGGACGGGCGCGGTGCCCCGGGCCAGGGCGAGGGCGTCGGCGAGCGGGAGGGCCTCGGCAAGGGCGGCGGCCGTGGCGAGGCCGGTACCGGACGCGGCGAGGCCGGCCGGTTCGAGGCCCCAGGCGGTGAGGGCGGTGGCGAGTGCGTACTCATGGGCGCACGCGGCGACCGCGCCGTCCTCGGCGAGCAGGGCCTCGGCCTGTCCGGCGCGCCCGAGGGCGGCGGCGCAGGCGTCGGCGGCGTCCCGGTAGGCGGGCACCGAGGCGTACAGCTCGGCGGTGCCGGCCGGATCGGCGCCGCTGCCGGTCAGGACGAGGACGGGGGCGCTGGGTTCGCGGTCCGTCGCGCCCCGGCGGATGCGCTCCTCGTCGCCGAGGGCGAGCGCCATGGCCGCGGAGCGGGTGCTGGTGGCAACCAGGGCCAGCCGGTGGCTGTGGGCGCGGCGGCCGAGCCCGAGGGTCTGGGCGACGGCGGCCGGATCGAGGCCGGGGTGGGCCCGCAGGTGGCGGGCCAGGGCGGCGGAGGCCTGGTCGAGGGCGTCGGCGGAGCGGGCGGAGAGGACCAGCAGCTCCGGTCGGCGCTCGTGCGGGGTTTCGGTGCGGGCCGGCCCCTCCTGGAGGATCACGTGGGCGTTCGTCCCGCCGATGCCGAAGGAACTGACGCCCGCGCGCCGCGGGCCGTTCTCGCTCTTCCACTCGGTCTTCTCGGTGTTGACGAAGAACGGGCCGGCGGCGAAGTCGATGTCGGGGTTGGGCTCGGTGAAGTGCAGGCTGGGCACCAGGGTGCGGTGCTCCAGCATCAGCGCGGTCTTGATCAGGCCCGCCATGCCGGCGGCCGTGTCCAGGTGCCCGATGTTGGTCTTCACGGAGCCCAGCGCGCAGTACCCGGTGCGGTCGGTGCCGTCCTGGAAGGCCTGGGTGAGCGCGGCGACCTCGACGGGGTCGCCGAGCGGGGTGCCGGTGCCGTGCGCCTCGACGTAACCGATGGTGTCCGGGTCGACGTCGGCGACGTCCTGGGCGTCGGCGATGACGGCGGCCTGCCCGGCGACGCTGGGCGCGGTGTAACCGGTCTTGGCGGAGCCGTCGTTGTTGACGGCGCTGCCCTTGATGACGGCGTGGATCCAGTCGCCGTCGGCGAGGGCGTCCTTGAGCCGCTTGAGGACGACCGCTCCGGCGCCGCTGCCGATGACGGTGCCGCGGGCCTCGGCGTCGAAGGCGCGGCAGTGCCCGTCGGGCGAGAAGATCATGCCCTCCTGGTACTGGTAGCCCCGGCGCGGCGGGTTGAGGTGTACGGCGCCGACGAGGGCCATGTCGCACTCGCCGCCGAGCAGGGCGAGGCAGGCGGTGTGCACGGCGACCAGCGAGGTGGAGCAGGCGGTGTTGATGCTGACGCCGGGTCCGGTGAGGTTGAGCTTGTAGGAGACCCGGGTGGCGAGGAAGTCCTTGTCGTTGGCGAGCATCAGCCGGTAGTGGTCCACGGAGGACGCGGCCCGGTAACGCTCACCCAGGTTGTTCAGGAGGTAGGTGTTCATGCCGGCGCCGGCGTAGACGCCGATGTGGGCGTCGGTGCGCTCGGGGTCGTAGCCCGCCCGCTCCAGGGCTTCCAGGGCGCACTCCAGGAAGATCCGGTGCTGGGGGTCGAGGATCTCGGCCTCGTCCTTGGTGAACTGGAACAGCTCGGCGTCGAACAGGTCGGTGCCGGGGATGGTCTGGGCGGCCTTCACGTAGCGCGGGTCGGCCAGCCGGGCGGCGGGGACGCCGGCGGCGAGGAGTTCCTCGTCGGTGTACCGGGTCAGGGTCTCGCGGCCCTCGCTGAGGACGTCCCAGAAGCGGTCGACGGAGTCGGCGCCGGGGAAGCGGCAGGACATGCCGATGATGGCGACGTCGGAGTCGGAAAGCGTCATGGTGCTGGTTCTCCTGCTCGTTGTCTCAGCTCAGCCGGATGCCGAGGTCGGCGGCGACGGTCCGCATGTCGAGGAAGCTCCGGGCGACGAAGCGGGCGGCGTCCTCGGAGGCGTCCATGCGCTGGAAGAGGTCGACGAGTGCGCGCTCGTGCTCCTCGCGGTCCCCCTCCCCCGCGGCGATCTCCTTGACGACCCTGCCGAGCCGCTCCTCGACGTCGGCGAGGTCGAGGGAGCGGGGGAACTTGATGCTGAAGGTGTTGCGGTCGTAGGAGGCGTTGCGCTTGACGGACCGCACGTGGCTGGCCGCGTTGAGCTTGTAGAACATGCAGTCGTAGTTCTTGAACGAGTAGTAGTTCAGCAGCGGGAAGAGCGTGCAGTGGGTCTCCAGCGGCGAGGACTGGTAGAGGCCCTTGGCGCGCAATTCCTCGACGATCCGGTCGGGGTCGTACTCGTGCCGCATGGCGATGAACGGGAAGACGATCTTCGGCAGGTTCTCGTCGTCGTCGAAGAGGAGTTCCTCCAGCTGCCCGCCGAAGAGGGTGTCGGTGAGCCGCTCACCGAAGGTCTTGTAGAAACCGCGCACGATCTCCCGGACGTTGGACTCCATGGTGAGGATCTGCTGCGGGTCGGCGCACAGCGCGATGTAGGGGATCTTCTGCCGGTGGGCCATGAGGATCGCGCGCAGCACGAAGAAGGTGCGGCAGGAGACGCAGGGCAGCTTCTCGTCGAGGTATGTGCCGGGCTTCTTCGGCGCGGGGCGGTTGAACACCTCCCGCATCATCAGCTTGATGTTGTCGTCGTCGGCGTCCAGGACGAACGTCGCGGGGATCCTCTCCCGGGCGAGTGCGATGTTCTGGGCGGCGTGCACGCTCTCGAAGGGCACGTCGAAGGTGAAGGCCAGCACCCGCTTGCCGTACTCGTTGACGAACTTGTCCAGCATGTAGGTGCTGTCCTTGCCGCCGCTGTACATGAACAGGCAGTCGTACTCGCCGGCACCGGGCGGTGCCTGCTGGAACTCGGCGAACACCTCACTGGTGTAGCGGTAGTTGACGAGCAGGTCCTCGGCGAAGTCCAGGTTGCACAGGTTGCACACCCCCTGGTCATCGAGCACCACTCCGGGATGGTCGGCCTTGAGCGAGCAGACCTGGCAGCTGGACACGGAACCCCCTGGGCGAACGGACTGATCGGAATGTGCGGTGGGTGCGGCGATGTCGTGGTGGCCGGTCATGGGCGCCGCTGCTTCCGGTCGCGGCGGCGGACGAGGGCCGCGGTGTCCCGGGAGCGGCGGTGGCGGGACGCGGCGGGCCCGGCGGGGCCGGAGCCGCCGGCGTGGGCGGCCATGGCCCGCACCGTCGGGTGGCGGAACATGTCGAGGCGGCTGACCTGCAGACCGAGCCGTTCCCGCAGGGTCGCCACCACGGACGTCAGGCGCAGCGAGTCGCCGCCGACGTCGAAGAAGTTGTCCTCCGCGCCGACCCGCTCCAGGCCGAGCGCCTCGCACCAGGCCTCGGCGATGCGCCGTTCCAGGTCGGTGCGGACGGCCGCCGCGCCGCCCGCGACGCGGGGGGCGTCGGGCTTCGGCAGGGCCTTGCGGTCGATCTTGCCGTTCGGGGTGAGCGGCAGCCGGGGCAGGACGGCGAAGGCGGAGGGGACCATGTAGGCGGGCAGTCGCTCGGCCAGCGCCGCCCGCCACCGGCCGGCGTCCGGCGGGCCGGCGGGGCCTGCCAGGTAACCGGCCAGGCGGCGTTCGCCGGGGCGGTCCTCGCGGACGACGGCGACGGCGGCGGTGACACCGGGCAGCCGGCGCAGGGCGGACTCCACCTCACCGAGTTCGATCCGGTAGCCGTTGAGCTTGATCTGCCCGTCGATCCGCTCCAGGTACTCCAGGCGGCCGTCGGGCAGGTGGCGTACCAGGTCGCCGGTGCGGTAGGCACGGCCCGTGGCACCCTCGGGGGCGGTGACGAAGCGTTCGGCGGTCAGCTCGGGCCGGCCGAGGTAGCCGTCGGCGACGCCGTCCCCGGACAGGTACAGCTCGCCGGGGATGCCCGGCGGGACGGGGACGCCGCGTTCGTCCAGAACGTGGCAGCGGGTGTTGCCGATGGGCCGGCCGATGGTGGCCGGCTCGCCGGGCCGCACCCGGTCGACGGTGGACCAGATGGTGGTCTCGGTGGGGCCGTACATGTTGTACAACGCTCCTACCCGGTGGGCGAGTTGCCCGGCCAGCTCGGGGGGCAGGGGTTCGCCGCCGCACAGCGCCCGCAGCGCGGGGTCGCCGCTCCAGCCGGCGGCGAGCAGCATCTGCCAGGTGGTCGGGGTGGCCTGCAGGACGGTGGGCGCGGAGCGCTCCACCCGCTCGCGCAGGGCGACGCCGTCGGCGGCCTCGGCGGCGGCCAGGATCTCCACCGTGCCGCCGCGCACGAGCGGCAGGTACAGCTCCAGGCCCGCGATGTCGAAGCAGACGGTGGTCAGCGCGAGCAGCGAGTCCTGGGAGCCGAAGCCGGGCCTGCGGGCCATCGTCCACAGGAAGTTGACCAGCGCCCGGTGGCCGACCTGGACGCCCTTGGGCAGGCCGGTGGAGCCGGAGGTGTAGATGACGTAGGCGGGTGCGTCCGCGGCGGAACGGTCCAGGGGGGCGCCCGGCCCCGCGTCTGTGAGGGCGGCGGAGGCGAGGACCGGGGTGACGGGGAGGTCCGCCAAGGTGCCGCCCAGCGTCTCGTCGGTCACGACCAGGCGGGCGCCGGAGTCCTGGAGCATGTGGCCGATGCGGGCGGGCGGGTAGATCGGGTCGATCGGCACGTAGGCGGCGCCGGTGCGCAGGACGGCGAGCAGGCTGATCAGCAGCTCGGGTGAGCGCTCCAGGTAGACGCCGACGAGTTCGCCCGGTCCGGCGCCCAGGCCGGCGAGGTGCCGGGCCAGCCGGCCGGTGGCGTCGTCGAGTTCGCCGTAGCCGAGGACGCGGTCCTGGAAGCGGACGGCGGTGGCGTCCGGTGCGGCGCAGGCGATGTCGGTGACCAGCCGGGTCACGGTCTCCTGGCGCGGGTAGTCCTCGTCGGTGTCGTTCCACCGGCCGAGCAGCAGCTCCCGCTCCTTGGGCGTGAGCAGTCCGGCGGTGCCCAGGGGGCGGTGCGGGTCGGCGGTGAGGGCGTCGAGGAAGGCTGCGAAGTGCCGGGCCAGCCAGCGCTCGTGGTCCGCGGTCAGCCCGGCGCCCGTGCGGAAGCCGGTGCTTCCGTCGGCGTCGATGCGGACGGTGAGCGGGCGGTCGTCCGGTCCGTCCGCGCTGCCGGGCAGCAGGACGGCGACGGGCAGCCGCGTGCGGGCCGCGCCGGTCAGGTCCGGATGGCGCAGGGCGACGTCACGCCGGTACGGCACGCCGTCGCGGAGCCGGTCGAGTTCGGTGCCGACGAGCTCCGTGAGGCCGGACAGGGGCAGGTCGAGCAGCCCGTCCGGGATCCGCAACGGCACCTCGGGCGCCAGGATGCGGAACGCGGCCGGGGAGGCCGCCCGCGGGACGGACACGGCGACGTGCCGCTCGTCGCCGCGGGTGAGCCGGGCCAGGAAGGCCAGGACGACGGCGAGGGCCGACAGTTCCGGATCCTGGCCGCGCAGGGCGTCGGGCAGCGGCACCGTACCGGCCGGAGCGGCGGCCGGGCCCAGCGGTCCGAACCTGGGCGGGAGCACCGGCTGCAGCGACCGCAGGACGCGCAGCCAGCGGCGCTCCTGGCGGTGTGCGGCGCGAGCGGCCTCGGCCAGTTCGGCGACGACCGCGTCGGACAGGTGCGGGAAGCGGCCGCCCAGGTCCCGGGCCAGGGCGACCGGGTCGAGGCGCTCCCCGGACAGGTCGGCGAGGTCGGTGAGGCGGACGTCCCGGTCGCCGGTGGCCACGGTGAGGGCGTCGGGGCCGGATCCGACGACCGTGCCGGGCTCGGCGGTGGACGGCCGGTCGGTGACCTCGACTGCGCGTACGGCCACCAGGTCGTCGCCGGAAGCCAGCAGGGCCGTGCCGAAGTCGTTGCGGCGGCGCCCGAACGCGGTGGCCCGCACCAGCGCGTCCAGTTCCGCGGCGGGCTGCCGCCAGTCGAACACACCGGCCCGGGGCAGTCCGTCGTACCGGCCGTGGTAGGTGCGCAGGCCCAGATCCTGCGGAGTGCGGGTGGCCGTGCCGGCGGCGAGTTCGTCGACGAGTTCGGCGAAGGACTCGATGCCCGCGTCGAAGCAGGCGACGTCGAGGTCGTGCACCGTGGCCGCCGGGTCGACGGGCACCGCGCGCTGCTTGAGCACGTCTCCGGTGTCGGCCTCGCGGTTCATCACGTGCCAGGTGACGCCGTGCTGTTTGTCGCCGTCGAGGATGGCCCAGCTGGTGGCGAAGAGACCCGCGTGCCGGGGCAGCGGACCGTCGTGGAAGTTGACGGGCAGCCGGGCCGGCAGCGCGAGCACCGCCTCCGGGAGCATGCGGAGGTTGGCGATGCTGAACAGGTAGTCGAAGCGCAGCGGGGCCAGTCGGTCGGCGAGGTCCCCGCCGAAGGGCACGGCGGGCAGCCCCTCGCCCTCTGCCCAGGCGACCAGTTCGGCGGAGGGGGACACCACGGCGGCCACCGTGTGTCCGCGGGCCACGAGCAGCCTGGTGCACTCGACGAGGAGCGTCTCCTCGCCGATCACGACACAGCTGAACGGCTCGGCAGTCATCGTCCGCCTCCTTCGGACTCCCCGCGCGGGGAGAGCAGTTCGGCCAGCAGCTCGTCGACGGCCTCGTCGGACAGCCCCGCGACCAGGCGCTCGGCGGCGTCGGCCGGGGCGGGGTCGGGAACCGCGGGGCCGGGTGCCGCCGGACGGGGCTTTTCGGGCTCGGGCTGGGGGGTGGTTTCGCCGGGCGTTCGGGAGCCGAAGTGAACGGCCAGCTGGCGGATCGTGATCCGCTCGAACAGCAGGGTCGCCGGCTGGGGTCCGTAGACGGCTTCCAGGGCGCGGGTCAGTTCCAGGACGACGAGCGAGTCGACGCCGTAGTTCTCGAAGGTGAGGTCGGGGTCGAGCTGGTCGGGTGTCATCTCCAGGACCCGGGCGAAGACGTCCGTCACCCGGCGCAGGGGGTCGTCCTGGGACACCGGGGAGACCGGGGCCACGGTGGGACCGGGCGCGGGAGCCGCCGTGCGGGCCGGGGCGGTGGCCGCCGTGCGGGACCGGGCGGGAGGCGGTGTCTGAGCCGGGGCGGGCGCCTGCTCGGCGACGGGCACCACGCCGTCGCTGATGGCGGTGATGACGCTCTGGAAGGCCGTGCCGGCCTGCGTCGCGGGCGCCGCCGCGCTGATGTCCGTGAAGCCGCACGTGGCGAGCACGTCGCGCCACTGGCGTTCGCTCGCCAGCGGGGAGCGGGGCATGCGCTGCTCGGGGTCGGCGAAGCGCCACCAGCCGGGTGTCAGGCCGAAGACGAGCGCCAGCTGGTGCCGGGGCCGGGTGCCCTCCACCAGCAGCATGGCGCCGCCCGGTCGCAGCAGTCGCTTGGCGCGGGCCAGCGTGTCGGACAGCCGCCGGGTGGCGTGCAGGACATTGGTGCCGAGCACCACGTCGTGGGTGCCGGAGGACGGGTCCTGCCCGGCCGGGTCGGCCTCGATGTCCAGCGTCTCGAAGCGGGTGAACGGATACGGGTCGCCGAACCGGTGCCGGGCCTTGCGGACGAACGCCGGGGAGACGTCGGTGAAGACGTACTCGACGCCGTCGCCGTAGGGGGCGAGGGCGGCGAGTACGGTCGCCGTGGTACCGCCCGTGCCCGCGCCGACCTCCAGGATCCGCACGGTCGCGGCCGGGTCGGCGGCCCGGCGGGCGCGGACCTGCTCGACCACGAGCCGCGCGACTTCCGCGTTGCAGCGGTCGGTGACCGGGTCGCCCCGGTACACGCCGGCCACCCGCTCGGCGGAGCCGTCGGGGAAGAGCACCTCCATGGCGGGGCGGCGGCCGGTGAGGATGTCGGGCAGGGCGGTCAGGCAGTCGCTCAGGAGTGTGAGGACCGGCGCGACGGCGGGGTGCCGTTCGGTCAGCTCGTGGAGGGCGGCCGCCGCCTCCGCCTCGGGCTGGACCGTACGGCCCGTCGGGCGGACACGGCCGGTGTCCGTGACCGTCAGCCAGCCGCCCTCGGCCAGCATGTCCAGCTGCGCCTGGAACAGCGCGGCGTGTTCGGGCACCACGCCCAGGCGGGCGGCCAGTTCCTCCCGTGCGGCTTCGGCCGGACCGAACAGGCCCGCCCGGTGCAGCACCGCAGCCAGCAGGCGCAGCGCCAGTTCCTCCGCCTCGGCGACCGCACGCTGGTGCGCGAGCAGTTCCCGGTCGGGGTCGGGCGCGCCGGGGAAGCAGACCTCGGCCGGCGCCTCCGGTCCGGCACCGGGCAGGACCTTCAGCGTGCGGTCCGGGTCGATGCCGAGGTTCTCCAGGACGGGCCGGTCGGCGTCCAGGGCGAACACCTGGGGCAGCCGCGCCGCGAGGGTGCGCTCGACGACGGTCATGCCCTGCTCGGCGCTGAGCGGGCGGATGCCGGCGGCTCGGAAGCGGCGCAGCACCCGCTCCCGCTCCGGGTCGCCGCCCGCGTGCCAGTAGCCGAGGTTGAGGACCCGGACCGGGAAGGGCAGGGTGCGGGCGGCGTGCAGGGCGTAGGCGTCGGCGAAGGCGCAGCCGGCCGCGTATCCCGCCTGGCCGTGGTTGCCCTCGAAGGCCACTCCGGAGGAGTAGAAGAGCGCGAAGTCCAGCGGCAGGTGGCGCACCGCGTGCAGCAGGCTCCAGGCGGAGTCCGTCTTGGTCTCCAGGGCCGCCCGCAGCGCGTCCTCCGGCAGCTCCCGCAGCATCTGGCTGACCAGCACCATCGCGGCGTTGATGACTCCGTGCAGGGCGCCGAACTCGCGCACGGCCAGCTCGGCCGCTTCCCGGAGCGCGTCGGGGTCGGTGGCGTCGAGGGCCAGGTAGCGGACCTCGGCGCCCGCCTTCTCCAGCTCCGCGACACTCCGGCGCCGGGCCTCGTCGAGCGGGGAGCGGCCGACGACGACCAGCTTCGCCCCGTATGCGCGGGCCAGGTGCCGGCAGGTGTCCCGGCCCACCGCGCCGAGGCCGCCGACGACCAGGTAGACGCCGCCCGGACGGAACGCGGGTGCTGCCGCGGGCAGTTCCACGCGCTCCAGGGTGCGGACACGGCGGACACCGGCGCGCAGCGACACCGGCACCGGCCGGGCCGGGAACGGTTCGGCCACGATGGCGTCGGCGGCCCGGTCGGCCTCCGTGGCGCGTACGTCGACCAGCGCCACGCGCAGGGCGGGGTACTCCTTGGCCGCGACGGCGGCCAGCCCGGTGATCCCGGCGGCCCACGGCGTGGAGTCGTCGCCCGCCTCCAGCGGGTGGACGTCCGTGGTGACGATCTTCAGGCGGGCCTCGCGGTCCAGCAGGCCGTGCCGGTCCAGCGCGCGCACCAGGCGGTACAGGGCGACCGGGCCCCGGTCGGTCAGAGCGCGCAGCTCGCCGCGCTCGGCGGGTTCACGTCCGGGGGCCGTACCGAGGAAGTAGACCAGGTCCGGCGCACCGGATCCGGCGAGGGCGCGGTCGAGTTCGGCGTCGGTGAGCCCGCCGGGGCCGACCGGGAGGCGCCGTACGTCCGCGCCGCGGTGGGCGCGGGCGATGCCGGCGGCGGGCTCGGCGTCCAGCCGCTCCCCGACCAGCAGCACGCTGCGGGCGGTGGCGGCCCGGCCGTCGGCGGGCCGGGCGGTCCACACCGGCCGGTGTACGACCACCGCGGACGGCTTGGCCTCGCGGTAGGTCAGGCCCTCGAAGCGGACCCGTACCGCGCCGGTGTCGTCGCAGAGCAGCACCTCGCAACGGTCGGGGCCGGTCTCCCGGACGTAGGACCAGCCGGTCTCCGGTACCGGGCCGAACACCTCGACGCGGTCGGCGGCGAACGGCAGCATGGGCCGGGCGTGTTCGCCGCGGCGGCGCACCAGCAGGGCGGCGATCGTGTGCAGGGCTGCGTCCAGGACGCCGGGGTGCAGTGGGTGTGCCGGGCCGTCGCCGACGGGCTCGCCGATCCGGCCGAGCACCTCGTCGTCGCCGGTCCACACCTGCCGGACGCGCCGGAAGAAGGGCCCGTACGGCAGCCCCTGTCCGGCGAGCGCCCGGTAGAAGGCGGCTTCTCCGGGGCCCTCGTCCAGGCGGGTGCGCAGGGCGGTGATGTCGAGGGGGGCGGGTGCGGCCGGGGCGGGGGCGAGGCGGCCGCACGAGCGGACGGTGTCGTCGGCGCCGCGGATCTCGTACCGGTCGCCGTCGAGGACCACCGCGACCGTCTCCTGGGCCCCGTTCAGCGCCAGCGGGACGATCCAGCGGACGTCCGCGCAGGCCTGCCCGGTCAGCCCCCCGTTCGCCTCGGCGACGAGGTCGAGGTGGCCGACGCCGGGGAGGACGGGCCGGCCGTCGACCACGTGGTCGCGCAGTACCGGCTCGTCAGCGGCGAGCCGGCGCTCCCACCGGCGGACTCCTTGCCGCGGGGCGGGGGTGGGCGTGGTGTCGAGCCAGTGCCGTACCCGCTCGAAGGGGTAGGTCGGCAGTGGCACCCGGCGGCGCGCGGCGGGACGCAGGCGGTGCAGCAGGTCCCAGTCGACGGTGACGCCGGAGACCCACAGCCGGCCGAGGAGGTCGTCGGCGCCCGCCGTGATCTGGGCGGCGAGGAAGTCGTCGCCGCCGACCCCGTCGGTCAGCAGACCGGCCAGCGGCGGGTGCTGCTCCACCCGGCCCCGGTGCAGCCACTGGCCGCCCTCGCCGCGGCCGACGGCGGTGAGCTTGCCGGCCGCGTCCGCGAGGTCGGCGGCGATGAACGCCAGTCGTGCGGCAAGGGGTTCTCGGCCCACGCGCAGGGTGTGGGCGACGTCGGCGAGGCGCGGGGCGTCCGGGCCGGCGAGGGCACGGCCCAGGTCGGCCGCGTAGGCGCGCAGCCGCTCCTCGTCACGGGCGGAGAGGACGATCAGCTCCGCCGGTTCGGGGCCGGCCGGCGCCGGTTCGCCGGCCACGTACTCCTCCACGATGACGTGCGCGTTGGTGCCGCCCGCACCGAACGAGCTGACGGCGGCGCGGCGCGGCAGCGGGCGGCCGTCGCCGTCGTGGGCGCGCGGCCAGGGCGCCGTCTCGCGCTGCACGGTGAACGGCGAGCGGTCGAAGTCGATGGCCGGGTTGGTCTCCTCGGCGTGCAGCGTGGGCAGCAGCGTGCCGCGGCGCACCTGCAGGACGGCCTTGGTGAGTCCGGCGATGCCGGCGGCGCCCTCCAGGTGGCCGATCGCGGACTTCACCGAGCCCAGCGCGCAGAAGCCCGTGTCCCCGGTGTGCCGGGCGAAGGCCTGGGCGAGCGCGGTGTGCTCGATGGGGTCGCCCAGGGCGGTGCCGGTGCCGTGCGCCTCGACGCAGCCGATGGTGCGGGCGTCGATGCCCGCGGCGGCCAGCGCCTGCTCCACCAGCGCCTGCTGCGCCTGCGGGTTGGGCACGGTGTAGCCGCTGGTGCGGCCGCCGTGGCCCACGGCGCTGGCCCGGATCACCGCGTGCACGGTGTCACCGTCGCGAACCGCTTCCGACAGCCGCTTGAGCACCACCGCGCCGACACCCTCGCCGGGCACGTATCCGGTGCCGCCCGCGCCGAAGGCCCGGCAGCGGCCGTCGGCGGACAGCATGGTCTTGTGGCTCAGGTGCACGTACTTGTCGGGGTGCACGGCCACGTTCACGCCGCCCGCGATGGCGTACGAGCACTCGCCGCGGCGGATGCTCTCGCAGGCCTGGTGGACGGCGACGAGGGACGCGGAGCAGGCGGTGTCGACCACCACGCTCGGGCCTCGGAAGTCGCCGAAGTAGGAGACCTGGTTGGCGATGGAGGAACGGTTGGCGAGGACCACCTGGTGGTTGCCGCGGGCGGACTCGGTGGCGGCCAGGATCGCGTAGTCGTCCCACATGACGCCGACGAACACGCCCACGTCGTGGCCCTGGCCGCCGTGGCGGGGCGCGGGGATGCGCGACGGCGGGTAGCCGGCGTCCTCCAGCGCCGACCACGCCGTCTGGAGGAAGAGCCGCTCCTGCGGGTCCATCGTGCGGGCCTGTTTGGGGGCGATCTGGAAGAACAGCGAGTCGAAGCAGTCCACGTCCGACAGGAAGCCGCCCCAGCGGCCGTAACTGCGGCCCGGTGCGGCCGGGTCCGCGTCGAACAGGGCATCGGCGTCCCAGCGGTCCGCGGGAACCTCGGTGACGCAGTCGCGGCCCTCGGCGAGGTTGCGCCAGAACTCCTCCAGGGTGTCCGCCTGGGGGTAGCGGCCGCTGATCCCGATGACGGCGATCGGCTCGTCGGCGTCCTTGCGGACGGGCGAAGTGCGCGGCGCCGGGGCGGGTACGGCCGCGGGGACGGGCTCCGGTGCCGGGGCGGGTACGGCCGCGGGAGCGGGCTCCCCCGGCTGCGGCTCGGTCTCGTCCGGGAAGAGGCGGGTGACGGCGTCGGCGTGCTCGGCGAGGATGTGGCCGGCCAGTTCGTCGACCGTGCGGAACTCGAAGAACACGGTGCCGCGCAGGCCCGGGAAGTCCTTGCCGAGCAGCGAGTTGGACTCCATGACCAGCACCGAGTCCAGGCCGTAGTCGTCGAGTGCCACCCGGCTGTCGAGGCGTCCGGGGGACAGCTTGAGGACGCCCGCGAGGACCTGGCGCAGGTGCTCCACCAGGCGGTTCCTGAGCCGGTCCGGGTGGGCGGAGGCAGCGGCGGCCGTGGCAGCGGGCCTGGCCGTGGCCGGCGCGTTTGTCAGGGCGGCGTCGACGGCCTCCGGGTCGCCCCAGGCGGGCACGAGCCAGGAGGCGCCGGCGGCGATCGACCGGGTGAGGAGGTCCAGTCCCTGTTCGGCGGTCAGCGCGCGCATGCCGCTGCGGCGGGTGTAGGCGGCCAGCTCCTCCGCGCGGACCAGCCCGTCGACCCCGCCGACCGCCCACAGCGGCCAGGCCAGGGCCAGGCTGCGGCCGTGCCGCTCGCCCCGGCGCACCCGGCCGTCGCGGAGCACCGTGTAGAGGTCGGCGAAGCGGTTGGCGGTGGCGTAGCCGGCCGCTCCGAAGTCACCGATGAGGGAGGAGACGGAGGAGAAGACCACGAACAGGTCGAGGGCGTCCTCGCGGGTCAGCCGGTCCAGCTGGACCAGCCCGTGCGTCTTGGCGCCGAGCAGCCGGGCGAAGCGGTCCCGGTCGCCGTCGGCACGGCCCCCGTCGGCGACGCCCGCCAGGTGGAACACGCCGTGGAGCGCGCCGAACCGGTCCCGGGCGGTCGCGAGCGCCGCGCCGAGTTCCCCGGCGTCGGTCACGTCGGCGCGCAGGGCGAGCACCTCTGCGCCGAGGCCGGCCAGGGTGCGGTGCCAGGCGCGGGTCCGCCCGTCGGGCTCGGAGCGGCCGATCAGCACCAGCTTGGCCGCGTGGGCGCGGGCCAGGTGCTCGGCGAGCACGCGCCCGATGGCACCGGAGCCGCCGGTCACGACGTACACGCCGCCGTCCCGCAGGGGCAGTTCGGCCGGTGCCGCCGTCCCGGTGAGCGGGCGCAGGGCCCGCACCTGGCGCTCGCCGGAGGCCGTGCGGCGGACCTCCAGCCCGGCGGCACGAGGCCCGGCGCGCAGTTCCACGGCCACGGCCTGGGCGACCTCAGCCGGTGGGGCGGCGGCGTCGACGCCGAGGGTGAGCAGTTCCAGGCGCGGTGCGACCGGCCCCGTGGAGCGGGCGAACCCGGCCAGGGCCGCATGCTCCGGCCGGTCCGCGCCGGCGTCCTGCGTGTGCAGCACCAGGCAGCGCACCCGGCCGGGGAGCGTGCCGGAACGGGCCGCGTCGAGCACGTCCAGCACGGGGGCGCAGGCAGCGTCGAGCAGGTCGGCGGGCGAGCCCTCGTCCGGCCCGCCGAGGACGACGGCGAGGTCGAGCCCGTCCTCGCCGACGAGCGAGGCCGGTGCGTCGCCGCCCCCGCCGACGGGAACGACCCGCCGCCACACGCCGGTCGCGGCCAGCGCGGACTGCAGTGCGGTGGGGTGGCCGAGCAGGGCGAGGGTCCCGGCGGCACCCTGCGGCTCCGGGTCGGGGGCGGAACGCCAGTACGGCTCGTAGAGGCGGGGTCCGCCGGAGGCGGGGGCGGTGCCCGGCGCCGCTTCGGGCCGCGCGGCCGGCGCGGGGGGCGTACGTCCTGCGAAGTCCCGCACGGAGACGAGCACGCGGCCCTCGTCGTCGTACACGGCCAGGTCGAAGCGGCGCACGCCCGCCGACTCGTCCGTCAGCCGCGCGTGCGCGTGACAGACCTCCGGCAGCGGCGCGAAGGCGTGCAGGGCGCCGAGGCTGAAGGGGACGGCGAGTTCACCGGGCCGCGGCGCGGTGGTGCGGCCGGTCCAGTGGCAGGCGCGCAGCGCGCCGTCGAGGAGGGCCGGGGGCAGCTCCGTGCCGGGGGCGGCACCGGGCGCGGTCAGCCGGACGAGCGCCTCGCCCGGGCCGACGCGGATCTCGTCGACGACCTGGAAGGAGGGGCCGTACGCGAATCCGGCGGCCGCGTAGTCGGCGTAGGCGGTGGGCCGGTCGCGTACGGCGGACAGGCGCTCGCGCAGTGCGGCGAGGTCCTCGACCGTGTCCGGGGCGGCGGGAGCCGGGACCGCGCTGCCGCGGGCGTGGGTGGTGCGGTCGCCGCCGGTTCCGCTGGACACCTCGAAGACCAGAGCGGTGCCCTCCGGACGGAAGGAGACGTACAACTCCGTTGATCCGTCGGCGGGTTCGACGGCCCGGCCCCACACCACGTCGCGCAGGGCGTGCCGGACGCCCGGTTCGGCGAGCGCCGCGGCGGCCCGGACGAACTCCAGGATCGCCGCGCCCGCCAGCAGCGGCCGGCCCTCGATGACGTGGTCGCGCAGCAGCGGATCGTGCGCGTGCAGGGTCTTGCGGAAGCGGACCTCGCGGACGGTGGACTCGTTGGCGTCGACCAGCGGATGCGGGGCGGCCGAGCCCAGGTCGGGGTTGAGCGGGATCCAGTAGCGTTCCGCGGCGAACGGGTAGAGCGGGGCACGCACCCGGCGCGGGAGGGGACCCGGCCGGTCGGCGTGCCAAGCGGCCCAGTCCACGTCGGCTCCGCCCAGCCAGCGCCGGGCCGGCTCGGTGCACGGGCCTGCGCCGGGGAGCTCGGGGGCGGGCCCCCCGTCGGCGAACCGGCGCAGGGCGGTGACGAGGTCGGCGCCGTCGGTGACGGCCACCGCGAGCCGGGCGGCGAGGGGTTCGCGGCCGACCTGGGTGGTGAAGCACAGGTCGGCGAGCGGCACGCGCTCGGCGGCGACGAAGCGGGCGGCCGACTCGGCGTAGGCGCGCAGCCGTTCCTCGTCGCGGGCGGAGAGCAGGAACAGAACCGGTTCGCCGGTGCGCTGCTCTCCCGCCGGTACGGCGGTGACGGGGTCGGCGTTCGGGGACTCCTCCAGGACGAGGTGCGCGTTGGCGCCGCCCGCGCCGAAGGAACTGAGCCCGGCCCGGCGCGGCCGGTCCCCGCCGGGCCAGTCGGACCGCTCGCGCTGGACGCGGAACGGAGAGCGGTCGAAGTCGATGTTGGGGTTCAGCTCGGCCGCGTGCAGGGAGGGCACGAGGGTGCGGTGGCGGAACTGCAGCAGCACCTTGGTGAGTCCGGCGATGCCGGCCGCGGACTCCAGGTGCCCGATGTTGGACTTCACCGAGCCGATCGGCCAGGTGCCGGGCGCGGCCTCGGCCAAGCGGTAGGCGTGGGTGAGGCCGGTCAGCTCGATCGGGTCGCCGAGGGCGGTGCCGGTGCCGTGGGCCTCGACGTAGCCGATGTCACGCGGGGTGACACCGGCCTGCTCCAGCGCGGTGGTGATCGCCCGCTGCTGGGCGCGCGGGTTGGGCACGCTGTAGCCGTTGGTCCGGGCGCCGTGGTTGACGGCGCTGCCCAGGACGAGGCCGTGGATGCGGTCGCCGTCGGCCAGTGCCTTGCGGTAGGGCTTGAGCAGGACGGCGCCGACGCCCTCGCCGGGCACGTACCCGTCGCCGCCCGCGCCGAACGCCCGGCAGCGGCCGTCGGAGGACAGGAAGCGGCCCTGACTGAGGAAGGCGAACTTGTACGGGTGGACGGAGACGTTGACGCCGCCCGCGACGGCCAGTTCGCTCTCGCCCCGGCGCAGGCTCTCGCAGGCCAGGTGGATCGCGGTCAGCGAGGAGGAGCACATGGTGTCCAGCGCCATGCTCGGGCCCGACAGGTCCAGGGCGTGGCTGACCCGGTTGGCGATGGTGGCGAACGACGAGCCGGTCAGCGGCCGCCCGCCGCGCAGGGCGTCCAGGGCCCCGTGGAACTGGTACTCGCCGTACATCACGCCGACGTACACGCCGACGGGCCGGCCGGCCAGGTCGGAGCGGCGGTAGCCGGCGTCCTCCAGGACGTGCCAGGCGTTCTGCAGGAAGAGCCGTTCCTGGGGGTCCATCAGTTCGGCCTGGCGCGGTGAGATGCCGAAGAAGAGCGGGTCGAAGCGGTCGACGTCGCGCAGGAACCCGCCCCACCGGGTGTGGGCTAGGCCGGGCGCCGCCGGGTCCGGGTCGTACCAGCGGCCGCTGTCCCAGCGGTCGGCGGGAATCTCCGTGATGTGGTCGCGCCCTTCGGCCAGGGCAGCCCAGAACGCGTCGAGGTCGTCGGCGCCCGGGTAGCGGCCGGCCAGGCCGATGACGGCGACGGCGTCGTCGGTGTCGTCGGCTTCGACGGGTGCGGGACCGCCGGACCGTCCGGTGCGGCGCGGGGAGCGCGCCGGGCGGGGGGCGGCGGGGAGTGCCGGGACCGGCGCCGGGGCGGTGGCCTGGTCGTCGCCGCGGCCCAGCTCGGCCGCGTGGTACTCGGCGAAGTAGCCGGCGAGTTCTCCGAGAGTGGCGTATTCAAAGAACAACGTCTTGGACAGTCCGGCGAAGTACCGGTCCAGCTCGCGGTTGAGCTTGGTGATCATCAGCGAGTCGATGCCGTACCGGTCGAACGGTTCGTCCTCGGCCAGTTCGGCCGCGTTCAGCCCGGTCTCGGCGGCGATCAGCTCGCGCAGCAGCCGCAGGGCCTCCGCGCGGGCTGCGCCCTCCCCGGCGGGGACGGCGGCCCCGATGGTGCGGGCGGCCGGCTCCGCGGTGCGGGCGGCGGGTGCGGTGAGCGCGGTGGTGATCTTGCGGATGTCCCCGTGGGCGGCGACGAGCGGGCCGGGGGTGCCGAGCGCCTGCTCGAACAGGGCAAGGCCGGCCTCGGTGGGCAGGACACCGAAGCCGGTGCGGTCGGCGATGTCCGCGGCCGCGTCGGCGCTCTGGCGCATCCCGCCGTCGGCCCACATCGGCCAGGCGATCGCGGTGATCCGGCGGTGCCGTTCGGCGTAGGCCTCCAGGTAGGCGTTGGCGTACGCGTAGTCGCTCTGGCCGGGGTTGCCGATGTGCGCGGCGATGGAGGAGAAGACGACGAAGAAGTCCAGCGGGTCGTCGGTGGTGGCCGCGTCCAGGGCGCGCAGTCCGGCGGCCTTGGGGGCCAGGACGGCCGCGAAGTCCTCGTCGGACTTGGTGAGGGCGAAGCCGTCGCGCAGTACGCCCGCGGCGTGGACGACTCCGTTGAGCGGGCCGAACTCTGCCCGGACTGCGTTGAGTTGCGCGGTCAGTGCGTCCGCGTCCGACACGTCAACGCTGCGGTGGACGAGGCGCTCGTCCAGGTCGGCGGGTCGCTCGCTGCGGCCCAGCAGGATCACGCGGGCGTCGGCACGCGCGAGGAGCCGGTCGGCGACGGCACGGCCGAGTCCGCCGGCGCCGCCCGTCACGACGTACACGCCGCGGTCGCGGATGGCCACCGGGTCGCCGGCGGGGGCCGGCTCCGCGTGCGGAATCCGGCGGCCTTCCGCGGTGTGGGCGACCTCCGGGTCGCGGCCGTGGCCCGCCAGTTCGTCGGCGAGCGCGTCGGCCTCGGTCACGCCCTCGGCGAGACCGACGGCCTGGAGTTCGAGGAGGGGGTTCTCCGCGCGGACGGTCCGGGCGAAGGCGGCGAGGGCGGCTCGCTCGGGACGGGGGCCGTCGGCGTCGTGCCGGTGGAGCAGGAGGACGCGGACGGGGGCCGTGGGGCGGGCGGCGAGGAGGGTACGGACGACGTGCAGCGCCTGTCCGGGGGACGGCTCGTCGACGAGGACGACGTCCGGCGCGGTGGCCGGGTCGAGGTCGCGGGTGACCGTCCCGACGCCCAGGGCCGTGAGGTGGGCGGCGAGCTGTGCCCGGCGGGCCGGATCGGCGGTGACGACGGCGGCCGTCTCAGCGCGGAGTGCGCCGGTGTGCTCGGTGGGCGCGGTTTTCCAGCGGCGGACCAGCAGGGCCGACTCGCGGGCCTCGCCGAGGACGCGGACGGCGAGGTCGTCCAGGCGGGCCAGCACCTGGCCGTGGGCGTCCAGGACGGTGAGGTCGGCGTGTGCGGTCCGCTCCCCCAGCCGGCCGGCCGCCACGTGGACGCGGCAGGGCCCGGTGACGGGGGCGTACACGGTGAGTTCACCGAGGGCCAGCGGCAGGAAGCCGTCGGCGGAGTCACCGTAGACACGGGCCAGCAGCACCACCAGGGCGTGCAGGGCGCCGTCCAGCAGAGCGGGGTTGAGGGCGGCGCCGTCGAGTGCGGCGCCGTCGGGCAGGTCGAGCGTGCCGACGGCCTCCCCGTCGCCGAGGCGGACCTCGGTGAGGGCGCGCATCCGGGGGCCGTAGTCGAGGCCGCGGGCGCGCAGGAGATCGTAGGCGTCGGCGCGGGTGACCGGCTCGGTGCAGCGGGCGGCGACGGCGGTCAGGTCGACCGGGGCGGGCCGCTCGGTGCCTGCGGGACGGATCTCGCCTGCCGCGACCACCTGCTCCTCGGCGGTGAGTTCGAAGCCGACCGTGTCGGGCTCGCGCCACAGCTGGACCAGTGCGGTGCGCGGCCCGGCGGCGTAGGACAGCAGGTGCTCGAAGGAGACGCCGCACAGCCGGACCGGGCCGCCGAGGGAGAGCGCGCCGGCCGCGCGGGCCAGTTCGAGCTGCACGGCGGCGGGCAGGACGGCCTCGGTGCGGACGCGGTGGTCGGCGAGGTAGAACTCGGTGCCGGTGCGAGAGGTGCGGTAGGCGAGCGTGTCGAGGGTGGAGACGTTCTCGTCGAGCAGGGGGTGCGGGCCGTGGCCGGTGCTGCCGGATCCGGGAACGCCGCCGACGGAACCCTTGCCGCCGGGACCGGCGATGCCGCCGGCCGCGCTGCCGTCCGGGCCGGTCAGCCAGCAGCGGCGGCCCTCGAAGGGGTACGTCGGCAGCGGGACGCGGCCGCGCTCCTCGCCCTCGAACCAGGCCGCCCAGTCGACGGCGGCACCGGCCTGCCAGGCCCGGGCCACGCCGTCCCAGGGGCCGTCGGTCACTCCCAGGGCGACTCCGCGGACCTCGTCGAGGGCGCCGCGCACGGGAATGCGGGTGCGTACGGTGGACGGCGCCTGTTCCTCGCCGGTCAGCGCGTCCTCCAGCCGCAGCGCGCCGGACACGCACGCGGCGGCCCGCGCCGCGAGCCCGTCACCGTGGATCGCGGCCGGAGTGAGCCCCCAGTCGAGCCAGAGCCTGCCGAGCGCGTACTGCACGGCGAACGCCTGCCCCCGCTCCCCCAGCCGGCCGGCGCCTGCGGCGAGCGCGGCCCGGTGGTGCCCGGCGAAGGCGGGCTCCGCTGCGGTCCACCGCTCGGCCAGGGCCGCCGCGTCCGGGACGTCCTCGGCGAACACGAAGGAGACCTCGCCGGTGCCGGGGCGCTCCGGGAGGGGGGCCTCGCGCAGTGCGCGGGCGAGTGCGGCGCGGTCGGAGCCGGTGACGGCGAGCCGGTACTCGTGGGCGCGGCGGCCGACGGCCAGCGTGTAGGCGACGTCGGCGAGCGCGGCGGAGTCGTCCGCGTCGAGGTGGGCTGCCAGGTTCCCGGCGGCCGTGGCCAGCGCGGTGGCGGTGCGGGCGGAGACCACCAGGACCTGCTGCGCCCGGTGCGCGTCGCCGGTGACGGGGGCGGGCGGGGCTTCCTGCAGGACGGCGTGCGCGTTGGTGCCGCCGATGCCGAAGGAGCTGACGCCCGCTCGCAGTGGGCCCTCCTCCCCCGGCCACGGGACGGTACCGGTGTTCACCTTGAAGGGGCTGGCCGCGAAGTCGATGGCCGGATTGGGGATGTCGTGGTTGAGCGTCGGCACCAGGGTCCGGTGCTTCATCATCAGGACCGTCTTGATCACGCCGGCGACACCGGCCGCCGCGTCCAGGTGGCCGATGTTGGATTTGACCGAGCCGATGGCGCAGAACCCGGTGTCGGCCGTGGCCTCCCGGAAGGCCCGGGTGAGCGCCGAGACCTCGACGGGATCGCCGAGCCGGGTTGCGGTGCCGTGCGCCTCGACGTAGCCGATGGAGCGCGGGTCGACGCCGGAGACGGTGTGCGCCTCGCGGATGACGGCGGCCTGGCCGGCGGCGCCGGGCGCGGCGAAACTCACCTTGCCCGAGCCGTCGTTGTTGGTGGCCGTGCCCTTGATGACGGCGTGGATGGTGTCGCGGTCCTCGATGGCGTCCCGCAGGAGCTTCAGGACCAGGACGCCGACGCCGTTGCCGAGGACCGTGCCGCTCGCGCCGGCGTCGAAGGTGCGTACGTGCCCGTCCTGGGACAGGATCGCGCCCTCTTCGTACAAGTAGCCCTTGGTCTGCGGCAGTTTCACGGTGACACCGCCCGCGAGCGCCATGTCGCACTCGCCGTTGACCAGGCCCTGGCAGGCCAGGTGGATGGCGACGAGGGACGTGGAGCAGGCGGTCTGGACGGCGTAACCGGGGCCCTTGAGGTCGAGTTTGTACGACAGCCGGGTGGCGAGGAAGTCCTTGTCGTTGCCGACCATCACCGCGAAGTGGTCGGAGGTGGCGGTCTGGTCGACGTTGGGGAGGACCTGCTGCTGGAGGTAGGTGTTGATCGCCGCGCCGGCGTAGACGCTGATCAGCCCGTCGTAGCGGGCCGGGTCGTATCCGGCGTGCTCCAGGGCGGCGTGGCCGGCGGTCAGCAGGATGCGGTGCTGCGGGTCGGTGATCGCGGCCTCGGCCGGGGTGAACTCGAAGTAGCCGGTGTCGAACAGGTCGACGTCCGGGATGATCCCGTGGGCGGGGACGTAGTCCGGGTCGTCGAGCAGCCGGTCGGGCACCCCCGCCGCGGCGAGTTCCTCGCGGCTGAAGCGGGTGATGCCCTCGCGGCCCTCGCTCAGCAGACGCCAGAAGGAGTCCAGGTCGTCGGCGCCGGGGAAACGCCCGGCCATGCCGATGATCGCGACATCCGTCTCGGCTGCCTGGACCTCGTGGCTGCTCACTGGCCCGATCTCCCCTTTTCGTGCGCCCGTTCCGGTGCGGAACGGGCAGGTGGTGGTTCTCTGATCCGGTACGGGCCGTCGGCCCGGGGTGCTGCGGCGGTGGCCGGGGGTCAGTCCGGCCGCGGGCGGCTCACCGAGCCGTCCTGCGCCGTGCGGGCCGCCGGCCGCCGCCGGCCGCGGGCCTGCTCTTCGCCGCGGACCCGGACTCCTTCGTCTCCGCGCGGGCGCGCAGGTCGGCGAGGGAGGCCCCCGGCTCGGCGGCGATCCGGTCCAGCAGCCGTTCGTACGTACGGGCCATGCGCTCGGCGGTGTCCCGGGCGAACAGGTCGGTGCTGTACTCCAGGTAGCCGCCGAGACCGTCGCCCGTCTCCCGCACGACGAGGCTGAGGTCGTACCGGGCGGGTCCGGCGTCGGTGCGCACCTGTGTGACCGTCAGTTCGCCGGAGCCGTCGTCGCCGGCCGGCATGTCCCAGGTCGGCAGGAGGTTGAACGCGGCCTGGAACAGCGGGGACCCGCTCGTGCCGGGCTCGGCGGCCAGGGTGCGCGCGAGGTCGGTGAAGGGCACGTCCTTGTGTCCGTGGGCCTCGGTCGTCACCTCCTTGGCCTGCGCCAGCAGTTCGGTGAAGCTCCGCTGACCGGTCACGTCCAGGCGCATCGCCAGCATGTTGACGAAGTAGCCGACGATTCCCTCCAGTTCGGCCCAGGGCCGGTTGGCGACCGGTGAGCCGATGACCAGGTCGGTGTCGTCGGTGTGACCGCCGAGCAGCACGGCGAAGGCGGACAGCAGGGTCATGTACGGCGTGACGCCGGCGTCCCGGCCGAGCCGGCGGAGCTTGCCGGCCACCCGCTGGGGGACCTTCAGGTCCACCGAGGAGCCCTGGTACGTCTTCACCGGGTGCCGCTCGTAGTCGGTGCGCAGCCCCGGGCCGGCTGGGAGCCCGGCCAGCGTCCTGCGCCAGTGCTCGCGCTGCCGGTCGAGTTCCGCGGCGTCCACGGCGCCGTGCTGACGGCGCGCGAAGTCGGCGTACCCCAGCGGAAGTTTGGGCAGATCGGCCTCGCGTCCCCGGGCGAGCGCCCGGTAGAGGGCGAGCTGTTCGGTCAGGACGATGTTGACCGACCAGCCGTCGAAGACGCCCCAGGGGCGGGTGAGCACGGCGATGTGCCGGCCCTCGGAGAGGGTCAGCAGATGCGAGCGGAGCGGATAGGGCTCCTCCGGCGCGAACGGGCGGGCCCGTTCGGCGCGCAGCCACTCGGCCAGGCCGGTGTCGTCGCTCGGACCGGCGGCCACGCTCACGGTGAAGCCGTCGGCGTCGTGCACGCGCTGGACGAACGCGCCGCCGGCGTGCCGGTGGTAGCTGGTCCGCAGGATCGCGTGCCGCTCCACGAGTGCGCGCACACTGCGCGTGAACGCGTCCCGGTCGAGGGGGCCGTCGAGCCGGAAGGCGAGCTGGACGTTGTCCCACGCGGCGGCCAGGTGGTCGGGCCGGTTCAGGAACCACAGGTCGCGCTGCTGGAGGGAGAGGGGGGCGTCGCCGGTGCGCGGTGGGGCACCGGTCGCGTCGTCCGTGTGCGGTGCCGCACCGGTGGCTTCGGCGGCCTGGCTCCCGGATTCCTTCGCTCCCGCGTCCTCTGCCCCCGCGCCGTCGGCGACGGCCGGATCAGCGAAGGCCTGTCCCCCGGCGGGCTCCGTGCTCCCGCCGCCCGTGAGCAGTTCCTCCAGGGCCGCCGCGATGCCGGCCATGCCGGGCGCGGTGAAGATGACCTGGAGCGGAAGGTCGGCGCCCGTCTCCTTCTTGATGCGCAGGGACAGGCGGGTGGCGAGCAGGGAGTGCCCGCCGAGGTCGAAGAAGCTGTCGTTGAGGCCGACCCGGCTGACACCGAGGACCTCCTCGGCGATGCGGCACAGCGTCCGCTGCGTGGCGGTGCGCGGCGCCACGTACTCCTCGCGGGCCAGGTCGTTCTCGCTGGGGGCGGGCAGGGCGCCCCGGTCGATCTTGCCGTTGCGGTTGACCGGCAGCTCGTCCAGGACGACGAAGGCCGTGGGCACCATGTAGTCCGGCAGCCGGGCGCCGAGGTACTCCTTCAGCTCCCGGGCGGGCGACGCCCCCTCCCCGGCCTCCTCGCGCCACCGGCGGGCCGGGCTGAGGTAGGCGACCAGCACGCGGGCGGCGCCGGAGCCGTGCGGCAGGACCACCGCGCGGTGCACCGCGGGGTGGGTGTGCAGGTGGTTCTCGATCTCGCCCGGCTCGACCCGGAAGCCGCGGATCTTGACCTGGTCGTCGACCCGGCCCAGGTGTTCGATCAGCCCGTCGGGCCGCCATTTGACGAGGTCGCCGGTGCGGTACATGCGGGTGCCCGGAGTGAACGGGTTGGCGACGAACCGCTCGGCGGTCAGGGCCGGGCGGCCGTGGAAGCCGCGGGCCAGCTGGTCGCCGGCGATGTACAGCTCGCCCGGCACGCCCTGCGGCAGCAGCCGCAGGCCCGGGTCGAGGACATAGGCCTGGGTGTTGCACACCGGCGCGCCGATCGGCACCCGGACGGCGCCCGGCTCCACGGTGTACGGCGTGGTCAGACCGAGGGCGCCGCCGACCTCGGTGGGTCCGCACAGGTTGTACAGCTCGGTGCCGGGCAGGACGCGCGCGACGCGCTCGGCCAGCTCCACGGGCAGGGGTTCGCCGGTGGCCTCCAGACGGACCAGGCCGGTGCAGCCGGCGGCGGCCGGTTCGGAGAGGAACTCGGCGAGCATCGAGGGCACGAAGTCGATGTCGGTGACGTGCTGGTCCTTCACGAGGGAGGCCAGGTACTCGGGGTCCTTCTGTCCGCCGGGCCGGGCGATGACGATCGTGCCGCCGACCTGGAGCGGCCAGAACAGCTCCTTGATGGAGACGTCGAAGCCGATGGAGGTCTTGAACACGATCCGGCCGCCCTCGCGCATGCGGTAGGCGCGCTGGTCCCAGTGCAGCCAGTTCATGCTCGCCCGGTGGGTGATCGTCACGCCCTTGGGGCGGCCGGTGGTGCCCGAGGTGTAAAGCACGTACGCGGGGTTGTCTGCGTGCACCGGGACGTCCGGGTCGGTGTCGGGCAGGCCCGCGGTGTCCGGCAGTTCCTCCAGCAGGAGCAGCGGGCGCCCGTCGGAGAGCATCTGCTCGCGGCGCCCGCGGGGCAGGTCCGGGTCGAGGGGCAGGTAGGCGGCGCCGGACTTGAGGATGCCGTAGATCGCGACGAGCAGGTCGAAGGAGCGCTGCATGCTCACGGCGACAAGGCGTTCGGGGCCGGCGCCGCGTCCGGTCAGCCAGTGTGCGAGCCGGTTGGCGCGGGCGTTCAGCTCCGCGTAGGACAGCTCGGCGTCCTCGAAGACCAGCGCGGGCAGGTCGGGCGTGCGGGCCAGCTGGGCGGCGAAGGCGGCCGTGAGCGTCGGGGACGGCATCGGGGTGTCCGTGTCGTTCCACTCGGTCAGCAGGCGACGGCGCTCGGCGGCGGGCAGCACGTCGATGTCGAGGGCCCGGGTGGTGGTGCCGTCGCCGTCGGCGAGGGCGGTCACGAGCCCCCGGAGGGCGGCCTCGACGTAGTCGGCGACGGCGTCGGCGCGGACCGCGTCGTCGACCTGGAGGTCGAGGGAGAACTCGGTGCCGAAGTCGTCGAGGGAGACGGACACCGGGTAGTTGATGCCGTCGGTGGCGGCGAGGAACCGTACGCCCTGGTCCTCGATGCGGACCGCGGCGGCCTCGCCGTGCCCGGGCTCGAAATGCCGGAAGTTGCCGACGGCGCTGAACAGGTGGACGTCGCCGTCGGTGTCGGCGCACCGCTGGGCCAGGCCGAGCGGGGTGTGCTCGCGGGCGACGAGTTCCCTGAGGCCGGTGTCGACCTCGTCGATCAGCTCCCGCACCGTGCGACCGGTGAGCCGGACCCGCAGGGGCAGGGTGTTGATGAAGTTGCCGAGCATCCGCTCCACGCCCTCGACGCCCTGCAGGCGCCCGGACATCACGGAGCCGAGGACGATGTCCTCGCGGCCGCTGCACGCGGCGACGACGCGGGCCCAGGCGGCGTGGAAGAGGCAGGCCGGGCTCAGCCGCAGCCGCCCGGCGTGGGCACGCAGCTCGCGGGTCAGTTCCTGCGGCAGGGTGCGGCGCAGCCGGGTCACGCCGCTCGCGTCGCCGTGCGTGTCGGACAGGCCGAAGGGGAAGGTCGGTTCGGTGACATCGCCGAGGACCCGGCGGAAGTAGTCCTCGGCCTCACCGGATGCCTGTTGGCGCAGGGTGTGGGCGACGAACTCGCGGTACGGCGCGGGAGCGGGCAGCAGGTCGCCGCGGTCCGCCATGTGCAGGGCCAGCTCCTGCAGGGTCAGCCGCAGGGAAGTGGCGTCCTCGATGAGGTGGTGGGCGGTCAGCAGCAGGTAACGCCGCTCGGAGCGGGGATCCTCGGCGACGACCAGCCGCAGCAGCGGCGCGCTGTCCAGGCGCATCCGCCCGGGGCGGGCGAGCAGTTCCCGCGCCTGTTCCTCGGCGTCCCGGCCCTTGGAGAGCCGGATCCGCTCCACGGGAAGGGTCGCGGCGCGGTGCACGACCTGGACCGGTTCGGGCAGGCCGGTGGTGAGGACGGCGGTGCGCATCACGTCGTGGCGGTCGACGATGCGCTGCAGCGCGTCGGTGAACCGGGCGCACGCCTGCTCGTCCTCGGCCCGGTAGAGGGTGGCGACGAGGTACGGGTCGTGGTCGGGGTCCATCAGGTGGTGGAAGAGGATGCCCTCCTGCGTGGACAGCAGCGGGTAGACGTCCTGGACGTTGGCGGTGCCGCCGGGCACCGCGGCCACGACGGTGTCGATCTGCTCCTGGGTGAGGTCGATCAGCGGGAGCAGGCCGGGCGTGATGCGTTCGCAGCCGTCCGGGATCAGGTTGGCCGGGACGCTGTGCCCGGGCGCGGCGCCGGGCGCGTCGATGCGTGCGGCCAGGTCGGCCAGGGTGGGGGCGGTGAAGACGTCCTGGACGGTGACGTGCAGGCCGCTGTCCCTCAGCCGGGCCACCAGCACCGTGATCATCAGGGAGTGGCCGCCGAGGGCGAAGAAGTTGTCGTCGGCGCTGATCCGTGCGGCGTCGAAGCCGAGCAGTGCGGCCAGGACCTCGGCCAGTCGGCGCTCGGTGCCGGTGGCGGGGGCGACGTAGGCGCGCTGGGCGAACGCCTCGATGCCGGGGGCGGGCAGGGCCCGGCGGTCGAGCTTGCCGTGGGTGGTCACCGGCAGGGCGTCGAGTGTGACGTAGGCGCTCGGGACCATGTACTCGGGCAGGGTGCCCTCGAGGTGCCGGATCAGGTCGGCGCGGTGGTCGTCGAGTGCGGTGCCGGGGTCGAGGACCAGGTAGGCGACCAGGCGGGGGCTGCCGGGCTGGTCCTCGCGGACCAGGACCGCCGAGGAGCGGACGGCCGGGTGCTCGGTGAGGCGGTGCTCGATCTCGCCCGGTTCGATGCGGAAGCCGCGCAGCTTGACCTGGTCGTCGGCGCGTCCCAGGAACTCCAGGGTCCCGTCGGGCAGTCGGCGCACCAGGTCGCCGGTGCGGTACATGCGGGCGTCCGGATCCGCGGCGAACGGGTTGTGCACGAACCGCTCACGGGTCAGCTCGGGCTGGTGCAGATAGCCGCGGGCGAGCCCGGCACCGGCGATGTACAGCTCGCCGACGCAGCCGATCCCCTGCGGCTGGAGGGCGTCGTCGAGCACGTGCAGTTGGATGTTCTGGATGGGCCGGCCGATGGGGACGACGCGGGGCGCCGGTCCGGCGGGGACGGTCCAGTGGCTGACGTCGACGGCGGCCTCGGTGGGGCCGTAGAGGTTGTGCAGGGGCGCCGGGTGGCGTTCGTAGTGGCGGGCGCACAGGTCCGGGGGCAGGGCCTCGCCGCTGCAGAAGACCTGCCGCACGGTCGTGCACCGCGCCCAGCCGGGCTCCTCGACGATGCTGCGCAGCATGGACGGCACGAAGTGCAGGGTGGTGACGCCGAAGTCGCGGACGGCGGAGACCAGGTAGGCCGGGTCGCGGTGGCCACCGGGTGCGGCGACCGCGAGGCGGGCGCCGAACAGCAGCGGCCAGAAGAACTCCCAGACGGAGACGTCGAAGCTGTAGGGGGTCTTCTGCAGGACGACGTCGTCGGCGGTGAGCCGGTACTCGTTCTGCATCCACTCGATGCGGTTGACGGCGGCCCGGTGCTCGATCATCACGCCCTTGGGGCGCCCGGTGGAGCCGGAGGTGTGGATGACGTACGCCAGGTGCCCTGAGTGCGGGCCGAGTTCGGTGGCGGGCGGGTTGTCGTCGCGGTCGCCGCAGACGTCCTGGCCATCCGCGTCGCGCAGAGTGCCGTCGGGGTGCAGGACGAGCTGGTGGGCGGCGGCGCGCAGGGGCCCGGCGTCCAGGTGCGGCTGGGTGAGGATCACGTCGGCGCCGGAGCGCTCGACGAGGTCGGCGCGGCGGGCCGCCGGGTGGGACGGTTCGATCGGCATGTAGGCGCCGCCGGCCTTCAGGGTGCCCAGGATGCCTGCGACCATCTCGGCGGAGCGCTCTGCGTGCAGGCCGACCAGGGCGTCCGGTCCGACGCCGTGCCGGCGCAGGCCGTGGGCGATGCGGTTGGCCCAGGCGTTGAGTTCGGCGTACGTCCAGGAGCGGTCGGCCGTGACCAGGGCGGTGCGCTCGGGGTGCCGGGTCGCCTGGTCCTCGAACAGCTCGTGCAGGCACCGGTCGTCGGTGAACGGCCGCCGGGTGGCGTTGAACTCCTCGACCACCTGGTGGCGTTCCTCGTCGCCGGCCATCGCCAGCCGGGACACGGGCTGAGCCGGGTTCTCGGTGACGGCGGCGAGCAGCCGTGTGTAGTGGCCGATGAAACGCCGGACGGTGTCGCGGTCGTACAGGTCGGTGTTGTACTCGACGGTGCCGACCAGGCCGTCGGGGGTCTCCCGCACGTCGAGAGTCAGGTCGAACTTGGTGAAGCTGAGGTCGATGTCGACCGGGGAGACCTCCAGGCCGCCGAGGGTGACGTCCCGGCTGGTCTGCGCCTCCTGGAGGACGAACAGCGTCTGGAAGACGGGCGAATGGGCGAGGCTGCGCTCGGTGTCGAGGGCGTCCACCACGGCCTCGAAGGGCACGTCCTGGTGGTCGAAGGCCTCCAGCGCGGTCTTCTTCACCCGGGCCAGCAGGCCGGGGAAGTCGGGGTCGCCGTCGAGGTCGGCCCGCATCACCAGGGTGTTGGCGAAGAAACCGACCAGGTCCTCGACCTCGCGCCGGCTGCGGCCCGCGACGACCGTGCCGACGGCGATGTCCGTCCGGTGGGTGTAGCGGCCGAGGACGACCGTGTAGGCCGCCAGCAGGGTCATGTAGAGCGTGGCCTCGTGGAACTTGGCGAGCTCGCGCAGGGCCCCGAGCAGGTCGGCCGGGCAGGTGAAGCTCTCGCGGGCTCCCGCGTACGTCTTCACCCGCGGGCGCTCCCGGTCGGCGGGCAGCGTCAGCCGCGGGTCGACCCCGGCCAACTGCCGCTTCCAGTAGGCCACCTGGCGGTCCTGCAGGTCACCGGCGAGCCGTTCGCGCTGCCAGTGGGCGTAGTCGGCGTACTGCACCCGCAGCGGCTGGAGCGGGTCCGGCCGGCCCGCGGTGAACGCCTCGTACAGCGCGGCCAGGTCGCGGAAGAAGACGCCGACCGACCAGCCGTCGGACACGCTGTGGTGGGTGGTGACGAGCAGGTGGTGCTCCTGCTCCGACTGACGCAGCAGCCGCATGCGGATCAGCGGCCCGCGCTCCAGGTCGAACGGCGCGGCGGCCTCGTCACGGCAGATCGCCGCGAGCCGCGCGGGGTCGGCCAGTTCCTCCTCGGCGACCTCGACGTCGCCGCCGTCACCGATGACTTGGCGTGGTACGCCGCCGTCGTCGGCGAACCGGGTGCGCAGCACTTCGTGCCGCTGGACGATCGCCTCCAGCGCGCGCAGCAGCGCGGGACGGTCCAGGCGGCCGCGCAACCGCATCGCCATCGGGATGTTGTAGGCCGCGCTGGTGCCGTCGAGCTGGGCGAGGAACCACAGCCGCTGCTGGGTGAAGGACAGTGGCAGAGGTGTGCCGTCGGTCCGGGGCAGCCGCGGGACGGTCTCCAGCGCGGAGAGGTCGACGCCCTGCCGGCGCAGCAGCGCGATCAGGGCGCGCTGCCGCTTGGCGGGCAGGGAGCGGATCCGCCGGATGAGGGCCGGCCCGGTGTCCTGACTGGTGGTGTCCATCGTCGTCCCCTCGCCTCAGCTCTCGGTGCCCAGCGCGTCCAGCTCCGCGTCGCTCATGTGCTCGACGAGGGCGATGCTCTGGAGGATCAGGTCCAGCTCGCGCGTGTCCGCGTCCCCGGCCAGGGGGAGACGTGCGCCCAGTTCCCGTGCCATGTCGGCGAGGCGCGGTGCGCTGAAGACCGCTTCCACCGGCAGCTCGACGCCCGCCCGCTCCTTGAGCAGGTTGATGAGCCGGGTGGCCAGCAGCGAGTTGCCGCCGAGCGAGAAGAAGTCGGTGCGCGCGGTCAGCGTGGCCGCCTCGACCTGGAGGACGTCGGCCCAGGCCCGCGCCATGGTCTGCTCGGCGTCGGTGACCTCGTCGGAGGGCGGCACGGCCTCCGGTGCCGTCGTCCGCGGTACCGCGGCCTGCGGGGCGCGTCCGACCCAGTAGCTGCCCGCCTCGAACGCGGTGGGGGGCAGGGGCACCATCCGGCGCCGCCCGGCGTGCAGCGCGTGCCAGGGCACCCGGACCCCGCGCACCCACAGCGCGGCCAGTTCCTCCAGGGCGCGGTCCTCGGCGAGCCCGGCGAGGAATGCCTCGCCGCGGGTGCCGGACAGGACGGAGATCAGCGGGCCCGGGTCCTCGTCGGCGCTGCCCCGGTACAGGGGTACGGCCACGGGACCGCCCGCCAGGTGCCCGGCGAGCGCCCGCGTCAGTGCGGCACGGTCGGTGGCGACCACGGCGAGCCGCTCGGGCAGCGGTTCCCGACCCAGCTGCGTGGTGTAGGCGAGGTCGGCCAGGCTCACGGACCCGTCCGCGTCGGGCAGGGCCGCCAGGTGGTCGTGCAGCCGCCGTACCGCCGTCTCCAGGCGTTCCTCGGTCCGGGCGGAGACGACGACCACCTGCGGTGCGCTGTCCGGCGTGACGGGCCGGGCCCCGGCGGCGGCCGGCGGTGCCTCGACGACCATGCTGACGTGGCTGCCGCCCGCCGCGACGCAGTTGATGAGGGCCCGGCGGGGCCGCGACGGGCCGCCGGTGTCCGTGCCGCCGTCCGCTGTCCAGTCGGTGAGCCGGTCGCACAGCTCGAGTGGCGAACCTTCCAGGTCCAGGCGGGGGTTGGCGTCGCCGACGGCGACGAGCGGTGCGATCTGGCCGTGCTCGAGCTGGAGGACGACCTTGGTGAGCTGGGCGATGCCGGAGGCGGCCTCCGGGTGCCCGAGGTTCGACTTGACGGCGCCGACGGGCACCGGGTCCGCGACGCCGGCGAACACCTCGCGCAGGGCGCGCAGTTCGACCTCGTCGGAGAAGGCGGTTCCGTTGGCGGCGGACTCGACGTAGCCGATGGAACCGGGTTCGGCACCGGCCCGCTCCAGTGCCCGGCGCATCGCCGCCACCTGTGTGCGGTGGCTGGGCGTCATGAACCCGTTGGAACGGCCGCCGTGCAGCGAGGACGTGCTCTTGATGACGGCGAGCACGGTGTCGCCGTCACGCAGCGCCGCGTCCAGCGGCTTGAGCAGGACGGCGCCGACCGCCTCCGCGGGCAGGTAGCCGTCCCCGTCGCGGAAACTGCGGCTGCCCGGGTGAGTGCCGAGCAGCTGCATCTCGGACAGCGCGACGTACTTGTCCTCGTGCACGGTCAGGTTGACCCCGCCCGCGACGGCCAGTTCGCACTCGCCGCGCAGCAGGTCGGCGCAGGCGAGGTGGACGGCCATCGCCGAGGAGGTGCACATGCTGTCCACGGCGAGGCTCGGCCCCTCGAGGCCGAAGAAGTGCGAGACGCGGTTGGCGATCAGGTTGTAGGAGGCGGCCGAGGTGAGTGCCGCGAGCGCGGGCTCGGAGGCGTCCGCCCGGTACATCTGGTAGGCGGCGCCGACGTACACGCCGACGCGTCGGCCGTAACGGCGCTCGATCACCTCCTGGGTGACGCCGCCCTGTTCCAGCAGGTGCCACACGGTCTCCAGGAACAGCCGCTGCTGCGGGTCCATGGCGGCGGCCTCGCGGGGCGAGATGCCGAAGTGCAGCGGGTCGAACCGGTCGATGCCGTCGAGGAAGGCGCCGTAGCGGGCGCTTGCCGTGGGCTTCCAGCGGTCGGCCGGGACCTCGGTGACGCAGTCCCGGCCCTCGCGCAACGCGGTCCAGAAGGCGTCCAGGTCGTCGGCGTGCGGGTAGCGGCCGCCGATGCCGATGACGGCGATGTCCCGGGTGTGCGAGGGCGGAAGCGGGACGGTGGTGGCCGCGTTCCGCTGTACGGCTTCGGGTGCGGCTGCTTCCGGACGGAAAGCCTCGGGTACGGCTGCGGCGGCCACGGAGGCTTCCGGCTGGACCGTATCGGGTCCGGCCGACTCCGCCCGGGCGGCCTCGGGCGCGGGCTCGCCGACGAGTCCGCGCAGGGCCTGCTCGTGCTCGGTCGCGAGGTACCGGGCCAGTCCGCGCACCGTCTGCGCCTCGAACAGCAGCGTGCGCGACAGCGGGCCGAACGTGTCCTCCAGCGGCTGGACCATGTTCACGGCGAGCACGGAGTCCATGCCGTACCGCTCCAGCGGGGTGTCGGGGTCGAGGCGCTCGGGACCGAGCTTGAGGGCGGACGCCAGCACGCGCCGGAGGTGGCTCACGGCACGGTCCTCGACGGCCCGTACGGTTCCGCCGTCGCCCATGGTCACGGGAGCGGGAGCCGTGGGCGTTTCCGGCTCGACGGCCGCCGTGTCCCGCGATGTGCGGTCGCCCGCGGGCTCCGTCAGCCGGGCCAGCAGGGCATCGCGGTCGCCCGCCACCACCAGCAGCCTCTCCCCCCGCTCGTCACCCGGTGCGGCGGCCAGCGCCTGGTACAGGGCGGCCATACCGCGCGGCGTGTCGAGAGGCGCGAGGCCCAGCGCGCGCAACTGCTCGCGGACCGGCCCTTCGGCGCCCATGCCGCCCTCGTCCCACAGCGGCCAGTTGACGGACACGGTACGGCCGCTGCGCCGCCCGGCGCGGACGAGCCGGTCGCGGTGTCCGGCGTAGGCGTCCATGAAGGCGTTGCCGGCGGCGTAGTCGCACTGACCGGGGTTGCCGAAGGCGCCGGCGAGGGACGAGAAGCACACGAACAGCTCCAGCGGCTGCTTCCGGGTCGCCTCGTCCAGGTGGACGAGTCCGGCGACCTTGGGAGCGAGGACCCGGTCCAGCTCTTCGGGGCTCTTGCGGACGACGAACCCGTCCTCGATGACCCCGGCGGCGTGCAGCACACCGGTCAGTGGACCGTGGTCGACGGTCACCCTGTCCACCAGGGCGGCGAGCGCGTCCCGGTCGGTGACGTCGACGGGCTCGTAGGTGACGGTCAGGCCGGTGGTGCGCAGGTCCCTCAGCGCGGCGCGCCGGTCGTCGGTCAGCGGGGTCCGCCCGGTGAGGACCAGCGTGGCGTGCGCGACGGAGGCGGCGATGTCCCGGGCGACGAGCAGGCCGAGCCCGCCCATGCCACCGGTGACGAGGTAGACGCCGTCCTCGCGCCAGGGCGTGGCGGCGGGCCGGGAGTCGCCGGTCTCGGCAAAGCGGCGGACCAGGCGGCGGCCCTCGTGGTGCCGGACCTCGGGCTCCGGCTCGGCGATGGCCTCGGCCCTGAGGCGGGCGGCGACGGTCGCGGCCGACGCCCCGTCCAGGCATTCCAGGTACTGGGTGTGCAGCCGGGGGTTCTCCAGGCGGGCCGTGCGCAGCAGCGCGGACAGGCCGGTGAAGCAGGCCGGCCGGTCGCCGTCACCCACGGCCGCCACCTGGAGCAGCGTGGGCCGGCGCACGCCCCGCTCCAGCAGCCGCCGGGTCAGCGTGAACAACTGCCGTACGGCTTCGGTGTACTGGCGCTCCAGCGGGCCGTCCGCCAGGTCGAGGAAGGCGCACTCGGTGCCTGCGGGCAGCGCGGCCCGCAGGGCGTCGCGCGCGTCGGCGGCGAGGCCGAACACGACGACGTGCCGTTCGGTGAAGGCGTCCGCCGCTCCGGTCGGCTCCGGCCGCTCCGCCCATTCGGGCCGCAGCAGCACCACGTCGGCGCCGCCCCCGGCCGGGGAGCCCGCCGGCGCGGGCCGGCGCGGCGCGCCCTCGGTGTCGAGGTCGAACCAGCAGCGCTCGCGGGCGAACGGATAGCCGGGCAGCCCGATGCGCCGTACCGGCACACCGGCGGGCCACGCGTCCTCCCAGCGCACCTCGGCTCCGTCGGCCCACTGGCCGAGCAGGTCCTGGTGTGCCCCCAGTCCCGTCCAGGCGTCCAGGGCGGCTCGCACGGCCGGGACGTCCGCACGCCGGTCCGGGCGGACGGTGCCCCGGTGCCAGTCGCCGGCCGTGCCGGGGTCGGCTGCGAACGCGGCGAGCCGGGTCCGGGCGTCGGTCAGGGTGGTCGCGGCGAAGGCGAGGCGCTCCTCCAGCGCCATGCGTCCGGTCTGCAGGGTCCAGGCGATCGCGGGCAGATCCGCGTCGGTGCACTGCCCGAGCCGGTTGTGCAGCCTGCGGGCCTGTTCGGTGAGCTGGGCCTCGCTCTTGGCGGAGAGGACGAGCAGCACGGGACGGCCGTCGGCCGGGAGCAGCGCTGGACGTCCGTCCGCCGGGTGGGGCGCCGGCTGGTATTCGGCGATGACGACGTGGGCGTTGGAGCCGCCGCCGCCGAAGCTGGACACCCCGGCGACCCGGGGCAGGGTGCGGCCCTCCAGCACCGGGCGCCGCCACGGCTCCAGGGTCCGCTGGACGCGCAGCGGCGTGCGGTCGAAGTCGATGTGCGGGTTGAGCGTCGCCGAGTGCAGGCTCGGCACGAGTTCGCCGTGGCGCAGCTGGAGCAGCACCTTGGTGATGCCGGCGATGCCGGCGGCGGACTCCAGGTGCCCGATGTTGGACTTCACGGAGCCGATGGCGAGGTGCTCGGGTGCGCCGCCCGCGCGGCGGAACGCCCGCTCCAGGCCGCTCACTTCGATCGGGTCGCCGAGCGACGTGCCCGTGCCGTGGGCCTCCAGGTAGCTCAGGGTGCGCGGGTCGACGCCGGCGGAGGCGAGCGCGTCGGCGATGACCTCGCCCTGGGCGACCGGGGTGGGCACCGAGTAACCGGAGGTACGACCGCCGTGGTTGACCGCGGTGCCCTTGATGACGCCGAGAATCCGGTCGCCGTCGGCCACGGCCCGCTCCAGCGGCTTGAGGAGCACGGCGCCGACGCCCTCGCCGGGCACGTAGCCGTCGCCGCCCTCGCCGAAGCTGCGGCAGCGGCCGTCGCTGGAGAGGAACTTGCGCTGCCCCAGCACGAGGTGCTTGTTGGGGTGGGGGGTGAGGTTGACGCCCCCCGCGAGGGCGGTGTCGCAACTTCCGCCGCGGATGGCCTCGCAGGCCAGGTGGATGGCGGTCAGGGAGGACGAGCACATGGTGTCCACGGCCATGCTCGGCCCGTGGAAGTCGTAGAAGTACGACACCCGGTTGGCGACGGTGGAGGCGCTGCCCCACAGGGCGGCGGGCTCGCCGCGCTCCTGCGCCTGGGCGCCGAACAGCTGGTACTCCTGGTACATCACGCCGACGAACACGCCGACCTTCGCGCCGCCGTGCGACAGCCGGTCGCCGGTGTATCCGGCGTCCTCCAGGGTGTGGTGGGCGCACTGCAGGAACAGCCGCTCCTGCGGGTCGAGGTGATCGGCCTCCAGCAGCGAGATTTGGAAGAACAGCGGGTCGAACCGGTCGATGTCGTCCAGGAAGCCACCCCAGCCGCCGGCTCCGGCCTCGGCGTACCGGCTGTGGTTCCAGCGGTCGGCGGGGACCTCGCGGACGCAGTCGCGGCCGGAGCGCAGGTTCTTCCAGAACTCGTCAAGGTCGGCGGCCTCGGGGTAGCGACCGCTGACGCCGATGATCGCGATGTCGCCGGGGCGGACAGGCTCCAACTCGGGCTCGGCCGGCTTCTCGGCGGAAGGCGTCCCGGCGGCGGGCAGTGCCCGGCTGGACAGCCCCGTCAACTCCGCGCATACGCGGCCCTCTTCGTCGACGACCGTGACGTCGAGGCGCGCCGACGCCGGGTCGGTGCCGGTGCCGGGCCGGTGGCGGATCCAGGCGTACGCACGGGCCGGGGAGGCGGCCAGGGCCTCGGCGCGGGCGAGGGCGAACGGCAGGGCGAGCGCCGCCGGACCGTCGTCGCCGAGCCACAGGCCGAGGGTGGCCTGCAGGGCGCCGTCGAGGATGCTCGGGTGCAGCAGACCGCCGGGCAGCGGTTCGGCCGCGTCCGGCAGGCGCAGCTCGGCCAGGACCTGGCGGCGGCCCTCCGCGTCCGTGCCGGTGCGCAGCTCGGCGAGGGACCGCTGCGAGGGGCCGTACTCCAGGCCGAGGGCGCCGTAGAGGCTGTAGACGTGCTCCCCCGGGTGTACCGCCTCGGTGCACGCGGCCCGCAGTTCGGCCAGGGGCAGGGCGCGCCGGGGGGTGTCCTCGGCGAGGCTCGCCCGGCCCTGGCCGCACAGAGTGGTGGCACCGTCGGGGCGGACGGTGAGGATCTCGTACGTGCAGCCCGCGCCGCCGGTGCGCACACGCACCCGCAGGGTCAGCCCGTCCGGGCCGTGCACGGCGGCCCGGAGCCACACCACGTCGGTCAGCCGGACGGCGGCGGTGTCCAAGCGGCCCAGCGCCCGGGCGACGGCCACGCGCGCCATCTCCAGGTGCGCGACACCGGGCAGCACCCGGCCGCCGCGCACCTGGTGGTCCCGGAGGTACGGCTCCGTGCCGGCGAAGCGTGTCTCGTACGTCACCTCGTCGGCCGAGTCGCCGGGCACCGCCCGCTGGAGCAGGGGGTGGCCCTGCACGGCGGGTACGGCGGGCGGCGTGGTCCCGACGCCGTGGGCGTGGATCAGGTGGGACGCCATGGCCCGCAGGGTGCGGTGCTCGCCGAAGACGCCCGGGGTCAGGGCCAGTCCGTACCGCTCGTTCACCCGCTCGGCGAGCCGCGCACGGCCACCCAGGTCCAGCCCGAATTCGCTCAGCTCGGCATCGGGGTCGAGGTCGGCGGGATCAACGCCGAGGAGGGCCGCCACCTCGTCGGTGAAGTCAGTGCGTACGGCGGACAGGGTGGCGGGGACGAGCGCGGCCGGGGATTCCGTGGTCGGCTTCGGTACCTCGGTGGCCGGAGCAGGGGCAGCCGGAGCGGCTCCCGCAGGCAGCTGGGGTTCCAGCCAGGCAGCGAGTTCCGCGATCGTCCGGTGCTCGAACATCACCGTCGGCGACAACTCCACCGACAGCCGCCCCTCCAGCTCCGCCACCAACGACAGCAGATCGGCCGAACCCAACCCCAGCTCGTAGTAACCCAGCCCCGTGTCCACCGAGTCGGCGGACACACCCAGCCGGGCCCCCACCAACTCCCGCAGCACGGACATGACCGGCCGGGCCTCCGGGACGGCAGCGGGAGTCGGCGCGGGGAGCGTCGCGGCGGCAGCGTCACCGCGGACGTCGAGCGCGCCGGCCGCCCGGATGCGCTTGGCTACGAACTGCCCGACCTCGGCGACCTTCTGCCCGTCGGTGTCGTAGAACTCGACGACCAGGCGGATGAGTTCGTCGTCGCGGCGCACGGAGTCGGCGGGGACCCGTACGTAGCAGCGCCGGCCGAGCGGTCCGGCGGCGCGGAACCGGTCGAACATCACCGGAAGGTAGAGGCCGGGACCGTCGTTGTCCCCGTGCAGCATGCCCAGGGCGACACCGCCGCCGAGCAGGCCGGCTTCGAAGAGAGCGGGGTGGAAGAGGAACGCCCCGGTGGACGAGTGGTGTTCGGGCGCCAGTTCCAGTTCGGCGACCCAGTCCCCGGGACGGTGGTGCACCGCTCCGCCGATCTTCATCAGGCCCGAGTGGAAGAGGTCGTACTCCCGGCACCAGGTGTATATCTCGTCCATGGTGGTGCGCCCGGTCACCCCCTCGACGGGCAACGGGAGCCGCTCGGTGAAGGCGGAGGGGCCGCGGTGCCGGGCGGTGACGACGGCGTGCAGGACGCCGGTGGCGTCCTGGTCGCGTCGGCTGCGCACCTCGATCCGCCATCCGCCACCTGCCGCGGGGCGCCCCTCGACGGTGGTCAGGACGCTCTCGCCGGGTCCGGCGACGAGCGGCGCGAGGATCGTGAGGTTGCGCAGCTCCACCTCGGGCATCGGCTGTCCGTGCCGGGCGAGCACCTGGAGCACCAGGTCCACGTAGCCGACACCCGGCAGCAGGCTGCGACCGTACACGACGTGCCCGCGCAACAAGGGATTGTCGGCGGTGACGGTGAAGGTCTCGGTGAACGTGGGCAGTTCGGTCATCGGTTTTCCGTCCCAGAAAAGGCGCACCAGGGCCCCCGGACGCGCTGTCGGCGCACTCGGGGATTCGTTTACGGACAGGGCAGGGCGATGGCTGTCACAATGAGCCCGTCGCGGTGCATCCAGCGCCCCGTCAGCCGGGGAACCGGACTCCCGGCCGCCAGGGGCGGGGGCACCAGGAACCGCGCGGAGAAGAACCCGCTGGAATCGATGTCGATCCGGGCCCCGTCGAATCCCAGCAGACGCTGGGTGAGCGGAAACCAGACCTTGTAGACCGCCTCCTTGCAACTGAACAGCAATCGGTCCCACGGCACCGCGTCGTCGTGGGCGCCGAGCCGTTCCACCATGTCCCGTTCGGCCGGCAGGCCCACCAGGTCGAGCAGGCCTTCGGGAAGCGGAACGCTTTCCTCGGCGTCGATGCCCACGGAATGCAGCCGGCTGGCCCGGGCCACCGCGGCGGCGCGGTATCCGGAGCAGTGCGTCATGCTGCCGACCACTCCGGCCGGCCACTGCGGGGCCCTTTGCCGTCCGGGCAGCAGGGGAACCGGGGGAATTCCCAGTTCTCCGAGCGCTTTCCGTGCACACTGGCGCACCGTCGAGAACTCCCGCCGGCGCCGGGGGACGGCGTTGGCGATGGCGGCGCGTTCCTCGGGGAAGAGGTGGACGTCTCCATCGTCGCCGAACGCCTCCGCGGACATCACGTCGACGGGGAGTATCTCCTCGATCATCGTTCCCACGGCCCCGTTCTCCGGCGGGTTACCAGCTGGTCAACGAGAAGCGCTCGCCGAGTTCCCTGGCGCCGATGGCGAACTCCCTGACGCGCTCGGCCTTTTCCACCATCTTGTCGTCACCGGCCCCCTTGGAGACGGCCACGAGCCATTCGAAGGTCTCGCTCGGATGGACGTCGTAGGTGTAGTGGACCTTGGACAGCAGGAAGAGGATGTCCCGGAAGTTCTCGCGTCCGATCACGCCGGACAGGGTGAGAATGCCCGCCTCGCGTTCCTTGGTGAACGGCTTGCGCTGGGGAGAGTCGGGAATGAGCCCCGGGGCGAAGACGGAGGTGTCCGCGAAGGCTTCCTTCTCGTCGAAGACGCCGTCGAAGGCCAGGTCGACGCAGAGCGACTGCCTGCTGAACTCGGCGAAGTTGACGGCCGAGTGGACGGCGGCGGCGTCGAGGAACCAGATCTCACCGGGCCGCATGTGGATGACGGTGTCGTCGTCCGAGTGGAAGGCCAGCGGGCTGTCCTCCAGGACCATGAAGGTGCGGAAGTACTGGTCGAGCTCGCGGTCGAGTTCGACGAAGTCGCGGTGCGGGATGACGATGGCGTTCTTCAGGTTCCTCGTGCGCGCCATCTGGAGTCGCTCGACGTTGTAGACCGTCGTGATGATCTCATTGAGGTAGGGAACCTGCTGGACATGCTCGGTGGGCTGCGCGGGTGTGCCCTGAAGGTCGCGGTACAGCCTGTCCTCGCTGCCGCCGCTGGCGTTGTACAGCGGGATGTTCTTCCAGAACCCGTTGCTGAACTCGTCGTACTCCTCTTCCACGGTGGGCACCGCGGCGAGATAGTCGAGATCCTTCCTTAAGCGTTCCTGATCGAGTGCAATGCGGCCGAGTATGTGCGAGCGCACGCGTCGTCCTCCTGGTGTCGGGTTCAGCTTTCGGTCGCGGAATGGGGGTGCGCGGTGGACGTCATGGCCGAGCGGAGACTACTCGGCCGCATGTCGGTCCAGTTCACCTCGATGAAGGCGAGGCAGTCCTGACGGCTTGCGTCGTTCAGTGCGATCTGCCATCCCGCGGGCACGTCCACCGAGGCCGGCCACAGCGAGTACTGCTCTTGGTCGTTGCGCAGCACTCGGTAGACGCCATCGGTCTCTTCGAAGGAACTGGACACACAAACACCTCGCTAGGGCACGAGTGAGCCATCGCTGCGGTCCCGTTGAGGCACGTCCAGAATCGCCACCGGGATCGCCGACGCAGAGAATCAGTGGTCAAGTGATCAAGTAGTCAGAAGGAAGATGAACACGGAGAGGCCGGACGGAGAACGTCCCACGGCTGAGCACGACAAAGCTGCCTACGCAACAGAAAGCGCATGCTCCGGCCTACGGCACTCGAAAATGAACCGTGAAATCCCCCTAGTCCCCTCAGTCGCCGCGGAGCAGCGCTTCCCCCGTCTTGTCTCCGCTTTCGAACTGAGATGGAGCCTAGATTGGCCCGATCGCGATCGTCAACTCCTCACGGTGATTGCATGGTTGGATTTACCGGCCGGGGGGTCTTTTGCGGAAGTGGATCTTGGTCGTGGCTGATCACGTCCCGTGGGGGTCGGCCCGGCTTGGGGCCGCTGCAGCGATTGTTCCGACCTGAGTTGGCCCCGGAGTCCGGTCCGACGCGTGCCCCGGTCCGGGGTAGTCGCTTCCTCCGATCCGAGGACGGGGCGGTGCCCCCGCGGGGTGGTCATGAGGGAGAATGCTGCGCATGACAACTTGAAGAGCACCGGCCGGGAGGCAGCGCTGGGTCAAGGTCTCGACCTGGGACACGGTCCAGGACGGGGATCGACGAATGTGCGCTGCTTGCGGGACGGTCGTCCGCTCTTACCAGTTCCGCTTCCATCCGCCCGAGTCGTCGATGTTCGAGCGATGCGTCGGCTTGTCGTGGTGTTCCGGCTGCCGGATCTGCTCCGGAGCGATGGTTCATGTGCCCCGGACGCGCGTTCTTGTCGATGACCTGGCATCGCTTCCCGAGGACCAACGGGAACGGTTGCTTCGCAGAGAGCCTTCGCTGATCGCATACCTGGACAGCCAAGCCGGAGGTCAGCAGCCGATGGCGCCCAGCACCTGACCGGTGTGCGGATGCTGCTTCTTCGCCTCCTGCTGTTTTGCCGGTCTGAGCGAGGCGGTAGGACCCGGTACCGGTTTCGATGATGGTGCCGTTGAAGGTGAGCCGGTCGACGATGGCCACGCTGTTCCTCTCCTCGCGCTCTTCTACGGGCAGAACGTCGACCTTGATGAGTTGGCCGACACCCCGTCCGAGCCGGCCTTTCCTTGCCCGCACACGCCAGTGATCAGCTTGACTTCGAGAGCACTCGAATTTGTAGCGTTCCGGACATGAGCACTGCACAGCACAAGATCGGATCCGGTTTCGGCGCCACCAGCACCGCCGACGACGTCCTACAGGGCATCGACCTGACCGGAAAGCTCGCCCTCGTCACCGGCGGTTACTCGGGCATCGGCTTGGAGACCACTCGCTCGCTCGTCAAGGCCGGTGCCCACGTGGTCGTGCCCGCCCGCCGCCTCGTCGCCGCCGAGCAGGCGCTGGCCGATATTCCCAGCGTCGAACTGGACGAGCTGGATCTCGGCGACCTGGAGAGCGTGCGCGGCTTCTCCGAGCGGTTCCTCGCCTCCGGACGGAATATCGACATCATGATCGACAGCGCCGGGATCATGGCGTGCCCTGAGACCCGGGTAGGGCCCGGCTGGGAAGCCCAGTTTGCCACCAACCACCTTGGTCACTTCGCCCTGGTCAACCGCCTGTGGCCCGCGATCGCCGCGGGCGGTGCCCGAGTCGTCTCCGTCTCCTCCCGCGGCCACCACTTCTCCGGCATCCGCTGGGACGACATCCACTGGCAGCACAGCTACGACAAGTGGGGGGCCTACGGACAAGCCAAGACCGCCAACGTCCTGTTCGCCGTCCAGCTCGACAAGCTCGGCCGCGACACCGGCGTCCGCGCCTTCGCCCTGCACCCCGGCGGCATCATCACCCCGCTCCAACGGCACCTGCCCAAGGAGGAGATGATCGAGCGCGGCTGGATCGACGAGAACGGCAACGCGCTGAACCCAGAGGGTTTCAAGACCCCGCCGCAAGGTGCGGCCACCCAAGTATGGGCGGCGACCTCGCCCCAGCTGGACGGGCTCGGTGGCGTCTACCTGGAAGACTGCGACATCGCTGAGCCCGCGCCAGAGGGCGACGAGCGCGTTGGCGTCAAAGACTGGGCGACCGACCCGGAACAGGCGGCTCGGCTGTGGGAACTGTCAGCAGAACTGACGGGCGTCAACGCGTTCACCGCCGCTTAGAACTCTGCGGCACAGCCCGCACGCCGGGAAGAACCGCGCCCGCCGGCTCCTTGAGCGCCTGGGCCGGTCCTTGCCCTTCAGCACCCGGCGCTGATCCCGCTCCACACCTTCGACGCGGAGAGGCGCAGCCGCGTTCACTCACGGCTTTCCTCGCCGCCTGCTGCATCTCCTTCCATGCCGCAGGCGGCGAGAGACGGTGCGCCCGGGCAGGAACAGGCGCCATTACAGCGGGCGGGAGGCGGTGTCGGTCGGGTTGTTCACGCTGACCGCGACCTGGCAGTTGGCCCGTTTGCCCAGTACCCCGCAATATCGCGGCGCCACCCCGACCGACATCCCGCCGTCCATGGGCACCGACACATGACCGATCACCCAGGCCGTCGGATCGATCAACGGCAGCATGCGCTCGATGACCCGCCACTGCTCCGGCACCGGACACCACGGGGACTGGTTCACGAACTGCTGCAGGTTCTGCTCGCTGCCGTCCGTTGATTGCGAGGCCATGGCCTGAACGGACTTGCGGCGGCCGTCCAGCATCAGTCCCCGCAGATAGCAGTTGCCCTTGGCCCGCTGGTCCTTCCGTCGAACCGAGGCCAACACATCCGCCACGAACCGCTGGTGGGCGCGGACGATGGTCGAGTCGACCGACACCAGCCATTCGAGGACACGGGCCCGGATCATTCGGTGCTCGCCATGCTCGCCACGGGTGCTGAGGGCCGCGTGCAGGTCGATGTCGCCGCGGTGACCAGCACCGCCAGCAGCAGGCCGACCGTTTCCGCGATGCTCCGCTTACGGCCCACGATCTGCTTTGCCGGCATCGATGCCCTGCCCGGAGGCAGGGACGCTGGTGGACGTCGACACTCTGGGAGTCGATCAAGCAGGCGGACGCTCCGCCGCACGTCCCTGCCGCTGGCGTAACAGCCTGCCCAGGTCGTGATGGCCTGAACCGGCGACCAACTCCTCGTGGTCACCAACATCACCGTCCAGCAGCCCCCTGGAGCGTCGCACCGATCCATCGGAGGCGCTACCGGTCGGCCTCGGGCCCCTCGCGTGCTTCCGGGCCGCTGGTGAGCCCAGAACCCGGAGCGCCACGCCCGGCCGGGAGGGCGGGCCCAGACCGTCCCGGGCGGCCAGGATCGCGAACGCCTCCCACGCCTGCCAGCTCACGCGCCCGATCCCGGCTGGCCCTCCTCCAGGCCCACGCCCTCGGCGTCGTCCTTTGCGAACACCACCCCCGCGTCGCGCCTCTGTGCCAGAGTGCGTCGGGAGATCGCCGCAACCGACGCACGGACTGTGGGGGCGTGGTGGGGGTACGCAGGCTGCTGTCGTTTTCGGACGCGTTAGCGCTGCTGGGCAGCGACCCGCCCGCCGTCGCCGCGTTGGACCGGGCGCTCGGCGGGGCGCTGAACATCGCGACGGGTGGGGTCAGTGACGGGCTCGTGCGGATCGCCGACGCCCGAGGCAGTGTGCTGACGCTCGGTCGTGGCGCCGTGCGGGGCATCAGGCGGCGCCTGGGCCGCGCGGACGGCCGCGCCGAGCGCACCGACCTGCTGCACGCCGCTCACACTGTGATCGTCGTCCTCGCTTGGTTCCAGGCTCTGGAAGAACAGCATCTGCCTGTCCGCATGGAGGACCTGGAGCTGACCCGCCGCGAACAGCTCGCCCTCGCGGGCGCACCGCAAGTGGTCGAGCGCGGCGCCGCGTTTGCCCGTTCACTCGCCGCTGTCGACGCCCCGAGCCCAGCGCCCCACCGGCCTTTCGAGGCGGTCACGGACGAGCTGCAACGCTGGTACGAAGGCCTGTCAACGAGGTTTTTGGACTTCACGGAGGGACTCCGCGTCTGGAGCGCGCAGACGCAGACTGCCCGCGGCGAGGCCCGGCGGGTGATCCGCACCGCCCTGCCCCGCGAGGCGGTCCGGCAGTACGAGTCCCTGTATGCCCAGCTCGTCCACGAGGCCCCGGAGTTCGGGTTCTGGACGACTCAGATCGAGCACCGGGCGACCCGGACCGAGGTGCGCCGCTCCCTCGGGGGAGTCACCGAGCTGCTTGCTGACCTGGCCCGCACAGTGCGTCCCCCCGTGGATGTCGCCGCGGCTCTTGCCCGCACATCCGAAACCGTCCTAACCCGCCCCGTCCTGGACGCCTCGTCCGGCCCGGAAGGCATCCGCGTACCGACGCTGCGGGAGATGTATCTAGACCCGGACTTCCGGGTGCGTGAGGTGGCCGGTCCCAGCGGGCCGGCCACCGAGTCCTGGTGGGAGGAGGCCCCGGTACGCCGGGACCTCACCGGCTACCTCGCCGGAGCGTTGACGTCCGCCGGACCGGCCGACGCCCCCCTCCTCGTGCTCGGACAGCCGGGTGCGGGAAAGTCCGTCCTGACGCGGGTCCTTGCCGCCCGCCTGCCTTCCGCCGGTTTCCTCCCCGTCCGCGTGCCGTTGCGGGACGTGCGCGCCGAGGACGACCTTCAGGACCAGATCGAGCAGGCGGTGCGTACCGCGACCGGGGAGCAGGCGTCCTGGCCGGAGCTGGTCCGCTCGGCCGGCGGTGCCGTACCCGTCCTGCTCCTCGACGGGTTCGACGAACTGTTGCAGACCACCGGGGTCCACCACAGTGATTTCCTCACTCGAGTCGCCCGTTTCCAGCAACGCGAGGCGGAACAGGGCCGTCCCATCCGCGCCCTCGTCACCAGCCGCATCGCCGTCGCCGACCGGGCCCGCTACCCAGCGGGCCTCGTCGCCCTGCGTTTGGAGCCGTTCCGTCCCGAGCAGATCCGCCGCTGGCTCACCCTGTGGAACGAGGCCAATGCCGACTGCTTCGCCGCCCGCGGGCTGCGACCGCTGACCTGGGAGGCCGTCGAGCGCCACCAGGCGCTCGCCGCGCAACCGCTGCTGCTGACGATGCTGGCGCTGTACGACGCCACCGACAACGCTCTGCGCCGCGACAGCGACAGCCCCCTCGACGAGGCCGAGCTGTACGAGGAACTGCTCACCTCCTTCTCCCGCCGAGAGATCGACAAGACCGGTCCCGCCCCCGCCGCCGTACCCGAAGACGAAGCGCGCGTCCGCGCCGAACGGGAGCTGCAACGGCTCTCCCTTGTCGCATTCGCCGTGCACAACCGCCGCCGCCAGTGGGTGTCGGCCACTGAACTCGACGAGGATCTCACGGCACTCCTGGGCCGGACCTCCCCTGCGGCCTCCGGGTTCCGCACTCCGCTCGACGTCGCCGAAGTGGCACTGGGCCGCTTCTTCTTCATCCAGCGCGCGCAGTCGATGCGGGACGGGCGCGCGCTGGCCACATACGAGTTCCTGCACGCCACCTTCGGCGAGTACCTTGTCGTACGCCTCGCCCTGCACGTGCTCACCAGCCTTCTGACGCACCGCCCGTCCCTGTCCGTAGCCGAGAGCAGTGTCGACGACGACCTTGCGTACACGCTGCTTTCGTACGCGCCACTGTCCTCCCGGCAGATGCTGCGGTTCGCCGGATCGATGATCCGCCGAATCCCCGCCGCCGAACGCGACCGGCTGGCGCGCCTCCTCATCTGCGTACTGGAGCAGCACGGCCAGCGCACGCACGAACCCCACCGCGGCTATCGGCCCACCCGTTTCCCCACCTCCCCACTGCTGCGGACCTCAGCCCGCCACGGCATTTACGGCGCCAACCTGGTGCTGGTGATCCTGCTCCTGAAGGGCCGTGTGACTGCAAGCGAACTGTTCCCCTCCTGGAACGACCATGCCAGTGCCTGGCACCGCCACACACTGCTGTGGCGTTCCTCGTTCGACGAGGAGCAGTGGACCGACTTCGCCCTGTCCCTCTCCACCCGGCGCACCTGGTCCGAGCAGGGCAGGGAACTGGAGATCACCCTGCGGGCCGGCGCCCTGGATGCGCCGGACCCGGTGGACATGAACTGGCTGTACCGGTACCCACAGGGCAACGACGGCCCGGGCTGGTCCCGTACGTACTGGGACGAACTCCGGCACAAGCTGGACGTCTCCGGCGGCACGAACGACAGCGTCGTACGGCACGCCCTGGACCCGGTCTTCACATGGCTCGGACCGGCCGTCACCACGTTCCTCACCTCACCGGGCGGGCCGGCCACCTCGCTCGCGCACGATCTATTGGAGCTGCTGCTCGGCGCAGCAGACCTGTCTCCCGGTGAAGAGGTCGCCGTGCGCGCCCGGGTGCTGCGCGGCCTCGAGAGTGTTCCGCCCGAGGTGGGGGAACGCATACGGCGACTACTCTCCGAGCGGCCAGGCACGTCCTCGGGGACTGGTCCGTCCGGAAACTTCTGAGGGCTGAGCCCACGTCAGTCCGGCACGCTGATCGCCGCGCTACGGCGCGAGGGCGCGGATCCGGCCGGCGAGGGCCGGCCGTGGAGCCTGCCGCTGGAGGACCGGGTGTTGCCGGTGGCTGCGTACTGGCGGACGAATCTGCCCCTGTGGCTTCGGTGAGGACCTGCCGGACAGTCCCCAGAGCCGACCGGGCGCCGCCCTCTGGACCGACCAGGGGAACATCCGCCGACTGCCCGGCTTCCCGCGATCGCAATCTCCGGCCGGCCCCGGGTCGTATGCGAACCTGACGTCGTCCAGCAGTTGTCCTGGCCCGCAGGACTCAACGATCGGAAGCGCGCAATGGGCGGGGCGAACGAACCTTCGAAACCGACGGAATCCCCGACCCCGACCATCGGAGAGATTCAGGCCACGCTGGGAAAGCGCCTGGACGATGTGGCCAAGATCCTGGCCGGTGCGCTGGTGGCGGTGGCCGGCATCATGACGACCTTGGGACTCAACAGCAAGTTCGTGTTTGTCGCCCTCAACAACAGGTCGTGGCCCATCTACGTGGCCTCGCTCTGTGCCATCATCTCCATCGTCTGCAGCATCGCCGCCCTGCTCATCCGCCCCACGGGCCGCGGGATCCTGTGGGAGACGGGCGTGCTCGTCCTCGGCGTTGTTTTCTACATGGCGTCCCTGAGCATTGCCGTGGTCGGTGCCGCCCAGGCCGCGGGTGGAAACGGCCGACCGACCTTCACCGACGTCAGACTCGACGGACCTCGCTCCAACATGCGGCTGCGCTTCAGCGTGCACGCCGACGGCGTCCAGAAGTGGTCACACATCGAGGTGTCGGTAAACCCTCAGGATCTTTCCTCCGGGAAGTGGGGCAAAGACCTCTACTGGAGTGTGCTCAGACCTGACGATCAGGGGAAGGTCGCTCAGCAGATCGACATCCCACTTTCGCCTCCGGCCGGAACGTCGGTGATCGCGGTTTCGGCCGTTAACCCATACGAGGCCGAGCCGGGCGCGTGCGAAGCCAAGACGCAGCACGGGCCGGCGTGCACGGAACTCCACATCCCTGAAGCCGGACCACAATGACGCGATCCGCATGCTTTCCCCGCTGTCGGTCCTCCACCGGCTCGACGGGGCACACCTCCGCGGCCGACCACGCGGTGAGCAGTCCCTCGTCCTTCAGGGTCGGCGGCCGCAACCCCGCTGACAGGCCGGATCCCGTGGACCGGGGCAAGTACGGATCGAAGATCCACTTGATCACTGAGCGCACCGGTCTGCCCCTGTCCGTCGGAGTCTCGGGTGCCAACGTCCACGACGGTCAGGCCCTGATCCCGCTCGTGCAAGGCATACCGCCGATCCGCTCCCGCCGCGGCCGACGGCGGCGCAGACCGGGCAGACTGCACGGCGACAAGGACTACGACTACAGCCACCTGCGGCGATGGTTACGCGGTCGCGGCATCACACCCGGGATCGCCCGCAAGGGAACGGACTCCAGCCAGCGGCTTGGCCGACACCGCTGGAGCATCGAACGGACCATGGCCTGGCTCGACGGAGACGCCTCCACCGACGCTACGAACGCAAAGCCAGCCACTTCCTGGACTTCACCAGCGTCACCTGCACCCTCATCTGCTACAAGCTGACTGACCAATTGAGATGACCTGTTAGGTGTGAGGCGAGTGTGTCAAGTCGCCTGAACAGGAACGGAGCTCTTCAGCTTCCCACCAGAGCGGCCACGAGACGGGTCAGCTGGGTCCGTGGGTCGGGTGTGCCCGGCCAACTGGTCATCAGGAGATGGTGAGCTGTCCCAACGATGGCGAGGGCCGCGACGGGCGGGTCGACGGTGTCCGGCACCCGGTCGAGTCGGTGCTCGGCTTCCAGGTAGCCGGTGATGGCCTCTTGAATTGCGGTGAAGCCGGGTGCCCCGGCTGCCAGAGCCTCGCGGATACGCAGGGCGGCGGCGGGGCGGGTCATGGCGAGGCCCGCGATGGCCGGGCCGCCGGAGTCGAGCAGCGCGAGGACGACGGCGTCGAGGTTCGCCGCCACCGAGCCCTGCCCGACGAGCCCCGAGAGGGCCTGTGCCTTCGCGGCTGTACGCGCGAACCGGTCGAGGCAGAGCTCGGCCACGAACTCGTCGAGCCCGGCGAAGTGCGTGTGCAGCAGCCCCTTGGCGCAGCCCGCTTCGGTAGTGATCGCCCGGCTCGTCAGCGCGCCGGGTCCGTCGTTCGCAAGGACCCGCTCCGCAGCGGCGAACAGCCGCTCGCGTACGTCTGGCGTCGCCACTCCGCGCGGTGACATGGGCCTCTCCCGTAATTACTGCTGCCGTTGTTGGTGGGCGCGTCCCCCCGTAACCAGCTGGATCTTAACGAGGATTGCCAGTTTGAGCATCCGCCCATACTGTTTGGGCACACGCCCATTCTTCGTCACCACACCAGGAGGCACCCGTGCCGAACGTCGTCAACACCGAGCAGGCACAGGCGTGGAACGGCCCCGAAGGAATCCACTGGGCCCACAACCAGGACCGCTGGAACGCCGTGAACGAAGGTTTCAACGAGCCGCTGATCGACGCCGCCGGGATCGCCGGGGACCACCGGGTCCTCGACATCGGCTGCGGTTCCGGGCAGACCACGCGGATCGCCGCGCTCAGGGCACCCCGAGGGCGTGCGCTGGGCCTCGACCTGTCCGGCCCGATGCTGGCCGAGGCGCGCACCCGCGCGAGGCGAGAGGGCATCCCCAATGCCGTCTTCGAGCAGGGGGACGCCCAGGCGTACCCCTTCGAGACGGGCGCGTTCGACGTGGCGCTCAGCCGCTACGGAGTGATGTTCTTCGCTGACCCCGTCGCGGCGTTCAGCAACATCGGCCGGGCGCTGCGGCCCGGTGGGCGTCTGGCGTTCGTCTGCCCGGCCGATGCAGCACTCAACGGCTGGGTTGGGGCGATGGCGGCCCTGCGTGACCTCCTGCCGGTCGGCGACTTCGGGCGGCCGGGGCTGCCCGGCATGTTCTCGCTGGCCGCCCCGGACCGGGTCCGCCAAGTCCTCGCCACGGCCGGATTCGCCGGCATCACCATCAACCAGGCGCAGGCGTACGGGACGTGGGGACACGGAGCCGAGGACGCGGCGGAGTTCCTACTCCACACGGGCCCTGGCCGCTTCCTGATGGAGCAGGTCGACGCGGCGACGCAGGTCCGCGCCCGCCGGACTCTGGAGGACCATCTGCGCACCCACGAGGCAACGGACGGCACCGTCCGGCTGCGCAGCACGTCATGGCTGGTCACGGCGGACCGCCCGGCCTGAGCGGGGACCGCGACCAGCCCGCGGCACCGCGCCCGGCCATCTCGGCGAGCCGACCCGGACCGTTCCGTTCGAGATGGGCGACGAGGCTCTGGCCCTGACCGGCACGGTGCAGGCACGAGTGAGGGATCTGCCCTCCCGGGTGGTGCGTCTGCTGCCGGCGGGGTGTCTGTTCCCCCCGACCGGCCTGGCGGCAGGTGTGGCAGCGGCTGACGGCGAGCCTTCAGGGACTTACGGAGGTGTGCACGAAAGCGGGGTCCCAGTGCCCTCACGATCCAGCTCAGTGGTAGAGAACGACGAGGGAGGCGAGCAGAAGCGTGGCTGAAGCAGTGAGCCCCAGGATCCGGTAGCGGCTCCATGCGGCCAGTGCGAGGGAGCATGACCATGCTCCGCCCGTGACGGCGGCAGTCCACCAGCCGGCGATCGCTTGTGCGGCGAGGAGAGGGAACGGTGCCAGCAGGATCGTCGGCGGGATGACTGCGAGCCGTGGCCTGATGTCCAGTTGCTTGTAGACGATGATCAGGGTGATCAAGGCAGTCGTAAAGGTGAGCGGGATGGCTGCCCAGTCCCACCAGGTCCAGCAGAGGCCGTCTGTCGTCCTGCATGCCTGGTCGCTGTGATGCTTGACCCAGGAGAAGAAGTACGCGGCACCGTAGGCCAGAACCGCACCGGTGACAGCCGCTCCGGACACGTGCGGTATGACGGGACGTGGTTCTGTTCGGGAGGTGTTCATGCCTACAGCCTTCCCTGATCGACCGCCTGGGGCCTGAGTAGAAATACTCAGGCCCCAGGGTCAGTTACAGGCGTGGTGCATTGCACGGGCATCTCGCGGCGTCGACTCGAGGCCCCCGTCGCTGAGTTGGCGGGGCCGTGGATGGCGCGGGAAGAATCATGGCTGGGCGAACGCCGAGGGCATGAGCGTCTGCGCGCCGAGGGCGGCGGACCCAGTCATCAACTGGTCTTCGGCGACCGGGTGATCGTGACCCTGGTGATCCTGCGGTTCCAGCTTCCTCGAGGCCGTTGGGGTCGGAGGGAGTCGTGATGACGGAGTCCTCGGGCACCAGGACGTCCATCATGTGCGGGTGTGAGCACCCTTGCCGTCGCCTCGCCTTCGGCTCCCGCAAGCACCCCCTCACCGGCGTGACCAGACTCCGCACCGGCGTCGACTTCGGCGCACCGCGCGGGGCCCAGGTCCTGGCCGCACGGCAGGGGCGGGTCGTGTTCGACGCGCTGACCAAGGCGTACGGCAACCGCATCGTCACCGGCCACGGCACGCTCAGCGGCAAGCGCCTCCAGACCTACGGTGGTTACTCCACCGATCCGATGCCGTGGCTCGCTTCCGGCGGCTGAGGGACAGCATGCGCCGAGGCATGGGGGTCGGGCATCCAGGCCCGGAACCCGTGCGGCGGGTACGTGAGCATCAGCTGACCGGCTTGTGCGAGCAGTTCGCGCCGTTTGCGCTTCCGTGACCACATGAGCCACACGACGGCCACATCCAGCAATACGCCGAAGCACAGCGGCGCGAGCAGCACCCCCTTCCCGGTGCTGATCAGCTGTGCAGCCACACCGATCATTCCCAGGAAGATGAACACCGCCGCCGGAAGCAGTTTGAGGAGGTTCTGCTCATTTTTGATCAACTCGGCATGGTTGCGGGCGGCGCGGGCGCTCGCCCCGTGGAAGGCCGGGTGCTGCGCGGCCACCTCGAAAGACGTGCCCGGCGGCAAGGCCTCCCAGCGTGCCGCCGGGTCCGGGTCCGGCACGAACACCCGGCGCCGCACACTCTTGCTGCCCCGCGTCTCCAGGTGACGGTATCCGTAGGCGGTGGCCAGCTGGATCGCCTGGTCGGGAAGCAGTTGCGTGGTCCTGATCACCACCTTGGGGCGGCCGTCGAAGAGGTGCGCGTAAGCGCCGGGCCTACGACGGCGCGCCTCCGCCATCCGTTCTCCGAACGTTCCCCGCGCCTCGCCGCCCACGACATCGCTCCCCACCGTTGACACCGACTCCCCGCTCGACTTGTAGGCGTCGACACTATCCGGCGAGCGGACCGCGCGGCCCAGCCGGCCATGCCCGTACCGGTTCGTCACCGCGCCGCTCCGCCGAGACGACCGGTTGTGGCAGGCGCCTCGCACGAGCGCACTCCGCGCGACCGCTCGACGCCGGTCGGACTGCTGGGCGCCGAGCGGTGCGCGGGGCGTTGGGGGCGGCCAGTGCGCTGCATCACTCGATCGACCACCCGTCGGCGGCCACGTACGACCCGTCGGGGCGGGCCGTGGCTCGGGGCCCTGTTGTCGGGATGACCGCCGTCCGTTCCCCACGTGCGGAGTCGGACGGTGCCGGCGTCACACCGGTCGCGGCCGCCTCCGCGGCAGTGCGACCGCCAGGACCCCTGCCAGGCAGGGAGCCACCCGGCCCAGCCCAGCGCCGGCGGCAGGTCGGGGGCGCCGGAGGCGGGGCGGGCCCACCGCGTGGTCGTCTTGACCGATCGGCCAGAGCCAGGCGATGACACCGAGCGCCCCGATGACGGACCTGGCGCTGGGGCAGGGGAGCCGTCGGTGAACCGTTTGCCGGTTACGGCTTCCGGGCGAGTCCGCCGTGCTCGGCGATGACCGCCGGCGTGGGCGAACCGGGCTCCGAACGCCACTGCGTGACCGAGACGACGCCGGGCTCGATGAGCTCCAGGCCATCGAAGAACGTGGCGATCTCCTCGATGCTGCGCAGGATGTACGGGACAGCGCCGCTGTTGTTGTAGGCGTCCTGGGCCTGCTCGAAAACGGGGTCGATGCCGCGTGACCCGTCGTTGATGGAGAGGTAACTGCCCGACGGCAGGGCGTCCATCAGCCGGGTGACAATGGACCGGGCCTGGTCGTAGTCGGCGACGTGTCCCAGGATGTTGCTGAGGATGAGTGCGGTGGGGCGGCCGAAGTCCAGCGTCTCGGCGGCGGCCGCGAGGATGCGGTCCGGGTCCGCCACGTCGGCGTCGATGTAGGCGGTCGCGCCCTCGTGTGAGGAGAAGAGCAGGGCACGGGCGTGGGCCAAGATCATCGGATCGTTGTCGACGTAGACGATCCGTGCCTCGGGGGCGAGCCGCTGGGCGACCTCATGCGTGTTCTCGGCGGTCGGCAGGCCGGTGCCGACGTCCAGGAACTGCCGGATGCCCGCCTCCGAGACCAGATACGCGATGGTGCGATGCAGGAAGGCACGGCTGCTGCGGGCGATTGTGACGATGCCGGGGAAGACCGCGGTGTACGCGTCGCCGGCCTCTTCGTCGACGGGGTAGTTGTCCTTGCCGCCCAGCCAGTAGTTCCAGATGCGGGCGGAGTGCGGCACCGACGTGTCGATCTTCTGCCGCATCGTTGGTTCGGGCGTCGTCACAGGGTCGGTCATGAGTCGTGTCCGTCTTTCAGCCGGGGCGTGGATCACTCACGGCACAACCTACGCCTGAACGCCCGCCTGCCGCCTAGCAGTTCGGGTGTCTGGCTGATCCCGGGCGTGGAGGACAGCGCCGCCCTGCTCCCCGCGCCCGCGGGGATGGTCTCCCGACACAGCCGCGCGCAATCGAGGCAGCCCGGACCAAGTCCACATGGGTCGGCTCGGTCTCGGCCGGAGTGGTAAGAGCTCCGCTGTGGTGTCCTTCGAGGCCCCTGCACGGGCCCCCTGCCCGGACCTGCCCGAGGACGACGCCCTGTACAAGGCCATGCTCCGCGCCAGCCCGGACTTCAGCGCCCATGAAGAGCCGAAGAGCAGCTGACCGGGCAGCGAGCCGGCGAATACGGCGGTCCTCGGCGCGAACCGGGCGGGTCACATCGTGAGTCGTTGGTGATGCATTCTGCCGGCGGCACCATCAGTCGAGCGGGACGCCCGTGTGGTGCTTCAGGGCCTGAATGAGGTGGCCCTGGAATTCTGCGTCCAGCGCTGCGGGGTGCGGTGGCTGCGGCTGCTGGTGGTACCAGTAGCCGCCGGTGTGCGGGATCGTGTCGTGGTGGGTGGCGAGCCACACCTGTGTCTGATGCCCGGCGGTCAGGTCATCCGGAGCCCCGGCGCCGCCCATGCGTGTGGGGACCCACCCGGGGTCGACCGCATGGCTGGAGGTTCCCTCCCACCGGGACGCGAGTGCGAGCGCGAGGGTGGTGACCCACAGTTTGCTGTCGTCGTAGGAAGCGGTGCCGGCGGCCAGCCGCCCAAGGTCGGTGGAGCCGGTTCGGTGCATGGAGCTGCTGAGGTAGATGAGCCTGGCCGGTTTGCTCATCAGTGCCGTCAGCATGTAGGGCGCGATGGTGTTGACGGTGACCGCTTCTGGGGAGTGCAAGACGCCGGCGTTGTGGATGACGGTGTCGAAGCGGCCGAACTCAGAGGCCTGCCGGGCCACTCCGTGGATTGCGTCGAGGTCGGCGAGGTCCCCGATGACGACGCCCTTCCACCGGGCGGCATCACCTGCGTCAGTGATACGGGCCGGGTTGCGGACGTGGATGACCACCTCGTGCCCGTCGTCGGCCAATGCGCTCGCCGTGTTGTGCCCGAGCCCGCTGGAGGCCCCGGTCACCAGGATCAGTGCCATGTCCGTCACCTTTCGTTCTGTGGGGACGGGGCGCTGCGGGTGGTGGGGACCTCGTCCCGACCACCCGCCGCACACGCCGTCGGGTGGGCCCGCCCCGCGGGATACGGGACGGACGGGGAAGGCGTACGCGGCAGGTCAGAGGGTGAGGAGCACCTTGGTGGCGCGTCGCTCGTGCATGGCCTTGTAGGTCGCTGGTCCATGCCTTCCACGGTAGGCGCGTGCCGCCGGGAAGGGAGGCGGAGCTTCTGCCCCCCCATAGACGCGACCTTCCTGGCGAGTGAGGAAGCCGGTTGCCTGGGATGCACACCCGCAGTCGCGACTCTCGTTACGCCCTCACGGTGGGCTCGGCGGCGGGAGGTCCGAGAACCAGGGCAGCCGAGGGCGTTCCGTGTCTTCCTGAACATGAATCGGCTCAGGCAGGCGTCAGCACACCAGACAAGGAGACCCACACATGCGTGGAGTAGTGATGTACACGGCCGGCGACGTCCGGGTGGAGGAGCGTGAGGATCCAAAGATCATCGAGGCCACCGACGCGATCGTCCGGCTGACCGCGACCTGCATCTGCGGGTCGGACCTGTGGCCCTACCGCGGGGTCGAGCCTGCCGATCACACGGCCATGGGGCACGAGTACGTGGCGTGGCCGAGGAAGTCGGCTCGGAGGTGAAGAAGGTCAAGGTCGGCGACTTCGTGGTCGGGTCGTTCGTCATCTCCGACAACACCTGCGACATCTGCCGCTCCGGTTACCAGTCCGGCTGCGTGCAGCGGGAATTCGTGGCGCAGGCGATCGGCACCCAGGACGAGAAGGCCCGCATCCCTCACGCGGACGGCACCCTGGTGACCACGCCGGGGCAGCCGGACCCGGAGCTGATCCCGTCGCTGCTGGCCGCGTCCGACGTGCTCGGCACCGGCTGGTACGGGGCCGTCGCAGCCGAAGCCGGCCCGGGTAAGACGGTGGCGGTCGTCGGCGACGGCGCGGTCGGCCTGATGGCCGTCCTTGCCGCTGACGGCGCATGCCGTCCGGTCCGGGGTGCGCGTTTCCTGGGTGAAGCGCGCCCACCCTCGCCCCCGCAACAAGGCGCTGCGGAGTCCTAGCCTCGAGACATGGACACAGACAAGGACACCGCCGCCGAGAACGCGCTGGGAGGTTTCCTCCGCGCACGGCGTGCCCGACTGCGCCCCGAAGACACGGGACTTCCTACCTCCGGTCGCCGCAGGGTGCCCGGTCTGCGCCGCGAAGAGGTCGCCACGCTCGCCGGGGTGAGCACCGACTACTACATGCGCCTGGAACAGGGCCGGGAACGGCACCCGTCCCCGCAGATACTCGAAGCCGTCGCGCGGGCTCTGCAACTGGACGACGAAGCGGTGGCCCACCTGTACCGCGTGGCCACCCCGGCCGCCCGCCGTACGCGGCGCGCGCCCCGCGTCGAACATGTGGCCCCGCACCTGCGGCGACTCCTCGAAACCTGGAGCGAGACACCCGCCTTCGTCCTGGGCCACGCCCTGGATGTCCTGGCCCGCAACCGGCTCGCAGACGCCTTGTACGCGGGCTTCACCCACTCGGACAACCTGCTGCGCATGACGTTCCTGGACCCGTTCGCGCACGACTTCCATCGCGACTGGGACCGGGCCGCCGAGTCGGGCGTGGCCACCTTGCGGCGGGCGGCGGGCATCGACCCCGAGGACCCGCGGCTGCGGGAACTCGTAGGCGAACTGTCCATGAAGAGCGCTGACTTCCGCGTCCTGTGGGCCCGCCAGGACGTGCGCGGCAAGACCCGCGAGGCCAAGCTCTTCCATCACGCCCAGGTCGGCGACCTGGAGCTGCACTACGAGGCCTTCACCATCAACAGCGCCCCCACCCAGCAACTCATCGTCTACCAAGCCCAACCGGGCACCACTTCCGCCGACGCACTGGCTCTTCTCGGCTCGCTGAGCGCCGGCCCCGTGCCCGCGCAGGACACCGCGATCGGCACCGGCTGAGTACGGGCTTGCGCTCCTGTGAGGACAATGACCGGCCCGGCGTTTCCTGGGTGTACCAGGCTGGGATCGCGGCGGCCCACCCGGGTGCACGAAGGAGATTGACGCCATGACCCGGATGATCGTCGAGCCGGGGTCAACCTCTGCACGCGTACCGCACAAGCCTGGAGCAGGGGCGCGGTCGTACCGCCGCGTCCCGTCGTCCACCGGCGATCGCCACTCTCCTGGACTAGGTTGGGTTCATGAGCGACAGCACTCCTTTGGGAGAGTTCCTCAGAGCACGGCGCGAAGCACTCAAGCCTCGGGACGTAGGCCTGCCCGAGCATGGCCGCCGGCGGGTGCCGGGGCTGCGTCGCGAGGAGGTCGCCATGCTCGCGGGTATGAGCTCCGATTACTACATGCGCCTGGAACAGGGCCGGGAGACCAGCCCGTCGCCCCAGGTGATCGACGCGGTCGCCGCCGCCCTGCACCTCGACGACGAGGCACGCGACCACCTGCGCAGACTCACCCGAGCACCGCAGGAACGCCGCAGCGTTCGCGCTGGTCACGACCGGATCAGCCCGCAGCTCCTCCAGCTGCTCGACAGCTGGCCCGACACCCCCGCCTTCGTCCTGGGACCGGCGCTGGACGTCCTGGCGCACAACGCGCTCGCCGCGGCCCTGCACAGCGGATTCCAGCGGTTCGACAACCTGGCCCGCATGGTCTTCCTGGACCCGGCCGGGCACGGCTTCTACCAGGACTGGGAGAAGGCCGCGCATTCCTGCGTCGCCGAAATCCGCGCGGCCTACGGACATGACCCGGAATCCCCGCGGATCAGCGAAGTCGTCGACACGCTCTGTGCGAAGAGCCCGGAGTTCGCCGAACTGTGGGCACGGCACGAGGTGAAGGGCAAGACCCAGCAGGCGAAGAACCTCGCACACCCTGAGGTCGGCGCCCTGGAGATCCAGTTCTCGTCCTTCACGGTCAACGGTGCTCCGCACCAGCAGCTCGTCGTCTACCAGGCCGAGCCCGCCAGCGCCACCGCGGCTGCCTTCGCGGAGCTCCGTTCGCGGGCCGAGCGCGGGGAGTCCGCACGGACGGAGCAGGAAGAATCGGGCCGGGCCCTCAGCGACATCTGACTTCCTGGCTCTCGTACGTGCGGCCTGGCCCTCTGCTCCCAAGGAGACTCTCGCCCCCACTGTCTACGCGAGCTGAGGACACCGTTCCCTCCCCCCTGCTCGTGGGGAGGGAACGTCGAAGGGCTCGGGCCTGGCCCGCGAAGGAAGCCCGTCGCGTGGAAGTCGCTGATGCGGTCCCACACCTGGTCCGGGTGGCGGAGGCGGTCACCTGCGCGTGGATCTTGGTCAGGGTCAGGCTCCCCGCCGGGCGCGCTCGTCGCCCTCGCGGTAGAGCACCAGGTGCTCGTGGTAGAGGACGCCGTCGCGAATGTCGCCGGTGGCGGTGAAGCCGGTGTCGTCGACGTAGTCGAGGTGGTTGCCGGTGACGGTGTAGCGGCCGGTGTAGGCGCTCTGGCGGTTGCCGCGGGCCTCGTCGTAGCGGCCGTTCGGCAGCAGTTCCTGGCGGATGAATCCGTCCGCGGTCACCCACATCCCGACGTACGGGTGCGGGTCGCGGGGCGTGTCGTTGCTGGTCATGGCTCTACGGTCGGCCCGGCGGCCGATGGCAACCAGGCCGCCCTCTCCCCAGGTGAGGGCTTCCTGGGTGCCACGCACCCAGCGTCGACTGCACCGGCATGACCATCGCCCCCGCCGTCGTGGACACCGTCGCGCTGGCCGGTGGTCGCGGCCACCGCTCGGAGTACGTCGCGACGCTGACCCCGGGCAACACCCCCGACTTCCTGGTGGTGCCCGACGAACACGCCGCCGATGTGCCGAGCGCGGTGGCCACGCTCGTGGCCCGGCCGGAGCAGGTCCGCGCACTGGTCGCGGCCGGCCGGCCCGTCCTGTGGGCCGGCACCGACGCCCCGGGCCGGGCCACCGCCCCCGAGGCGGGCATCCCGGCCTCTCCGGACCTCACCGGCAGCCCGCGGGTCGGCGTCTGGATCGACCTGAAGGACTTCCTGCACCAGGAGCTCACCGCCGACGGCCGCTACGACGAGACCCGGGGCGGCCGTCCGCACGCCTACCAGGGCCGGTACTGGATCGACGGCGACCACATCGACTACCTGGACGACCTCGGCTTCTGGGCCTACGGAGAGTTCCAGGGCGACGAACTGCATCGCGCGGGCCACATCATGAAGCTGGGCTGACCCTCCGCTCGGCGCACCGGCGGTCCCCCATCCTGGGTGCGCGACACCTGGGGAAACGGCGACCTGGTTGCCGTAGCGGGCGCGACCGAGGCTGGTGTCCGAGCAGCTTCGGTCGCCCCGGCGGCCCCACCCTCCCCGCCCTCTCCGGCGTACGGAAAGAAGACCCTGATGAACGTCAACGACACCGCCGGCGCCGCCGTCCTCGAAGAGCTCCGGCGCCGGCCCGCCGACCGGCGGCGCGTCCTGTTCACCGGCGCGACCACCGTCACCATGGACCCCGCCCTCGGCGTCATCGACCGCGGCGGCCTCCTCGTCGAGGGCGACACGATCACCGCCGTCGGGCCCGACCTCAACGCGGGCGACGCCGTGGTAGTCGACGCCACCGGCACGATCCTCACCCCCGGCTTCGTCGACACCCACCGGCACGCCTGGGAGGCCCAGCTGCGCCGGATCATGCCGGACGTCGACGACCTCGGCGGCTACGTCATGAGCACCCTGGCCGGCTACGCCACGGTCTACCGGCCCCAGGACATGTACATCGGCACCAGGCTGGCCGCCCTGACCGCGATCGACAGCGGCATCACGACCATGCTCGACTTCTCCCACAACTCCCGCACCCGCGAGCACACCGACGCCGCCATCGAGGCTCTGCGCGACACCGGCATCCGAGGCGTGCACGCCTCCATGGGCCCGCACTTCGGCGAGTGGGACCGGCAGTGGCCCGGCGATCTGACCCGCGTCAAGGACCGGTACTTCAGCAGCGACGACCAGCTGCTGACGCTGCGGCTGGCGACCCTGGCCACCGACGAGATCGCCGGACCGGCGCTCGCCTACGGTCCTGGACTGGCGCGCCTGGCAAGGGATTTGGGCATCGGAGTGAGCGTGGACGCCGTCTTCGGCACGTCCTCCTCCCAGGCGATCCTGCGCTGGGCCGAGGACGGCATCCTCAGCCCCGACGTGACCCTCATCCACTCCACCGGACTGACCTCGGAGGCATGGAAGGCGATGAGGGAGACCGGCACCACCGTGGCACTCGCCCCCACCTCCGACGCCCAGATCGGCCTGGAGACCGGGGTCCCCGCCGTCGACGAGGCCCTGTCCGTCGGCATCCGCCCCGGACTGAGCATCGACGTCGAAGTCGCCCTGGCCAGCGACATGTTCACGCAGATGCGGGCCCTGCACGCCATCCAGCGGATGCGCGCGGTCAACGCCACCTACGGCACCGACCAGCAGCCCTCCCGCATCACCACCCACGACGTCCTCGACTTCGCCACCCTCCAGGGCGCCCACACCAACGGCCTGGCCGGTGTCACCGGCTCACTCACCCCGGGCAAGAAGGCCGACCTCCTGGTCATCCAGGCCGAGGACCTCAACAACATGCCGCTCAACGACCCGATCGGCACGATCGTGCTGGGCTCCGACGCCCGCAACATCAGCGCTGTCTTCATCAACGGCGAGCCCCGCAAGTGGGACGGACAGGTCCTCGACGTCAACCTGGCCGCCCTGCGCGGCGAGGTGCACGCCTCGCGCGCGTACGTGCTGAACACCCCGGCTGCGTGAGCATCCCCCCTCCCGCGGCCCGCCTCAAGCACGTGCAGCTGGAGCTGCTCACGCAACCACCGTGCTCGCGGTAATCAGGAGGGGTTGGCCGCACCGGAGGACTGGGAGCTGGAGGACCTGAACGAGGTGCGCCCGGGCTCTGGGAGATCAGGGCCCTGCGCGGCGTTGCGGCCCGCTTCGCGAACAGGCCGACGGAACGTGGCTCGGTAGTCCCGCGGCCGCTGGCCCGTGTGCCGGGCGAAGATGGCGCTGAAGGTGCTCGGGTCCGTGTACCCGAGGTCGGCGGCGATGCGCACGACGGTCCTGTCTGTCGTCTCCAAGAGATGACGAGCCCGACGGACGCGAGCGGATTGCACGTACGCGAGCGGGGTCTGACCGGCCTCCTCACCGAAGCGACGGAGCATGGTTCGCGTGCTCACGTGAAACGCTTCGGCGAGGACGGACAGGTCGTAGCGAGCGCTGAGATTCTGGTCGAGCCACCGCTTCACACCAAGTGAGAACTCACGGCCGACGGCGGGCATCAGCTCCAGGTCGACGTAGGGAGCCTGGGTGGATCGGGCGTCGTCGACGAGCGCGATGCGTGCGGTGCTGCGGGCGACGCGGGGGCCGTCGTGCTCACGGATCAACTGGAGGGCGAAATCGTACATGGCGCTGAAGGCGGCGGTCGTCGTCACACCGCGATCGGTTACCACCAGGTGCTCGGGGCGCACCTTCACGTTGGTGTATCGACGGGCGAACTGATCCGCGAACAGCCAGGACGTCGTCGCCTCGCGCCCGTCGAGCAGGCCGGCCTCAGCGACCAGGAAGGCGCCGACACAGATCGACACGACGGCGATGCCGGTGGCGGCCTGCGACCGAATCGACGCCACTTCGGGGTTCAGGTTCGCGAGCGTCGCGTCGAGATCGAGCCTGGGCGAAAGCTCGAAACCCGGCACGATCAGGACGTCGACGGGACGCAACGCCGAGACCTCGATGGCCGAGCCGCCGGACGCGACCACCCGCCGCCGGGGCGAGACGACGGACACCTCGTACGGCGGTCGATCCGACCCTTGCGCCGCCGCGATGTGATCGGCCATGGCCAGCAGGTCGGGGATCCCGAACACCTCTGAGGCGAAGCAGCCGGGATACGCCAGCACACCCAGGCGCAGCGGTTTCACGGTTCCTCCGGCTCCACGCGGGGTGGCGATATCGCCGCACCACGTGGCGATATCGCCGCTTCTCGTGGGGGCAGTGTCCCACCACACTCTCGATCATGACAACGATGCGAACGCGGCGCGACGACCCCTTGGACGACTTCTCCCGGAGAGTCGTCAGCGTCGATGACGTCAGCAAGACCGTGTACGTCGCCGGGACAGGACCCGGCGTCATCCTGATGCCCGAGATGCCGGGCATCAGCCCCGACGTCGCCCGGTTGGCACGCTGGGTACGCGATGCAGGCTTCTCCGTGTACCTGCCCTCTCTCTTCGGCGTCGACGGCGCCTACCCAACCACCGAGGCAGGCGAGGCCGTCGCCCGGCGCGCATGCGTCAGCGCCGAGTTCCGCGCGTTCGCCGGGGGCGGCACCAGCCCGGTCGTGGCGTGGCTGCGCGGCCTCTCGCGTATCGCGCACAGGGAGTGCGGTGGGCCGGGCATCGGCGCGGTCGGACTGTGCTTCACCGGCAACTTCGCGCTGACCATGGCACTCGAACCGGCCGTCATCGCCCCGGTCGTCAATCATCCCTCGCTGCCGCTCGACGACCCCGGCGGTCTGGAGATCGGAGACGATGACGCAGTTGCCCTGTCCGAACGCATCGAGCGGGACGGATTGAAGGTACTCGGCTACCGCTTCGACAACGACAGGTGGTGCACGGGCCGGCGGTTCGCCGCCTACCAGGCGCTACTCGGCGACGCCTTCGACGGCCGCGTGCTTCCCGCCGGCGTGGCGAACACGAACCCTCCGCCCTTCTTCCGCGACGTCGTCGGGTGCGCCCACAGCGTCGTCACGGCACATCTCGTGGACGAGCAGGGTCACCCGACGGCGCGTGCCCGTGATGAGATCATCGCCTTCCTCACGGAGCGGCTCAGAGGGTGACGCGCGAGTCTCTTCCATGAGGCTTCCTTCTCCCCCGCCGGGCCCCTGGCCCGGGCTGACCGGACAAGACGCCTGCAAACCCCACTCCTCAACACGGCGAGGCGTGGTCGTCCGCAATCCCAGCCCGCAGGCCGTGCGCCGGCCGTAGTCACCCGTGCGCTGCACCGATGTCCCTGCCGAGACGGCCGACGTGGTCTTCTCCCGCACCGGCGCCGCACGGCTGACGGTCCGCGGCTGAGCGCGCCCGCCGGTCCGGTTCACCCGCGGCACGGGCGCTGCCGGGCACATGATCATCGCAGTACGTTGACCAGCGGTCCCCGGGCCTCACCACCCGGCCTCCGCCGGGCCGCACCCACCAGGAGCACGACGCCCGCGCCACCCCGAACGGGGGTGTACAGAAAACTTGACATCATGTCGTGACTGCTTGACACTCCATGTCAAGATTTCTTTACATCGGGAGCGGCCGTGGCATTTGAAGAGAAACGTGCCTGGATCATGGTCCTGGTCACGATCGCGTCGTACGCGGCGTACCTGGCCGTCGTCCTCGGGCAGGTGGGAAGCGAGCCCCTGGTCCACACGCCTTATGCGTCCGCGCTGCTGTGGACGGTGGGCACGGCGATCGTCACGCAGATCGCGCTGAACATCATCGTGGCGATCCTGTCTCCCGAGGGCGCCGACACCAAGGACCAGCGCGACCGGGAGATCCACCGCTTCGGCGCGTACATCGGGCAGTCGTTCGTCGTGATCGGCGGCGTGGCCGGACTCGTCCTCGCGATGGTCCGCGCCGATCATTTCTGGATCGCAAACGCGATCTACCTGGCGTTCGCCCTGTCGGCGATTCTGGCGTCCACGGCGAAGATCGTCGCCTACCGGCTGGGCTTCCACCCGTGGTGAGGCCGACGAGGGTCACCAATGCGATCCGGGCGCTGCGCTTCGCCCACGGCGAGATGACCCAGGCCGAACTCGCCCGCCGCATCGGCGTGACCCGCCAGACCGTCATCGCCATCGAGCAGGGCCGCTACTCGCCCACCCTGGAGATGGCCTTCCAGATCGCCCGTGTGTTCGCTGTCCCGCTCGACGAAGTGTTCCAGTACCCCGGAACCGACGAAGCCGATGAAACTGGCGAAGTTGAGGGAGAGACCAAGTGAAGGCCATCGTCCACGAGGCCTACGGACCGCCCGAGGTCCTGCGTCTCGAAGAGATCGCACAGCCGGAGCCCGGTAGCGGCGAGGTGCTCATACAGGTCCAGTCGGCCTCCGTCGACCCGGGCGTCTGGCACCTCACCACGGGCCGGCCGTACCTGATTCGCGCCATGGGCTTCGGGCTGCGGACGCCCAGGACGTGCGTCCGGGGCATGGATGTCGCAGGACGTGTGAAGGCCGTCGGCCCGGACGTCACCCGCTTCCAGCCGGACGACGAGGTGTACGGCACCTGCAACGGGTCGTTCGCCGAGTACGCCTGCGCCAAGCAGGACAGTCTCGCCCGCAAGCCCGGCAACGCCGGCTTCGAGCAGGCGGCCGTCGTCCCGGTTTCCGGGTGCGCCGCCCTCCAGGCACTGCGCGATGTCGGGCGACTGCGGTCCGGGCAGAGTGTCCTCGTCATCGGTGCCGGGGGCGGCGTGGGCACCTTCGCGGTGCAACTGGCCAAGGCCCTCGGGGCCGCCCACGTCACCGGCGTCTGCAGCGGCGTCAGGGCGGATCTGGTCCGTTCCCTCGGTGCCGACAAGGTGATCGACTACACGCGCGAGGACCCCACCGACGGCACTCATCGCTACGACCTCATCCTCGACATCGCCGGCAACCGCCCGCTGACCCGGCTCCGCCGCGCGCTCAGCCCCCGCGGGACGCTGGTCATCGTCGGCGGTGAGGACGGCGGGAGGTGGTTCGGCGGCACGGGCCGGCTGCTGCGGGCGCTGCTGCTGTCTCCGTTCACCGGCCAGCGCCTCCGCGGCCTTTTCTCCACGCAGAGCCACGACGACCTGCGGCTCCTCGCGGAGCTCATCGAGGCGGGCGCGATGACCCCGGTCATCGACCGGACCTACCCGCTGGCCGACGTTCCTGAGGCCGTCGGCTACCTGAGGAGTGGCCACGCACGCGGGAAAATAGCCGTCAGGGTCTGACCGGCCCAGGCAGAAGTCGTGATGTGTGACTGTCGGCCGGCCTGCTCAGCGGGAGAGTCGCGTATGCCTTCGACGCTGCGTGCGGTGCCGGCCATCAGGGTGCTGCCGGAACCTGCCGGCCTGCCCGAACCGGCGGTGGAGGAGCTGCGCCTGGAGAGGGTGCTGGGGGCTGAGTGATCCGCTGCTCCTGTGCATCGTGCGCAAACTCCTGCTGGAGCCGGAGAAGTTCGACCACCCCTGCGGCTGGTTCGGCCTCGACCGCCCCAAGTCCTCGCTGACGCACCACTTCAAGGCGCTGCGCGAGGCCGGAATCATCCGTCAGCACCAGTACGGCCTGGAACGCCGCAGCCACGTCCGCGTCGACGACCTCGAACCCGCTTCCCCGGCCTGCTCGACCTGATGGCGGCCTGGACGCCGGAGAGCTGACGTGACGCGCGCGCCGATGCCTCCGACGGTGTTCGGCTGCGCGGCCTGACCAGGTGGTGGGCACCGCGCTCGACCTCGCCGCCGCGATCCGCGAGAACCGGGTGGGGCAGCAGCGAGACGCTGAACGTCACGCTGGTGGTACCCGAGCTGGTGGTGGAAGTCGGCGTCGGCGTCGCCCGCGATGCTTCCGGCCAGTGGCACCACCCGGCACGCCTGCACCGTGCCCGCCCGGGCCTCTCCACCACCGACGTCCCCCGCCCGACGCCGCCGCCGCACTGACAACGTGTTTCCGGATTCCAAGCGCACAGTTCACGGGCGCGATCCGCACAGCTCGCCGCAGCCGTGGCTCAGCTTGCGGAGTCGACCAGGAATCCGAGTCCAACCACCGCCCCCGCGTAGACCAACACAAGCAGCAAGCTACAGAAGATCAGCAGCCAGCCGGTCACGATGCCGAGCAGGGCCAGACCGCGGTCGCGGCCGCCCAGGCGCTTGCCACGGCGACGGCCAAGATGCCCGGCCGGGACAGCAACAACCCCGGACACGAACATCGCGAAGGTGTAGTAGCTGCCGTACATCAGCCAGAGCATCGGTGTCGCGAAGATGGCCACGATCAGACCGACGCCCATGGCCGCCGACCAGATGCTGACCCGGGCGGGCGTATTGCGTGACTCGACTGCCGACACAGCTGTCTGCCGAGAACTGCTGGTCATGATGGATCTCCCTGTCAGGCTCGGCAAGCCACCCTACGAGAGAGCGGCTTCATGCGGGCCCCGCCTCCGTCGCCCGCTCGCCGGCCGCTTGGTCCTCAGCCGGCACCTTCCGGCTTCACCCGGGTGCTCTTGATCAGGTTATCGAATGGATCTTTCATCCGTGACTCCCCCGTGGCTGGCCTGGCCTGCGTGGGCGGATGGCCCCGTGACCCTGCTGGCCGCCGCCACCCTCGTCACGGAGCGTCGACGCTGGCACCGGCTGGCCTCCGCCGAACGAACGCGCCAACTGAGGCGCTCGTCCGCCCACTACGATTTCCGCGTTGCCTCTCCCGGGTGAGGATGGCCTGGTGATTGACATCATCCGGTTCGGGCTGACGGGGGACCTGTGGAAGGTCCGCCGGTTCTTCGGCTGTACCATCGCGCGTTCGACGGGTGCTTGGGCCCGGGCGAGTGCGTGGTCGGCGGTGCGCTGAGTGGGGGCGAGTTCACCGCCAGCGGCCGGTTGACGCCGGTGGTCACCCAGGGGCCGGCGCCGGCGGTGAGGTGAATGCCGGTGGAGGAACCGGATCCAGTGCCCGTAGGTGCGGTGAAGAAACCAGGTAAACCGGCCGTGTGTTCTTCCGTTCGCCGGGCACGAGGAGTAACGGAGGTCGATAACTATGGTTCCCCTGCTTCTCGTTCTGCTGCTGGCTCTGATCCTCTTCGGCGCGGGTTTCGCGCTGAAGGCGCTGTGGTGGGTCGCCGTGATCGTGCTGGCCGTATGGCTGCTGGGCTTCGTGGTGCGCACCGCGGACACGGGCGGCCGCAAGGGCCGCTGGTATCGCTGGTAACCCAGCAAGCGGCCGTCAGCCAGCCTGTGGGCTCCGGGAACACCCGGGGCCCACAGGCGTGTCCCGCATCAGGACATCCCCTCGGGCAAAAGGTGTAACCGCCATCTTCCCGGGCACCAGGCCACATAGCTGGGGCCCGGTGAAGCAGCGGAACCTGCGCCTCCAACCACCGGACCCCAGCCACGCCCTGACACCTCGCACCACGCACGGCCCGGCGACACGATCCGAGCGTCTCCTGCAGCTCCGCTTGTCGCCGCTTGGTTGCGGGGCGTACACCGACTGAGGCCGCTGGTGAATGGAACAGCCCCTGCTTTGGCCCGGCCGCCGTATCCATGGACAAGCAGTCATCAACGGGAGGGTCTACAAGGTCCGTACCGATATCTCGTGGCGGCCTGGCCTTGCGGCCGGACCCGGCGGCCTGCCGAGCAAGATCCATCTGCCGGGTACTTCCGGATCAGAGCTGGTGCGCCGAAGCTCGATACGTGTCACTGATATGTCACCCGGCCTGCTGATCTCTCATCAACGAGACGCGGTGGCTGTCACCGATCGGCGCACTACTTGTCGCCAGGAGCGTCTGTTTGCCACCAGTTGTGACCCGGCTGGTCGAGATCACACGCCTTGGGTGAACTCCCACGGTCATGGTCAGGGGCTGATGACAATCCAGGAGCAGCCACCCTTTTGGGCTGCTCATACCTGGGAGGTGTCCGGTTCCAGGGAAACCGCGACAAGCCGGTCACTCAAGGAGCCGGCGGCGCTGCCACCTGTCGTCTCGGCGCGGTACGCACGGATCGCAGGGTCGGCGAGGGTGAGAGTCAGCACCGGGCAGTCCGCGGAGTCGTTGGTGTCCTCGGGCGAACACTTGATGATGTCGAGCAGGTTGTGGCCAGGACACACGGCCCCGGCAGGCAGATCCACATCCAGGAGCAACTCCTTGCCAGGATCGACGCGGAAGCTGCCGGACGCCGGGATCTTGACAGGCTTGCCCATGTAACCGCTGTCCACGACGGTCGCGGTGAGCCCGCGGGCGGAGGCGCGGCCGCCCTCACCGTGCGGGCCGTAGAGATCGAGCGTGACCCGGCCTTTGGCCAGCGGTGCGTCGAGCACCAGGGGTCGGTCGCCTGTTCGGATGGCCGCGTGGGCGGTGAAACGGGGTTTGCCCGGCAATTTCGGCCCCGGATCATAGGCGTCCCAGCTGGTGAGCACCAGCTGCGGGTCCTTGCTCCGCTCGTCTTTCCCCCGTGGTACCGGCCGCGGCCAATCGTCCACCCCGCACTTCGAGAGTTGGGCCGTGCCACCACCGGGGAGCGGACTGTCCTGCAACGGCTCGGCAGGAGCCTGCCGTTCCGCGGATGCGCGCCACTCGGACGTTGCAGAGGAATACGTCAGTACCAACAGGCCCACGACGGGCACGGCGAGGACCAACCAGGAACGTAGGGAAACGCGGAACACTCAGCCACGCCCTTGCGCGCGGCGGGCCGTCCCGGCACCGCCTCCGGTTTCCAACCACAGCGGACGGCCGCGCCGTCGGCCACGGCCGTCGGCCAGCGGCAACGAACAACGGTCCTGAGAAGCCGGACGGCTGGTATCCAGGCCTCGCTCGCCGGCCCGGGGGTTCAGTTCCACGACACTCATGATTCTTTCTGCGCCCCGGACGGCAAGAGCGTCACTGCCCCGTTACCCATGAGAATATGGTCAACGACCTCGGCCAGGGTTCGCAGTCACACGTCGGGCCGACGATGCACCCCCGCTCGCGAGCAGGGGCCGCACCTCGCCCGATGGCCCGGGCAATGGTGGCGCGGTCCACGCCGAACCAGCAGGCCAGCACGTCTGGGTGGCCCGGGACGAAGAGGAACCCCGTCGGCGGCACTCGAACACAGGCGTGCTCCAGCCCACCCTCTGCCATGCCCTCGCCCGGCATGAGAGAACCTGCTCTCGGCACCACTGGCCCCCGGCGCGTGGCGCCGGGGGCCAGTGGCTCTGGCGTGAGGGTCAGCGCTCCGTCGTGCCGCTGCTTCCGTAGGAACGGCGCACCGCGTCGGCGGCCTTGTCGGTCTGGGCGTCGTACTTGTTGCCCGTACGCTCATCGACCACCCGCTCGGCGCCCGCAACACCCTTGTCGGTCTGGTCCGGGTGGCCCTTCGCCATCTCCTTGGCCTTGTTCGCCATATCTCCCAGCTTGCCCATGGGTGCCTCCCGCGATAGCCCGTGCGTCGTACCCGGCTCAGGTACCCTCCAGGCCCAGTCCATCACCCCCGATCTCTCACAGGCGGCGCAACCGCCAAAGCGGCTCGGTGGACACCGCGCACTTGCTCCCGCTGAGCCCGCTGCTTCGCGGTCGGACCGCCCCGTCGGGACACACCCACCAGCGACATCACCGTCACCCGAGGCCGAAAACCCCATTAACCCCGCAGACGCTGGATGCTTCCACAACGGATTGTCGCGGCAGAGGTCTTGGCCTGCTGCTTCGTGCGACCGGGTTTCTCAGACCGGCGGAGTGAGCAGTGCACCCAGCGTCCGGCGCAGGCCCCGCAGCGGTGCTCCGGTCACCAGCCCGACCACCAGGGCGGCGACTGCGCCGGCCCCCGCCAGCAGTTGCAGTACGTCGGGTACCCTCATCCCGGCGACCGTTGCCAGAACGGAGCTCAGGCAGATGATGATCACGATCACCACTGCCTCAGAGCCGCCCAGCCGCCGCGGGCCGGTGACGTCGGTTTCGACGCAGGCAGCGGAAGAGGACTTCGACATGGGGGGCCTCCCTGAGGGTAGAGGCCGGCGACCGAGGCCGCCGGGTTGCGGCTCCAACCAGAAGCACCACGGGCGGTTGCCGCCGCCCTTGAGAGTGGTGCAGTCGACATCATCTGATTCACGGACGTAAACACCCGGGCCCGACCGGTTCCCTCAGGGGGATTGATGCCTTGCTGCTCCCCGATACGCTCACGCATGAAACCGACCGGACTTCAGCAGTTCAGACTCGGTGAGCCGCGATGCTTGCGTTCCTGGGCGCCTGACAATTCAAGTTACGGCGGCCCCGTCCGAGCGTTTTCGATTTTATGCATATGTGATCCATACGCGTTTGTGCCGCGCCCAGCCGACTGGAATGCTTCACCCAACAGGCGCAAGTGGTGTCACCCTCGACGAGGAGGACATCGGCACAGTGCGGCCGGAACGCCCCGGCCCGCCCAATCCGCTCGACGACGTGCTCCTGCCGGGATCTGGCGACGCCGGGAGGGTGGCCCAGGCGCGAGGGCGCTCGGGCCTCGGATCGATCGTTACCAGCACACGCTCCCCGACCGTCAGCCGACTGGTCCCGGCGTCCAGAGGACGGTGCGGGAGATTCCTGTTGGAACGGCCAGGTCGTAGGTGTACGCGGGGCGGCCTCGCCCCCTCCGCTGCCGGAGAACCGGTGCACGTGCTCCTCTTGCACAGGAGCCGTCACTTCGAGGCCGCGGTCGTGCAGCGCCTGGCGCTCCGCGGCGAGGGTCCCGGTGACGACGTGCACCGCGGAACACCACGGCCATCGCCCAGCCCACGAAGTTGTACTCCGTACCGGTCGCCGCCCCGCCAGGCCCAGGACAGCGGCTGCGCACAGCGCGGTCAGGACAGGCCACTTGACGTGTGTGCGTATGCCACATGCTCGTACCACGTCGCACCCGGCCTCCACACAGCCTGCTCCCCCGAACTCGCTCTGCCGCACCCCGGTCGCGTTGAAAACCTCGCGGTGATGAAGCTCTCTTAGAGGTCGTTTTCACCTGATTTGCATCGCTTCAGTGGCCACAAGGAGATGCTCACGCCTCTTGGGTATCGGGTTGCTAAGCGACGCGGCGAGAGGAATCGCCGATACGAACACCCTTTGGATCGAAACGGGCTTCAGGGGATGAGAGTGTCAATTCGGGCTCCCGTCGAACCTCACCGGTCATGTGGGTGCACCAGCGCCTCAGGGGGACCTCTTGACGCTGGGGCGTGTTGGGATCAAACAGACTTCATCGATGAAAACGACCTCTTAGATGTTGTCTTCTCCCGGAGTTTTTATCCCGGAATTGGTGTTTGCTTCCGGGGCGTTGGGTCGCGCCGGGAGATGATGGCTTCGCCGGTGAGGCGGCGGGCCATCAGGTCGGTCATGGCAAGGTGGATCACGGCTTCGGAGCGGGCGGGCAGGGTTTCGCAGTCGCGCGTGAGGCGGCGGTGGAACATCAGCCCCTCCCGTATGTCCGCTCCACGGTCCAGCGCCTCGGCAGCGGGGCGAATCCCCTGGTGCCGGGAGCGGTCTTCCGAAGGGCCGCCATCGCCAGTCGTTTTCGGCCGGCCCACCAAGTTCTCCCCGCCTTACGAGGAGACCAAGGAGGTCCACCGCATCGGGCCCGGACCCCGTACGTCCTGGACCACCACGATCCCCTCAACCCACCGGGAGCGAAAGCGGCCTCGGCGGTTAGCCGCACGGGGGCCGACCGCGGCAGGAGCGGCCTGCCGTCGGACCGGCCCCAGCCGCTCGGAGGACGAACCCGGGTGAGTAGGAGGCAAGGCGCCATGGGCACGCCCCAGCCCGAGGTCGGCGCCGGTGGGATCCCGCCGCGTCGTCGACGTGGCCTGGTGCGCCCTGGCGGCGGTGGGAATCATCCTGTTCCTCTCCCCGGGAACGGCCCCGCCACCCTCCTTGACCGGCCTGGTCTTCGCCATGCTGTCCACCGCGTCGATGGGCACCTGTCACATCCTCAGTCAGCGGACCGGGTCCCGTATGGCCGGGGGTGAACCGCGGGCCTCGGCAGTCTCTGGCGGCGCTCCTGACACTGTCCTTCGGACTGACGGACAGCGGTGCCAGGACGGCCCATCCGGTTGCCCTGCTCACGGGACTGGTCGTGGCCGTGCTGTCCGCCGCGCTGCCCTACTCCCTGGGAACTCACAGCGCTGCGGCGGCTGCCCGTCACGCGTCGTGGGAGTGGTGCAGAGCCTGGAGCCCGTGGCGGCGGGACTCGCCGGGCTGCTGCTCGGTGAGCTGCTCTCCTTCGGCCGATGGATCGCCATCGGCTGCATCACCGCCGCCTCGAATAGGACGGTCGGTACACGGCCCTCGGCAGACCGCGACTGACGTAGGGAATCGACGGGCCTCACGGCCGCAAGAGTGGGCAGCAGCGGTGCATGACGTCCGAACCACGTTTCACGCTGTGCGCGACCACTCTCGACGCACCGAACGCCCTTGAGCTGGCGCGGTTTTATCAGGGCTTGCTCGGGTGGCCGGTGAGGAAGGAGGAGCCGGGGTGGGTCGAGATCGGGCCGGCCGACGGCTGTGCCGGGCTGTCGTTCCAGAACGAGCCGCTCTTCACTCGACCGCACTGGCCTGCCGTCCCGTCCGGGCAGCAGATGATGATGCATCTGGACATCGAGGTGAACGACCTGACGTCGGCCGCCGAGCACGCCGTTGCCCTGGGCGCGACGGTGGCGGACTTCCAACCCCAGCCGGATGTGCGCGTCCTGTCCGACCCGGCGGGCCACCCTCTCTGCCTGTTCGTACGGACGGAGCGGCCCGGCACCGAGTAGCTGCGGCCGCCGGGGCCCGTCCGGTCCGGAAAAGGGCGTCGGTCAGCGAGCGGACGGGCCGGGTCGGACGGCCGGGGCGTCGTCCCGTTGGGAGTCGGTCAGGCGGACCGGACGGACGGGGACGGCGGCGTGGTGTGCCCGCCCGCGGCGACCCTCCATCGGCGGTCATGCCGCGCCGCGGCTTCCACCGGCCGCGGCGGAGGCCTTCGCGGTCATCTCCGAGCTGTATGCGGAGGTGTGAACCGCCGCTCCGAACAAGGGTGGCGCAGCCCCCTCGCGGTGACGGCCGTGGCGGCCCGTCAGGTGCGGCTCGGTACCGGCTCCGGGTCGGAGAGATGCGCTGCCGCGCGGCGGGGAAGCAGCAGCGGGGTCGCCAGCAGGAGCACGCCGGCCAGGCCGATGGCCGTACGCGGGCCGAGCAGGCCGCCCAGCACGCCCCAGACGGCCGTCAGGAGCGCGGTCGAGGCCTTGGTCGTCACCGCCCAGGCGGACAGCGTACGGGCGACCCGGTCGGTCGCGGTGCGCTCGAGGCGGTAGGTGGCGTAGACGGGGTTGAAGACCCCGCAGCAGAAGATGAGCCCGAGCTCGACGCCCATCACCAGCAGCAGCCCTCCGGTGCCCGGCCCGAGGAAGGCCAGGCCGACGGGCCAGAGCGCGCGCAGCGCCCCGACCACGACCAGGACCTGGTGCTGCCCGAACCGGGTGACGAGCGGCCGGGCCAGCCGCGAACCGAGCAGCCCGCCGATCGAGGGCGCGGCGAAGGCGAGGCCGTACTGCCACGGTGTGAACCCGAGTCGGCCGAGCATCAGGACGGCCAGCAGCGGCTGGGCGGCCATCACCAGGCCGTTGAACAACGCGGTGTTGAAGAAGAGCGGACGCAGCGTCGCGTCGGCGAGGATGTACCGCCAACCGTCGAGCAGCTCCCCGGCCCGCATGCGCGCGGCCTCCCGGCGCTCGGGCAGCGGCTCGTGGCCGGCCGTCGCGCGGATACCCAGGGCCGAGAGCAGGTAGCTGACCGCGTCGGCCACCACCGTCGCCACCGGACCGAGGAGCCCGATCGCGGCGCCGCCCAGCGGCGGTCCGATGATCGTGGTCGTCCAGGCCGTGGACTCGAACCGGGCGTTGGCGACGAGCAGGTCCTCGGCCGGCAGCAGCGTCTTCAGGTACGCACCGGAGGCGGCGCGGAAGGTGATGTCGGCCGCCGCGACGACGACCGAGACCAGCAGGAGCTGAAGGAACGTGAGCGCGTCGAGCGCGAACGCGGCGGGGATCGTCAGCAGCGCCGCGAACCGCACCAGGTCCATCGCGATCAGCACCGTCCGCTTGCGGCGGAACTCCACCCACGGGCCGAGCGGCACCGCCACGGCCGCGCCCACCGCAACCCCCACGGAGGAGAGCGCGGCGACCTCGGCCGGTCCGGCGTGCAGCACCCGGATGGCGATCAGCGGGAACGCGCCGAAGGCGAGCCACGTGCCGAGCGCGCTGGTCCCGTACGCTCCCCAGAGCCACCCGAACCGCCGCCCCAGCCGATGTCCGCGCAGATGTCCCAGCCGGTGCCCGCTTCTCATGCCCGCCGTCCCTCGCCCCTCACCCGCACAACCGATCCGCGATCGGAAACATCAAAGCGAGCACCACACGCCGGGATCAAACAACCGCAGGGCCGCCCGGCCACAACCAACGGTTGTACCCATAGGGTGCCGGCATGGACCTCGACACCGTCCGGACCTTCGTCGCCGCCGCCGACGCGGGGCAGTTCCAGGAGGCCGCCGCCGAGCTGGCGGTCACCCAGCAGGCTGTCTCCAAGCGCATCGCCGCGCTGGAGCGCAGCCTCGGCGTGCGGCTGTTCACCCGCACCGCGCGCGGCGCCGAGCTCACCATCGACGGGCAGGCGTTCCTGCCCCACGCGCGCGAGCTGCTGCGCGTCGCCGAGCGCGCGGTCACGTCCGTGCGTACCGGCCGCCGTCCGCTGCGCGTCGATGTGATCGCCTCGCGCAGCGCGGCGTCGGGCCTGATGCGCGGCTTCCACCGCGCGCACCCCGAGATCGACCTCGACGTGGTGTGGCTGTTCGACATCGAGACGGCCGTCGCCGCCATTCGGTCCAGTGCGATCGACGCGTCCTTCCGCGCCGTCGCCGTGCCCGGCCGGCCCCTTCCCGAGGACATCGAGTCAGTCCGGGTGCTCGACGAGCCGCTCCAGCTCCTCACCGGCCCCGCCCACGCGCTGGCGGGCGCCCGGTCGGTGACCGTCGCTCAGCTCGCCGGGCACCGGATCTGGATGCCCGGCATCGTCCCCGGTACCGAGTGGGCCGCCTACTACGACGACCTCGTCGCCGAGTTCCGGCTCACCATCGAGGCGACCGGCCCCAACTTCGGCTCCGACGCGCTCCTCGACACCATCGCCGACACCCCGGCCCTGGCCACCTTCATGGGCGAGCACACCCGCCTCGTCTGGCCCGCCGGCCACGGCCTGCGCCGCATTCCGGTGACCGACCCGACGCCCGTCTACCCGCACTCGCTCCTCTGGCACCGCGACAACCCCCACCCGGCGCTGGCCACCCTCCGCGCCCACCTCGCCGCAACAGCGGCCGGCCACGGCGCCGCCGGGACCTGGGCGCCGAGCTGGGTGATTCCGCGCTGAACGCCGCCGCGTCATCGGTCATCGTCGCCGGACCGACGGACGGTGACTCGGGGGCAGGCGTGGCCATCGGCACACTCCGGCTCTCCCTCTCCGTGTGCCTCGTACGCCTTGACGGGGATCAAGGCTGTGAACTGCCGATTGAGCTCTGGAAACCCAGATGAGGAACGCTCACCCCGGTTCCGGCCCTCACTGAACTTCCCCACGCGTTTGAGGACTTGATCCAAGAAGGAGTTCCACGACCGGCTCCGCCGCCCGGAAACCCACTGGCCTGCCGTTTCACCAGCCGGTCCGCGCTAGCGACCTGTCCCCCAGCCAGGGCGGTCCGGTCTGGCCGCGCTGCGGGACGAAGCCGCGAAGCGGGGCCGGCCGCCGTCCCACCAAAGTCACCACTGGCTGGTCTCACACCCGCCGACCGGCGGCGCTCGGGGGCGCTCGGAGGGAGCGCAATTTTCCCAACGTGCTCCCAGCCGCCTGTGGACGATCGTGCGACCAAGGGCCTTCGGCCCTCCGGCCATTGCAGAATGAGGCGACACAAGTGGCCGAAACCGGCGCTTCGGCGCAGGTCAGCCACACTGCTTGAGGGGGGACGTCTCAGCCGCTGGGGGGATTGACGCGCGCCGGTCGCATCCAGCGATACGTGGCTCGGAGCGCAGGCGGCCATGACGGCGGGATGCGCCGCCCGTCCGCGCGCCACATGGCACGGGGGTCAACAAGGGGGGCAGTCAGTGGGGGAGATTTCCGATCGCATCGAAGCGCTCGTGGCCACGCGGCACGGTCGGCTCGCCGAGGTCGACACCGAGATCGGCGCGTGGTCCGAGGCCGAGGCCGGCCTCGCCAGAATCGCGAAGTCGCTCGAGGCTCCGACAGGCCGGGCCGAAGGAGCCGCGGCGGAAGAGGCCGCCGTCCTCGCCGGGTTGCGGAGCGAGGTGGCGGCGATGCTGGAGGACCTGCGCGCGGCGCGCTGCCGCTTCGCGCGACCCACGATCAACATCGGCGTGAGCGGCAAGGCCAGGGTGGGGAAGAGCACGCTGCTCCAGAGCGTCTCGGGGCGCTCGGACGACCAGATACCCACGGGCCCGCATGTGCCGGTGACCGCCGTGCGGAGCAGGATCTTGCAAAGCGACCGACCTCGGGTCCTGCTGCGCATGCACAGCCCGGAGTCGTTCCTCACGGATGTCGTCGCCCCGTACCACCGGGATCTCGGACTGGCTGACCGAGCCGGAGTGGCGCGGCCACGAGTGTCATCTGCGGCCGGTCCGGGATGAGGCCTCGGCGGGCGCGGTCGCTGCCGTGCTGGGTATTCACCCCTTCAGGGTGGCCTCCCGCGTGGGTGACCTGCCCCGGTGGCTGGACGTCATCGGCGTGCTCGCAGGAGCCGATCAGACGGTCTCTCGTTTCGTCGCCTCCGTGGATGCCCTGCAACTCGGCTGGCATGCCCGTGTCGAACTGGTGCTGATGCGACCGGACGGGCACCGCCGGACGGCCACGACCGAGGACGCGGTTCTGACCCGTTTCGATGCCCACTTCGACTGCACCGACACTCATACGCCCGACGACCCGGGCCGGATCGAGGTACGCCTGTGGAAATGAAGAAAGCCTCGGATGTCAACGAGCGTGACGAGGCACGCAATCTCAGCAACCAGGGAGCCGCCTGCCTGCGGCTCTTCGAGGAACTGGTCAGCGAGTGTCTGCGGCGGCTTCAGGCCGCCGACCGCTTGGACACCGGCGCAGTCGGCCGGTTCACCTTCTCGCTGCCCCCGCAGGCGGTGGAACTGCTCCAGCGAGCGCGGGACCACTACCTGGCCGCGCTTCGCCTCATGCCGAAGGAGGAAGCCGGGAACCTGGCCGTCCTCCATCACCAACTCGGGGGGATCTACAAGCACTTGGACGAGGCCGAACGCGCCGAACACCACCTGGGAGAGGCCATCCGGCTGCATGCCGCCGTCGGCGACGGATTCCGCTGTGGGCAGTCGCACCACGACCTGGCCGAGACGTTGGTGCACCGGGGCCGGCGTTATGCGCAGGCGCTGACGCACGCGAGAGCGGCACTGGAGCTCTTCCAGCAGGCCGGCTCCGGCGCCGCGCGGGAGGCCCACCGTACCGCCGGACTCGTCGCCGAGCTGGAGTCGTACCTGTCATGACCGTCACCCGCCGGGAGGCCGTTTTCTGGACGTGCCCCGCCTGCGACACCGGGCAGCACGCCCGATTGCCCGTCATCCTCGACGCGTCGGCCGACGAGTCCGCGCTCGCTGAGCCAGGCCGTGGCGAGTCGCACGACGCCGCTTGCGAGAGGTGCCGGAAGGTAACCACGGTGCCCGTCGGATTTCTCGCCGTGCGTCCTCTTCCCCCGTATCTCGTGTACTTCGCGCCTCCCCACACCACCGCGGCCGTGGACAGAGCGGAGGAGCGCCGGCTGCGGCAGTTCCTCGGACAGACGGATTCCGGAGTCCCCCACTTTCCCCTCTCGATGGCGCCGATCATGCTCGGTGTCGCGGGCGGCGAGGCCTCCGGCAGCTTCCGGACGAAGGGCCACGGGACACGTGTCGAGCCGCCCGCCGTGGCCGAACTGATGGCGCGAATCGGTGCGCTGGGCGACACCCGCGGCGACGATGAGGCGACCGCGGTGGCCGAGCGGCTCGCCGACCAGGCGCTGACCCTGGTCACCAGGGAGACGCCCCCGGAGGCACGCAGCCTGATCCGGCTCCTTCTCGCCGGCGCTCTGCTGAACCGTACCCAGCCGACCCCATGGGACATCGAGCGTGCGATCGGCGTCCTCAGCCAGGCGATCGTCAAGGACTGCGGACCGGATACGCCACCGGGGACGCTCGCCTCGATCCACAGCGACCTCGCCCGCGCCTACGCCCGACGTAGGTGCGGCCGTCCGGATCTCAACGAACACCTCGCGCGCAGCCATGGCGAAAGCGCCGTCGAGCTGTTCGAGCGCTCCGGCGACCGGCTCGCCTGGGCGGTCTGCGCCTCGAACCTGGCCACCGGCCTGATAGCGACGCGTTCCGGCGAGCGCACCAGCTGTCTCGAACGCGCGGTGGCCCTGCTCGAAGCGGCCGTCGAGGTCGCGCCCCCGGGCCACCGGGAGTGGTGCGACATCGCCAGCAACCTGGGGCAGGCCCATGCCGCCCGCGCCACCGGCGACGACATGGTGAACTTCGCCAAGGCGCGGCAGTGGTACCTGCGGGTCGCCGAGGCCGAGGGCATCGACGACAACCCACGAGGATACGGCGACACCCACTACAAGCTGGGCATGCTCATCCTCAAGCAGCGCCGCGATCCACAGGAAGCCCTGATCCATCTCGAGGAGGCACAGCGGGGATACGAGCGGGCCAGCCACGGCCAGTTGTCCTCCGTCCACCTTGGTATGAGCACCGCGTACGCGATGCTCGGCCGCTCCGCCGACCACATCGCCGCGCTGGAGAAGGCGCAGGAGTTCCGCAGCCCGGAGCTCCATCCCGCCGAGTGGGCGCGCGTGCACGCCTCCCTGGCCGCGGCGAGGATGGACACCGGCTCCCTGACATCGCTGGCCGAGGGGACGGCCGCACTGCACGAGGCGCTGGAGGCGCTCGAACGCGCCAAGGCCGGCCCGCTCGAAGCGGCCATGCTCTACGATCGCCTCTCCCATGTCTGGGGTGCCCGGCACGCGCTCGGCGAGCAGGGGGCCAGAGCCCAGCAGATCGCCGAGCTGACGACGGCGGCCGAGCTCAGCCGTGACAACGCGCACATGCACCGGGAGGTGGCACGCAAGCTCGGCGCACTGCACGCCGCGTCGGGCGACTGGCCGGCCGCGGCCGACGCGTACCGGAGCGCGGTGGCAGCCGCCGACGAGCTGTTCAACACGATGCTGCTCGACACCTCCCAGCGGCGATTGCTGGCTTCGTCTGCGACGCTGCGGCACGAGGCCTGTCACGCGCTGGCCCGGGCGGGACGGCTCCCCGAGGCGGTCGTCATGGCGGAGTCGGCCCGGGCCAGGATCATCGGACAGACGCTCGAGCAGACCAACGCCGACCTCGAGGATGTCAAGGCCGTGCACCCTGCGGCCTATCGGGCGTTCGCGGACGCCGCCGAACGCTTCGCCGCGGTGAGCAGCCTGAACCGTGACTTCTTGGCAGAGGGGGACGGGGACGATGTCCAAGCACGTGCCCTCCAGCTCAGCACCGAACTCACCCAAGCGCGCGAGGCGCTGCGAAAGGCGATCAGCCGCATCCAGGGCCTGCCGGGCAAGGCCCAGTTCCTGAAGCGGGCGGACTTCGGCGAGATCGCCGCCCGGACCGGTACGGACACCGCGATGTCGTATGTCATCGCCACACACCGCGGATCAGCGGCCCTGTTGGTGACCACCGGCACCGGAGGCGAACCCGCTGCCGTCGCCGTCTTCGACGACGTCACCTCCGCAGACGTGGCGGAGGCCGTCCAAGCGCACGCCGATCCTGCCGACGCGGCGATGGCGGGCGTAGTCCGCGTTCGCGGCCTCATGACGAAACTCGCGGCTGCGATACCTGAACGGATCGTTCGCCTGGATCTGATCGCATGTGGGCGGTTGGGCCTCCTGCCGGTGCATCAGGGGGCACTCGGGCGTGTGCACGTCTCGTACGCGCTGTCAGCGCAGACGATGCGCGTCCATGATCCCTCCGCCCGCCGCGTGTCGGTGCTAACGGTGGGAGACCCGCTCGGGGACATGGAGGCAGCCGCCGAGGAGGCGCGGGCGGTCGCCCGCCTGGCCCCCCGTCCGATCCTGCTGGTGGGCGAGGCCGCCCGGATCGAAGAGGTCCTTCGGCACCTTCGCGAGGACCGCTTCGACATCGTCCATCTGGCCTGCCACGGCTTCTACGACGACAGCGGGCCGCTGAGCTCGGGACTGAAGCTGGCCGACGGCCCGCTGACCCTTCGTGCGCTCCTCGACGACCGGGCCCGCACACTGCGGGGGACCCGGCTCGTGGTGATGTCGGCGTGCGAGAGCGCCGTGGTCGGCACAGAGAACCCGGACGAGGCGCTGGGCCTGCCCGCGGCGATGGCACAGGCGGGGGCGGCGTGCGTGGTGGGGTCGCTGTGGCGCGTCGACGACATCGCCACCCAGGCACTCATGATCCGGTTCCATGAACTGCTCCGGGGCGAGTCCGAGGCACGGATCGACCAGGCTCTGGCCGAGGCGCAGCGCTGGCTGGCCGAAGCGACTCCGCCGGTGCTGCGGGAGAAACTGCCCATGGCGCCGGGTACTCGCGCACGTCTCAACCTGTTCGACGATGACGAGCACCCGTTCGGCGACCCGCGGTACTGGGCGGCGTTCGTCGCGGTGGGGAGATGACATGACCGATGCCCAGGCGTCGTTCCAGGACCGGCTGGCGGCGGACCGCGTGGAGAACATGACCAACCACGAGAAGATCGTCTTCTACGAGCTGGTGGAGAGCGAAGTCGTACGCCGCAGCGGCGACCCGCACACCACCGGAGGGCATCTCGCCCACCTGGGACTTCTGTACGCGTACGAATCACGTTTCGAGGAAGCCGTCCTCTACACCACCGAGGCCGTCGCGATCCTCGAGGAGATCGGCGACGAGCTGGGCGCGGCGAAGGCGACCCTCGACATGGCGGTGGCCCACGCGTCCGCCGGAGACCTCCGGCGCGCCGAACCGCTCTTCGGGCAGGCGATGGAGTACGCCGCGGCGGCCGGCGCGCGAGAACTGCTCAGGCTCGCCTGCGCCAATTTGGTGACCCTGCACAAGAGCCTGGCCGACGATGGCGACGACGCCCGTCGGCGCCTCGCGGAGGTCGAGCGCCGTGCCCTCGCCGCCGGTGACGACCACAACGCGATCCGCGCCGCCCGCGCCCTCGCGGAGAGCTACACCCGTACGCAGGAGCAGGACCCGGCCATGGCGGCGTGCGAGCGGGCGCTCGTCCGTGCCTGCCAGGTGGACGATCCTCAGTGGACCGACCTGGGGCTGCTCCTGCCGTTGGGCGAGAGCACGTCCGCCGAGGTGCTCTCCGTGTACCGCACGCGGCTGCTCCAGGCCGCGGAGCTGCACGAGCGGCTCGGCTACACCGAGACCGCCGCCGAACACCGGCGGCGGCTCTGCACGATCAACGGACTGGCCACGGGAAGGGAGACGTGATGGGGAAAACGCGAGTCGATCTGGAGCTGCCGGACGACCCGAGGCTGATCGACGTCGATCTGGTGGAGGTGGAGCGCCGCGACCCACTGCCCCCTGACAGCGGTGCCCGTTGTGCCCTCGGGGTTCCGATCGTTCGGGACCTCGGCAGCGAGGACGGCGTGATCGTCCTGGCAGTGGCAATACCGTGCAGCTTCGACGCCACCGACGAGCCCATTGTGCGTGCCTCGGTCACCGCCGGCCTCGCCAGTGTCGACGGCTCCGACGACCATCCTCTTGCGTACGGGCTCCAGCCTGCCGCACAGGGACATCCGGCCAAGCGGCGAGCGGTGTCCTTCTCCTTCGAACTGTCCCTCACCCCCGCGCTCACTGTGGACGTTGCGCCATCCGCCGACGGCCCGGTCGCCGAGCCATATGTGCGCGCGTACGGCGAGGGCAGCCGCGAGCCGGAATGGCGTTTTCGCCGGACGTCCACCGCAAACATCGACGGCATTGAGTGGCTCGCCATGCTGGTGGTCGCGTCTGCCACGTCCGGGGCCGAACTGAGCCTCGCTCTGGCCGCGTCGGTACGCAGACGCACCATGAAGGTCATCCCCTACACGGCCCGCCTTCCCTCCCAGCTGAGCCGGATCCGCCTCGCCGGCTGACCACCCGGTCGAGTGACCTGCTGGCAGCCCGCTTGCGGGACCACGAGCCCGCACACGCCCCGGGGCGGCTGACCGGCCTTGATGCGGGCGGGTCGGGGCTGTCACGGCCACGGTGAGCATTGGTTCGGGCAAGGACCACGTCATGCGGCTATGCCTTCCACGTCGACCACCGGACGCCGCGCCCAGCGGTCCCAGCAGCGGGCGCCCTTGAGAAGGCGTACTGGTACACAGACCTTGACGGCGAACTGCACCATCGAGGCCGGCCTCAAGGCCCTCGCGCAGGCCGATGAGGTAGTTGGCGAACACACGGTCTCCTCGCAGGGCGGGCTCAGGACTGGCTGTTGATGAAGCCGATCAGGCTGGCTCCCCACCAGCCGAACTGGCTGACGGTAGCGGCGACACCCGATTGGACAAGGAGGCTGCGGGGCACCCGCTGGTCCCGGTACTGGTCGAGGTGCTGGCCGAGTCGGTGGGCGTAAAGACCGTTGAGGGTGATGGCCAGGACGAGTCCGACTTTGATCAGGGTCAGCGTGGAGGTCAGGTCCGGGTGGAGGAACAAGCCGGTGGCCACCAGTCCGGCCAGTCCGAGCCAGATCGGGACCTGGAGCGTGGAGGCAGTGTTCAGGATGTCGGCCAGGCGGCGGCGTCCCAGCAGCCACAGGACGGCGAACCAGTCCACGGCGAGTACGGCGCCCAGTCCGACGACGAGGGCCGCGACATGCAGAAAGCGGACGACGGTCTGCAGCGTCGGATCGGCGTGGACGTGACCGGACATCCAGCAGACGGCGGCCAGGGCGGCGCAGCTCAAAAGCCCCGCGGCGGCGAGTACCCAAAGTGGCGTGCGCGCGGCCTCGGCATGCTCCGGGTCTTGGCCGCCAGCGGCCGCCGACCGCTCCGGCTTCCCGGCGTGCGGGGAGATCGCAGCGGCCATGGGTCTGTCGGAGATCACCGTCACGGTCAGCTCTCTGGCTTCAGTTCGACGTTGGCGAACGTGGCGGTGACCGTCTCGCTCAGCGCAGGCTTCGCGCCACTGGCACCGTGCCGCAGGAAGGTCGGTGGCTGCAGCGTGGCGCGCAGGGTGTACTTACCGGTCCTGGGGATGGAGAAGTTGTTCGCGTAGTGGAAGAACCCGGCGTGGTAGAAGTTCAGGTTCTGGGCCTGAACGACCTTGCCCGTGACGTCGAGGACCTCGAGCTTGATGGGAACGTTCGGCACGATGCGGCCGGTTTTGGCCTCCATCGGAATGATCTCGATGTGGTGCGTCTCGTTCTTGGCCGGCTCACGGTTAACCAGCTTCCCGTGGGCGCCTGGCTCGGCCTGGAACCACGGCTCGGCAGCCTCCACGATGTAGCCGATGCGGTATTCCCCGGCCTTGGTCTGCCCGCCCCGCGCCGCGATCTCCGCTTCGAGCACGGTGTGCTGGTGCGCCACACCGGCCGGGGCCGTCTCCTTCACCTGCGCATTGGCGGGCGCCGTGTCCGCCTTGTCGGCATCGGTGCCACCGCAGGCCGTCAGGGCGAGAGCGAGCGGGGCGGCAAGGAAGAGTGAGGACAGCGAAGACTTAGTCATGGCCGAAATCAATCTTTCGGTCGGCGGTAAGGTAAGGCGAACCTAAGAAGTTGCCGCGTGTCCGTCAAGTCGTATCGCAATACGGACACCTGCGGCAATATCGGGCACGCCAACGTGAATTTCCTTTCATCGCAGGGAAGTTGAGGGACGTCACCCGTGACTTTGCCTGGGCACGTGGCGGTGTGAGACTCAACATCCGACTGTCGATCGCTCTCAGAACGCATCGACAAGCGTCCTGGTTTCTCGTACGCAGCCAAGCCCGAGCTGCTCACAGGCTTCGCGCTCGCCGCCTTGGTACCTGCGAATGGCGCCTCCGCCGTCCGGCACGAAGCCGGTCACATCGGGCACTGGTCACAGTGGCGCCGCCGCCATCGACACCGCACCCGTCGCAGCCACTACCCGCCGCCGAGGCCACCGGCCCCGTAGGCCCGCCAGGGACTGTCTGCAGTAGTGATCAAGACGGGCTTTTGAGTCCCGTCGGGAGCGGTGCTCCAGAAGTCGCGGTCAGTTCCCCTTGAGCAGTCGCACGCTGGCCGCAACTTCTGTCACGTCTGGGTGCAGTTCCCTTGAAGGGAAGGGTTGCTGTCACCCAGCCAAGCGACCCGTCGAAAGCATGGTGTCGGCGCTGGTTCGCAATGTGCGTGGTCATCGTCGGCAACGCATGGGGCGCTCCGAGATGATCAACCCCCTTGATCATCGAGTTTCCCTCTCGCGTTGCTCGAGCCACTCGAGGTACCAGGTGCGGAAGGTGTGGCGGTTTCCCCTTGCATCAACGTATTCGAAGGGCGGGTTGACCGCGCAGTCCCGGTCACGAAGTTCCCCGCGATGCGGGCCGACGACGATGAGCCAGCCGGTCATCCCGCATCCGTTGTCGCTGATGGGGATCGCGCCCCGCCCGCGCTCCAGGTGCCAGATGCCGTCGCCGGCGTCGCCGAATACCTTGCGGTAGTCGTCCCGGTAGTCGTCGTCTTCGTCATGGGTGGTGGGTTCGTACCCGGCGGCGCGAAGGGTCGCTATCTGCTGGTCGGCCCAGTCTTCCGTCTCGACGAACGGCCCGCTGGGATCCAGCAGCCAGGGATGGGACTCGTCGTTGTCCCAGACCCATCCCCATGTCCCGTCGATTCGGCGCAACGACATGAGCTTGAGTGCCGGCCCGGGGCCGCCAGCTCCGACCTCCGCCAGAAACGTGCGGTACCCGTCGGGGAGCGCGACACCGTACTGTGCTTCGACCTCGGCGATCTCGTCGGGCGTCAGGACAGGTTCGAACGTCGGGTCTTGAGACGGCCCCTGGCCACGGGCACGACGCTCAGCCTCCTCAACTGCGATGACGCGTTCCCGGACTCTCGACCAGTCCATCTGCGTGTTCATGGCTCTCCTATCGACGGCGAGCACGGAGGTTAGCGCCTGCCACCGACATCCGACCTCCATCTGGGCTGTGCTCGATGCTGCTCGTCACTACCGTGGTGGTGGGTGAGGGGTGGCAGATGGGCTCGCTGTTCGAGGAGTTGGAAGCCCGCGAGGCAGCCGCTCGGGCTCGGGTGGAAGAGCTGGAAGCCCAGCTTGCTGAGCCGTCGGGGAAGCATGAGCTGGCCCGTGATGGGCTGGAGCGCCTGCGGATCACGCGGGAGACGGTTGCCGAGGCCCTCGCGGAGATGACCCCGGAGAAGGCGGTGGTGGCCGTTGAGGCCGGGCAGCCGACCGCGGGTGAGCTGGTGGCGTCAGCGTATGCGGGGGCCGAGCGGCAGGTCACTGGAGCAGGTCAGCCGCCGCACCCCCGGCTTCCACCCCTGGCAGGATCCGCACTGGCTTGTCCACTGCAACGACGCGGCCGCCTTCATCGGCGAGGTCGGATACACCGAACTGGCTGCCCGCCCCGAGGCACTCGACCAGCTTCGACTCGGCCTTCAGCCGGGCGGTTGGCATGACGCATCCCGGCTCGAGGACTTCCTGACCCACCTCTGGCAGGGCGCAAGCGCCATGCTCTCCCGCTGCACCACCTGCGGCACCCACCTCGCCTACGCCGACGCTTCATAGCCACGGCCCAGCTCAGCAGGCGCGTTTCCTTCAAAGGAGCCGCACCCGTCACGTTTTGGGCACCCTTGATGGTGCCGACAGCGGGGACCGGCCCTCAACCGAGTACATGGTGCTGCGCGCTATTGCATCGTTGCGTCCAACTCCACGTTCGCTGAGCAGTCCATGAACCAGTGAGCGCGGAAGTCCACCGGCATCGGGATCAGGTGCTGCGGGTCGGTGAGATGACGGAACAGGTACTCCGTGGCCGTGCAGTCAAACCGTTTGCCTGCCTCCGGTTCGTCTCCGGTGACGTAGACGGGCCACCGGTCGGGGTCGGGGCCCTCGGTGATCCAGTGAAACAACTGCTCGTGCTCGTTGCCCATCCAGGTCACCAGCCTGTCCGGGGCCGGGAACGGCGGATGCGGCTCCCAGCGCGCCTGTCCCAGGCTCGCCGCCAACGCGGTGGTCTTGATCAGCCGGTCCGGCATGAACACGTCGTGGAAGCCGTCGAACATGCCGTGGCCGAACGTCTCGACGAGCGCCTTGTAGTCGCTCGGTAGGGGCGTGGCCAGGCGGGACTCGACTGCCGCCCAGTCGACCTTGAATTCCCTCCCCGGCGCCCAACCGGTCACGGCGACGAGCCTTTCCAGCCAGGATGCCTCCGCGGGCAACTCCTTTGAGCCCGGTGTGCTGCGTAGGGCGACCATGAGGGCGGGCCGGGCGTCCCCACCCCGGCCGGTCTGGCCGAAGGCAACCCACCGGTTACTGAACGGCCAGGCATACCGCCAGTCGACCTGCCCCGACAAGGGCAGCGGCGGCAGTCGATCGGCGCCGGCGAACGGCTCCCCGTACCGGTCGGAAAGGGTCTCAAGCATGCTGCTCAGGTCGGCACGGTGCGAGACGGAAAGGCAGACATGGCCTGCCGCATGACCGTGTTCGCGGCAGGCCAGCTCACGGAGATCCGGCCACAGGATCTCGGCCACGGCGGTCAGGAGCTGTTCGTCGTCCATCCCGTAAGTCAAGCATCAGGGGACTGTCCGCGGTTGCGGTCAGAGTCGCGTTCTTGGCCCGGCCGGGGTCTGGGTGCGGTAGTACGTAAGCGTGACGCGTGATCAACTCACAGAGGAGCAGTGGGAGTTCATCGTCCCCCCGTTACTGCCGGTGGGCAGGTCTGGCCCGTACCCCGAGCAGCTGCCCAAACCAGGGCGATGGGCGCAGTCCAGCCACATGAGCACCGAGGCCCACCCGCCAGGTGACGGGCATAGGCCGCTGCCCTCCGCAACGGCCGTTCACCCATGCCAGTTGAGTACGAGTGCTCAGGCAAGCCGTCCGGATCCGCTCATAGCGTCCACCCCATGCACATAGACCACGCTGCTCGCGCCCCAGTACTCCGAGTCGGCATCACCGCGGTGGCCTCCTGCCTGCCGGAGTCCGAAGTGACCTCTCAGCAACTGCAGGAGCAGATCGCCGCAGCCTCCGGGCTTCGGCTGCCGACGCAGATCATCGAACGGGTCACCGGGATCACCTCGCGCCGCGCGGTGATGGAGAGCGAGTACGCCTCGACGCTCGCGGTGCGGGCGGCACGCACGGCGCTGGCCCGGGCCGGGCTCGCCCCGTATGACGTGGACCTGCTGGTGTTCGCCTCCGCCACGCGCGACGTGGTCGAACCGGCGACCGCGCACATCGTGCAGGCAGAGCTCGGGTCCCGGGCGCACGCGCTGGACGTCACGAACGCGTGCAACAGCTTCGTCAACGGCATCGACTCGGCGCGGGCGTTGATCCTCGCCGGCCGCGCCCGCCGTGCTCTGGTCGTCACCGGGGAGACCCCGAGCCGGGCGGTGCGGCACACCCCTTCCGACCCCGGCCAGCTCCGGGACGGGTTCGCGGGCTACACCTTCGGCGACGCGGGAGCCGCGGTCGTCCTGGAGGCGGTGGACCGGGGCGGCATCCTCGACGTGGACACCGAAACCCACTCCGAGCACTGGTCGGTCGGGGGCATCTTCGGCGGCGGCTCACGGCACCCCCGCGGGGACGAGCACACGTACTTCCACGGTGACGGCAGCGAGCTGCGCGAGGTGTTCGAGAAGGTCGGCACGTCGGTGCTCGACCGGATGCGGCAGCGCACCGGGCTGGCATGGAGCGACTTCCGGCACATCCTGGTGCACCAGGTCACCGTGCCGTACCTGGAGCGGTTCGTGGAACTGACCGGCGTCCCCCGGGAGCGGCTCGTCGTCACCGTCCCGGAACTCGGCAACATGGCCAGCGCCACCCTGGGCGTGCAGCTCGACCTTGTCCACGAGCGGCTGCGTCCCGGTGACCGGGTTCTGTTCGTGGGCTTGGGCGGTGGCGTGAGCATCATGACGATGGTCTGGGAGAAGGCGTGAACTCGCTGTGGGTGGTGGTGCCGGCGCACCAGGAGGCCGCGCGCATCGGCGCCACGCTGGACGCGCTCGCGGCTCAGCACGACCGTGACTTCACCCTCGTCGTGGTGGACAACGCCTCGACCGACGGCACCGCGGCGATCGTGTACGACTTCGCCCGCTGGGCGCCCTTCCCCGTCCACGTCCTCAGCGAATCGGAGAAGGGTGTGGGCTGCGCGGTGGACACCGGCTTCCGGTACGCCATCGACAACGGCGCGGCGCTGCTGGCCCGTACCGACGCCGACTGCCTGCCGCGCCCCGGCTGGACGGCCGGCGCCCGGGCCGCCCTGCAGTGCGGCGCGGGCCTGGTGTGCGGACGCATCGACGCGCGTCGGGACGAGCACGGACCGCTCGGACGGGCGGCCTTCCGTGGGCTGGTCCGCGTCGCCGCGTTCTTCGGCCGGGTACGCCCCGCCCACCACCCCCGCCACGGCTACCTCGCCCCGTACCGGATGCACGCCGGCAACAACATGGCCATCACCGCGGCGCTGTACGAGGCCGTCGGCGGGATGCCGCGCCGCCCTTCCCCCACCGACCGGCTCTTCCTGAACCGGGTGCGCCGCCACACCAGCGCGATCGTCCACGCCCGCGACATGGTGGTGGAGAACTCCACCCGCCGACTGCGCGCCTACGGCATCCTCGGCACCGCCCGCTGGTACCTCGACAAAGGCCCGGGCCGTCACGGAGAGGACCCCCGCTGATGCTCGATACCCTCGCCCACGCCCTGCGGCGCCACCCCGACCGGCCCGCCGTCCTCGGCACCACCCGTACCGGGGCCGTACGCACCAAGGCCACCTACGGGGACCTGGCCGACCTGGCCGAGCGCTACGCCGCCACGCTGCACGCACGCGGTCTCGGACGAGGCGGCACCGTCGGGGTCGCCGTCCGGCCCGGGCCCCGGGCGCTGGCCGTGATGCTCGCCGTGCACCGGCTCGGCGCACGGATCGCGGTGCTCGATCCCGGCGCCGGACCGGACGTGCTGCGCGCCCGGCTTGCCCTGGCCGGCCCCGACGTCGTTCTCGCCGACGCCATGGCCCAGGCCGTCGCCGGGTGGGCCCGGCCGCTCGCCCGCCGCGCCCAGTTGGCTCTGCCGGACCTCGCGGAGTTGGGTCCGGTGGTCACGGTCGGGCCCCGACTGCCCGGCTGTGCCCCCACTCTGGACGCCGACGTGCGGGCCGTGCGACCGCCGCGTCCGGTGGACGAGGACGGCGACGCGGTCATCGTGTTCACCTCGGGCACCACGTCGCGGCCCCGCGCGGTGGTGCACACCCGCTCCTCGCTCACCGCCGGCATGGCCACGGTGGCAGAGCTGGTCCGGCCCGAGGCCGGGCGGCCCGTTCTCGGCGGCACGTTCTTCGTCCTCGTACCGTCCCTCGCGAGCGGAGCGCCGGTCGCGCTGCCCGCCCGCTCCGCACGCGTGCTGCCACGGCAGCTGCGGCGCCTCGCCCCGCAGGCCACGTATCTGACACCGCCGCAACTGCGGCGAGTGCTGGCGGAGGGCGGCCGGTTCACGGGGCGCGTGTGGACGGGATCGGCCCCGGCGAGCGCCGACCTGCTCACCCGGGTCAAGCGGGCGGGCGCCGACGAGGCGTGGGGCGTCTATGCGCTGACCGAGCTGTTCCCCGCCGCAGCGGTCGAGCAGGCCGACAAGGCCGCCTTCACGGGCGAGGGAGACCTGGCCGGCACCCCTCTTCCGGGGGTGGTGGCCAAGACGGACGCGTCCGGTGAGCTGCTGCTGTCCGGCCCCGCCGCCCGGAACCGCTACCTGGGCGAGGAACCGGACCCCTGGGTCGCCACCGGCGACCAGGCACGCCTCCACGGTGGCCGGATCGTGCTGGAAGGCCGCCGCAAGGACATGGTTCTGCGGCACGCGGAGAACATCTACCCGGGGTTGTACGAACCGGCGCTGCACGTACCCGGCGTCGAACTGGCCCTGCTCGTGGGCGTACCGGCCGGTGACGGCGACGAGCGCCTGGTCGCCGTCGTACAGCCGGGCCCGGGGGCCGACCGTGACACGCTGCGGGCAGCCCTGGCCGAGCCGCTCGAGCGCATGGGTTCCGCCCGGCCGGACGCGGTGCTGCTGGCCGGCATCCCGCTGTCCGGCCGCTCCTTGAAGCCCGACCGCGCTGCCGCCGCCCGCCTCGCCGCCCGGCGCCTCGCTGAGCGGAGCCGGGGATGACCCGGCCGGGCAACGCGCCGCTGTGGGCCGTGGTGCCCGCCTACAACGAGGAGGCCGGGATAGGAGCCACCCTCACCGCGCTCGCCTCCCAGACCGACACCGGCTTCGCCCTGGTCGTCGTCGACAACGCCTCCACCGACGCGACCGCCGCCATCGTGCGCCGCTTCGCCGCCACCGCGCCCTTCCCCGTGCACCTCGTCCACGAGGAGGAGCGGGGCACCGGTGCCGCCGCCGACACGGGATTCCAGTACGCCGTCGAACACGGCGCCGAACTGCTCGTGCGCACGGACGCCGACTGCCTGCCCGCCGCCGACTGGATCGCTGCGGCGCGAAGGGAGTTCTCCCGCGGCACGGAGATGGCCTGCGGCCGAAGCCTTCCGCGCCGGGACGAGGACCCCTCACTCGCCGAGCGGTACCTGCTCCCGGCGGTCGTCAGGGCGACCGCACTGTACGGGCGATACCGCACCGAGCACCGTCACCCGCGCTACCGAGCGCCCTACGTGCTGTGCCACGGCCACAACCTCGCCATCACGGCCACGCTGTACCTGCGCTGCGGAGGCACGCCCCGCACCCCGCTGGAAGGACCGCCGGAGGACGTCGTACTCCTCAACCGGGCGCGCGAGCACAGCGACCGGATCGCGCGGGCCGAACGGATGGTGGTGCACGCCAGCCTGCGACGCCTGAGGGCATGGGGCGCCCGCCGGACCCTGCTGTGGTGCTGGGACCGCCGCTACCGCCCCGCCGACCCACAGGAAGTGCACGTCCGGTGACCACCACCCCCGCCGCATCCGCCTTGCCCAGCAGCACATCCGCTGTCCGCGCGGCCCGCCGCCGCGACCGGCGCGTGTACACCCGATCCCACCCCGTGCTGTTCGCCCTCCTCGCCGCCACCCGCCGCCGGGCGGTGACCCGCATCGGCGGCGCGGTGCTGGTGCACGGCACGGAGACGTACCGGCAGGCCCTCACCCGCATCCCGCTGGACCGCACCGCGGCCGGCACCACCGGCGGCGCCGCCCGGGAACTGTCCGCGGGCGGGACGCTGTTCGACCAGGAGGGCATCGGTCACCGCGCCACCCGGCGCGCGGTCGCCGACGATCTCGGCGCGGCCGCAGTGGAGCGGCTGCGCCCAGTGTGGCGGGATGTCCTGACCCGCCGCCTCGCTCCGCTCGGCGCGGGACGCGCCGTCGACCTCGTACCACTGGCCCGAGAACTGGCCGGGGCCACCGTCTGCGCGCTCCTGCACACCACCGCGGACCCGGTAGGCATCGCCGAAGCGGCCGCCGAGGCGGCGGCCACCGCCGTACGCGACCACCTGCCCGGCCCCCGGCCGCCGGGCACCGCACGGGCGGCGGCCGCGGCGACGGCGCGGCTGGAGGCGCTGCTCGCCCCGGCCACGTCCGACAAGAACACGGGGTCGGCCCTGCGGGCCGTGCTCGCGGTCGCCGCCGTCAACACCACCGTCGCGGCCCTCCCACGCGCCGCCGCCTGGTGTGCCGACGCACGGCTCTGGGACCAGGCGGCCGACGACCGGCTGCGGCCCACCCTGGTCGGCGAACTGCTGCGGGTGATCGCCCCATCCCCGCTGCTGCCCCGCGTCGCAGCCGCCGACGCCGACCTCGGCGGCTGCCCGGTAGGGGCCGGGGACCGCCTGATCCTGGTGGCACGGCACGCCGCGCAGGCCCACAGCGACCCGCCAGACGCCCATCACCCGGCTCCGCCCGCCGTGGCCCAGCTCGTCTTCGGCGCCGGCACTCACGCCTGTCCCGGCGCACGCCTGGCCCGCGCACAACTCGACGACACCCTCGCCGCGCTGGCCCCCTACCGCCCCACCGTCCTGCGCACCCGCGTCGACCGGAGCGCGGCCCTGCCCGGCTGGCGGTCCCTCACCGTTCGGGCGGCTGACGACCACGCACACCCGGAGGACCGATGACCACGATCGCCGTCACGGGGGCGAGCGGCTTCTGCGGCTCCCACGTCGCAACCACGGCCGCCGCCCGCGGCGCCGACGTTCTGTGCGTCGGACGGCGTCCCGGGCCGGTCGGCCGGCACATCCCCTGGGACGCCGCACGCGAAGTCCCGGACCTGTCCGGCGCCGACCTCGTCGTGCACTGCGCGGCGGCGGTCGGCGACCCGGTGCCCCGCTCCCCCGCCGAGGCCGCGATGCGTGCCGTCAACGTCGACGGCACGGCCCGCCTCCTTCAGGCGGCCACCGGCCGACCGGTGGTGTGGGTGAGCAGCGCCAGCGTCTACGCGCCCGGGAGCGCCCGGTACCGGATCACCGAGGACCATCCGGTGCGCGGGCACCTGAACGCATACGGCCGCACCAAGGCCGCCGGAGAGGCGCTGGCGCTCGCCGCGGGTGCCGTGGTGCTGCGACCGCGGGCGGTATACGGCACCGGGGACCCGCACCTGGTACCCCGGCTGCTGTCCCGCGTCCGCCGCGGACTGCTCATGCTGCCGGGGCCCAGCGTCCCGCTCAGCCTGACGGCCGTCGAGAACCTCACCAACGCCTGCCTCATGGCCGCCGACTGGCCGCCTGGCGCGTACAACATCGCCGACCCGACGCCGTACGAACGGGACGAGGCGATCCGGACGGTTTTGCGTGCCCACGGCGTACGGGCGCGCATCGGCCACATCCCGCCGCCGGTGGCCCGTACCGCGGCGGGGGCCGCCCAAACGCTGGCGCGGCTGCGCCCGCACACGGAGCCGCTGCTCACCCGCTACTCCGTCGACCAGCTGGCGCATTCCGTCGTCCTGGACGTGTCCAAGGCCGAGTCCCAGGGGTGGACAGGCGGTCGCGTCCTCACGGACTACACGGCTGCCTTGCCGGCTAGGTGAACGGCCGCGACACGGCAGCCGCCCGTGTGAGCGGCGTTGCATGTGGTGGGTACGGCGGTTCTGCCCGCCAAGACCGTTCCTTCGTGGAGTTGCCCCCACACGCATCACAGCGGCCGCCCCCAATTGGGGCGGCCGCCGTCGGCCACCTGCTCCCCGCGGAATCCCCCGGCGCCGTCGCCACCGCCCTCGCAGACTTCCTCACACTCCTTCGGCACTGACCGCGCGAGGAAACGCTCGTCCTGCCGGGGCGGCCCACCGCAGCCCGCCCACCGTCCGAGCCACTGCGTTCAGATGCCTCCGGCCGTCCTCCAGCGCCTCCTCCGCGTTAGCCCTTCGCAGCCGAGCGGGTCGTCCGTCATTGCCCGCTACAGCAAAGTCGATGGCGTGCCGCTCGACCTCGTGGAGCAGGAGGCGATCTGGAACAGCAGTGTGGAGCCCTTGCGGTCGAGGTTGAGCTCAACCGGACGGCGTGACCGAGGACCACACGCCGAACCACTGCTCGGCGCCGTACTCCTCGAACCGCTCCGCCTCGGTGAACCCCAGCTTCGCCGCCAGGCGCCTCGCGCGGTCGTTGGCGGTCTGGGTGCAGAGCACCACCGGTTCGCCGGGAAGCGCGTCGGCGAACCAGTCGAGTGCCGCTGCGCACGCCTCGGCGGCGTACCCGCATCCCCACGCCTCCGGCAGGAACATGTAGCCGAGCTCAGCCTCCCCGGCATCCGAACGGACGTGACCCGGACGCTCCGCGTCGCGCCGATCGAGCGTGATCATGCCGATCATCGCTCCGTCGAGATCGACCACGAAGAGGCCAGAGCGCCGCCCGGGCACTTCAGGCACCGCGCGCTCGAGCTCATCACGCGGTCGAGGGCCACCGATGTAGGTGCCCACCTCTGGCGAGGCGAACAGCTCGATGAACGCCGCACGGTCCCGGGCCTCGGGTTCGCGGAGCACGAGCCGCTCGGTCCTGATCGGGGCAGGTGGCCAGGCGACGAGTCCGAGCTCAGTCATGCCGGCCAACCTAACCAGCAGGCTCGGCAGCGATCAAGACTCGCGAACCGGTCAACCCACCGGCCCAGGGCCCCACCCTCACCAACACCAACGGGGCCGGGTCCCGCAAGCCACGCCGGTCAGGAACGCCACCCGAAGGACCCGTGCCATCGAACTGTCCGCCGCACCTCACCGAACATCCCGGACACTCCGCGCCGCACAGCACGCGTCACCCGATAGGCGTGGCTCTGTACACGGCGTGTGCGGCCGGACCGGAGCCTCCCTCGGCACCTCGATGGCCGGACTGCAGTGGGCGATCACCGGCTACACCGTGGCGTTCGCGGCGCTGCTGCTGTCGGCGGGCGCGGCCGCCGACCGTTTCGGCGCGGAGCGGCTCTTCCGGTCCGGTATGGGCGCCGCCGCAGCCGCAAACACCGAGTGGTCACTGCTGCTGTCAGCTGGCGCCTGGCCCTCGCGGGGCTCGTCTTCGCGCTGACACACCCCACTGCCTCGCCCCAGTAAAAGACCCGAAGTGCCGTGCCACCGGCGGCCGGCAGTCGTGCAGCGGCCGTGGGCGAAGGTGTTCGAGCTGCTGCCGAAGCGGTGGGTGATCCGAGTGGGTCTTCGGCCGGCTGGTCCAGCACCGCCGGCCGGCGCGGGGACAGCCAACCCCTGCCGCAGAGATCCCGGAAAATGATCCACTGGGCGATGGCCGGCAAAGTGTCCCGCGAACTGACCGGAGAATCCGCGCCGACCTCGTGAATCCCCCGATGGCGCCGCCAACCGGGCTGCGGATGCCGTTGGCGGCGGGGTTCGGTCAGTTGCTCTTCCGGTAGTTCATGAACCAGTGGGTGTCGAAGTAGCGGGCCATCGTGAACGGATGGTGCGGGTCGATGAGGATGCGGCAGACGAACTCGGCGGCCTGGCAGCCGAATGGGACGTCCTCGCCGTCGAAGGACCGGACCACGACGGGCCAACGGTCGGGGTCGTCGCCGTCGGCCCTCCAGCAGTACAGGTCCTCGTGCTCCGTGCCCGCCCAGATGAGCAGCCCGTCCTCCCTGAGACCCGTCCACGGCTCCTGGTTCAGGCCCAGGAAACCGTCGAAGGCGCCCTGGCCGAACGTCTCGACCATGCGCTTGTAGTCGCTGGGCAGCGCGGTGCCCAGGCGTGACTCCACCTCCGCCCAGTCCACGTCCGGCCGCTGGGCGGGCTGTGTCCAGCCGGTGATCCGTATGAGCCGCTCCATCCAGTCGACATCCTCTTCCTCGTCCGGAGCGACCGCCAAGGGTTCTGGCACCTCCCTGTGAGCGACCACCAGCACCGGCCGCTCGGCCCCCTCGGCGTCCCGCGCCGTACCCGTGCCGACCCACTGATCCCCGTACGCCCACGCCCGTATCGTCACGGCCCGGTTCTCGAAGGGAACGAGGAGAGCCGCGCCCCTGGACTCGTCGACCGTCGGATCGGTGAAGCCGTCGAGGACGAGGGTGCGCGGGGCACCGAACCTGCTGCCGAGCAGGTCGGTCAGGTCCTGCGGGTCCAGGTCGCTGGGCAGGTACATATAGCTGTCCCCCGGGCCGAGTCGGGCCAGCAGGTCGGTGACGTCCGTTTGCGTGATCTCCATGGCGGACAGTGAAGCGCACGGCACTGACATTGGACGTGCCCGCGGACGCATCTGACCTCGATTCGGGAGGTGTCGGCCCCCCTTCGTTCAGCGAGTCCGCGGCATATGAGGGTCGCCGCGATGGCGGTGAAGGCGAGGAAGGGCCATCGCCGAGCTCAACAGCCTGCTCGCCCCGGGCGACAGTCGGCGCTGAGGGCGTGCCCGGCTTCGTCCCGCCCGGTGGCGGATCAGGGGCGTACAGGCCAAGTGCTGCGGTCCGTGAATGAGTTGCTCTGCTGGAAGTGGTGGAAACACTCCAAGACCGGCTCGTGGTCGTTGTCCCTTACGGGGCCACTGCCCGTGTCCGTCCTGTCGCAGACTTGCAGGACGTGGTGGCCCGGCTGGTCGCCGCGTCTTTCTCCCAGCCGAACCAAGGACTGCAATCGTGAGCGAGCGTGTTCTCACCCCCCGCAACCGGGGCTTCCTCTTCCTCGACTCCCATCCGGCGGGCTGCGAGCAGCTGGTGGCCGACATGTGGCAGGCATGCCCCGCCCCTGCCGGCCTGCCGGAGGGTGCCGGGCCGGTGGCCCTGATCATCGGCTCCTCGGCCGGATACGGCCTGGCGGCCACTCTCGCCGGGCTCAAGCGCGCTGGCATCCGCGGCATCATGGTCTCCTTCGAGAAGGCCCCCACCGAACGGCGTACCGCTACAGCCGGCTGGTACCGCACCGCCGCCACCGCCGACATCGCCCGCACCGCCGGTCGGGATCTGGTCTTCCTCAACGGCGACGCGTTCTCCGACACGATGAAGAACCAGGTCGCCGACCTCATCGAGCAGCGTTTCGGCGGCAGGCTGGACTACCTGATCCACTCGGTGGCCGCGCCCCGGCGCACCGACCCCGACACCGGCACCACGTACACCTCCGTCCTGAAGCCGATCGGCCAGGCGAACCGCACCAAGACTCTCTTTTTCGACGACCAAGGCGTTCCCGAGGTCCGCGAGGTCGAGACCGGGCCGGCCGAGGGCGACGATGTCGAGCAGACTGTGGCCGTGATGGGCGGTGCGGACTGGGAACGCTGGATCGACTCCCTGGCCAGTCGGGGCCTGCTCGGCGACGGCTTCGCTACCGCCGCGCTGTCGTACATCGGCTCGCCGCTGACAGCGGCGATCTACCGGCAGGGCACCATCGGCGCGGCCAAGGCCCACTTGGAGGCCACCGCCCGCGCCCTGAGCGAGCGGCTCGACAAAACCGTGGGCGGGCGGGCCGTGACCTCCGTCAACGGCGCCGCCGTCACCCAGTCCTCGACCGCCATCCCCGGCATCGCCCTGTACACCGGCTTGCTGCGCGGCGTCCTCGGAGAGGACCTGGTCCCGCCGGTACACCAGCTCGCTGCCCTGTGGGACCAGCTCACCGGTGCCGCCCCGCTCGCTCTGGACGACGAAGGCCGGATCCGCCTGGACAACTGGGAACTCACCGACGACATCCAGGCGGCCGTCGCCGAACGCTGGGAGGCCGCCACCACCGACACCATCGCCGACCTCGCCGACCTCGCCTGGTTCCGCGCCGAAGTCCAACGCCTGTACGGATTCTCCGTGCCGGGCATCGACTACACCGCCGCGGTCGCCACCGACATCCCCTGGCCCGGCCATACGCCCTGACCCCGGCGCCAAGAACCGCCATGCGAAACGCCCCGCGGAGCGGCCTCACTCCTGGAACGGGGCGCCTTCGCCTCGAAGGATTTGACGCCGATGGCGCTGTTTGGCCAGGAGTACGCGGCGGGCGTCGTCGTCGTGGCCGGCCTTCCGGTACCAGCTCGCCAACTGCTCATAGGGCTGGGGGCTGTAGCCCGGACTGCGTCGTATCCACGCCACGCGGTGGACGACGGAGTTCCGCCGCCCCACCGCCTCCCGACGCTCGCCTGCTTCGTCCATCTTGATGGAGCCGTAGACGAAGCCGTCCAGCTCCACCACGTCCGGCCGGCTGTGCTCGCTGTCGTGGAGGTAGGACACCTGCGCGCCTCGCAGGTCAACAGTGCCGGACGGTGGCCGGGCGAGGGTGAAGTCGAAGTCGACGGCCTGCATGAGCAGGGCGACCTAAGACGGGCCGTCGCCGCCGGACGGCCCGTTCAGGACGGCTCCTTCAAAGGTCAGGTTGTCCGTGATCCGGGCACCCCGCAGCCGTACGGTCCCGTTCGCGATGAACCCGTCGGACAAGTCGAGCGTCGAGGCCACGGCGTTGTCCAGGGCGAGCGTCACCCCGCGCCGGCCGGGGCCCACCAGGTGTGCGCTCCGCATGAACAATCCGCCCGGAAACTGCGCACCCAGCAGCCTTACTCGACCTCGCGCGACGAACCCGTCGTTACAGAACACACCGCCTTCCATGACCAGGCCGCCGGCGGCCACGGCCCACCCCCGGGCGCGCTGATCTCGGCCCCGTTGAGGAGCAGGCCGCCGGTCACCCGGGCGTCGCTCAGCGACAGGGCGGTGCTCACATGGTTGAAAGGCGAGGAAGCGAGGCTTTCCACGACGGAGCCCCGCAGGTCGAGGATTCCCTCGATGCGCGCCGAATCGGCTTCGATGCCCGGCACCTGGCTGCCCGTGATGACGAGCGTCTGAGTCGACGCTCCGAGAAGGTCCACCGACTCCTCGAACCAGCAGTCCTCGAGCCAGAGGGCGTGAGCGATCTGCGCGCCGGCCAGGTTGAGGCGCCCGGATATCCGCGCCCCGGCGAGCCTCAGGCACGCGACGGCGCCCGGTTGCGGGGGGTTCGCGCCCAGGAGGAGCGCCGTGATCACGGCGGCCCGAACCGTCCGTCCGGGGCTGGCAAGGTGGAGCAGGCAGCCGAACTGCAGGGCCCCGTCGGGGTCGAAGAGGATGCCGGCGATGCTGGCCAGGTACTCGGAGGCGTTGCCAGGGGCTCAAGGCGCGGTCCCCGCTCCGGGATACGGGTAGCGTGGCCGTGTATGGACGTTGAACTGATAGAAGGAGCGCCCGAGTTCGGGCGTCTGATCGCCCAGGCCGAGGAGACCGGCGAGCGCGTCCGGCTCACCGCGGACGGCGAGCCGGCGGGAGTGCTGCTGGCGGCGGCCGAACTGGCAGCACTGGAGTACTGGGCCGCACGTCACAACAAGGGCGCGCGGCCGCAGGACGAGCCGGCACGCGAGTACCCGCCGGGGCCGACGGCGTACGGGCCCTACATCGGCTACAGCCATCCGCACGGCGGGATGACGCTCACGCGGGGCCGGGTGGTCGTGGCCGAGCTGCGTGACGCCGAAACGGTGGCGAGGCTGGAGGAACAGGCGATGTACGGGCGTCAGGGGTACATGGGGCCGAAGCAGTCGGCGGCATTCGCCGAGTTCCTCGCCCGTCAGGCGCCGGTCGACGACGAGCACTGAACGGCGAACCGATCGGCCGGCACTCGCCGACGAGCGGTAACGCGGGGGAATTGCGGCCGGTTGGGCGATCGGCGGGGGCGAGGGTGGCGGTGATCGCGCCGAGTGCCTCGGTGAGGACGATCAGGACTTCGGTGGCCTGCGGTCATGACCGCGCCGGCTTCGTGTTCTTGGCCCTCATAGAGCCGGCGGTGAGCGAACACGATGTCCCCTACCCGCAGCACGGCGGCCGGGGCGATCCGTGCCAGGACAGCAGGGCTTGCCAGCCGTCGCCTGCGAGCATGTCTGTGGTGAGAGGCAGTGCTGCCTGCGCTGTTTGTGCGGTGTCGGGGGGCAGCTGTGCCAGGCCCGTACGACCGCGCAGAGGCGCTCGCGGCCGTGGCCGGCTACCGGACCCGCACGCGGACCGGCCTGCGTATCTGCTCAGCGCAGCACGGCCGACAGCAGGTCCGTGCCCAGTGTCGTCATCGCGGGCAGGTTGAGGGCGTAGTGGACGTAGCGGCCGTGCCGTTGGGCTGTCAGCAGGTCGGCTCGACGCAGGACGGCGAGGTGGCGGGAGACCTCCGGGGGTGTCAGCTCCCAGGCGTGGGCCAGCTCGCCGGTGGTGTGCGGGCCGCGAGCCAGGGTGCGCAGCAGGCGCAGCCGTACCGGATGGGCGAGCGCCTCCAGACGTAGCCCGACCGTCTCCAGCGACACCGGGTCCTGCGGGTTCGGTTCGGCCACGGGGTACTGCACCACCGGCTGCCACCCGAGCGCGTGGACCGCCACCAGGTGCGGACGGCCGTAGACGCTGGGGATGAAGGTGACCCCGGTGCCGTGGGCGGCGGTCGCTGTGTCCTGCAGCTTGTCCACGACGATGCAGTCGCCGTCCGGTGCCAGCGCGATGGCGCCGGAGACCGACGCGAGTGCCGCGCCGATGCCCTGGCGCGCCAGCAGGTCGGTCTTCAGGCGCAGGTCCGCGGCGAGCCGCGCGGCGACACTGGTCCACGCGGTGTCGAAGAAGGCCTCGGCGCACTGTTCGAGGGTGTGGCGCACCCGCGCCCGCACGGCGGCCGGGTCCGCGAGCAGCCGTTCCGCGAAGGCCTCCTGGAGCGCGCCGCGGGCCTGGGCCAGGTTCAGAGCCCGCTCGCGCGCAGTCGCGTCGGTGAGCGGGGAGGGCGCGGCGAAGTGGACCCGGCTGCTGCCACACGTGGTGACGAGCGCGGCGGTCACGTAGGTCTCGTCGTCGATCCGGTCGACGTCGTCCAACTCCTGGGCGAGGGTCTGCCGAGGGCGGGCGGGGACCAGGAAGTCGGCGCGCGAGGAACGCCAGAGGAACTCCGCCTCCTGCAATCGCTCGGCCAGCTCCGGTCGCAGCCCGGCCCGGACGTCAGCGGCCCAGCCGGCGAGCTGCGGGTGATGCCCGGGGACGGCCAGCACATGCAGCATCGCGGTCAGCTCGGCCAGCGGGGAGGCGGCGAACCGCAGCCGGTCGGGCGGCAGGCCGGTGATGTCGATGCGCAGCGTCATCCGTTCATCATCGCTGGCCGGATGGTCAGTGAAGGCGTCGGTTGACGGTGTCCGTCAACCGACGTGCCCCCGCCGGGCGGCCGAACGCACGGTGGGCTCCATGCCAGCCACCACCAAGATCCGGCCCCGCGCCCTCGTCCGTGCCTCCGGAGGCCCTCGCTACGCCGTCGCCCTGGCCGTGGACGCGCTCGGCACCGGCCTGCTACGACCCTTCCTGCTGCTGTACGGAGTGACCGTGCTGCGCCTGTCGGCACCGCTCACCGGCACCGCCATGACGGTGGGTGTCGTCGCAGGTCTGGTGTGCATGCCCGCGCTCGGCCGCTGGCTGGACCGGGGCGCGCGCAGCGCGGCCGTCGCGGCGTCGATGCTGGTGCGGGTGGCGGGCACGGCGCTCCTGCTGGCCGCCCCCACAGGAAACGTCTGGCTGTTCGCCACGGCGGCGCTCTTCCTCGGCATCGGCAACCAGGCCTGGCCGGCTGCCCACGCCGCCCTTGTGGCCACGGTCTCCCACGGCCGGGAACGGGACGCGGCGCTTGCGGCGGGCCGCGCCCTGCGCAACGCCGGCCTGGGAGTCGGCGCGCTCATCGCCACCGCCTGCCTGGCTGGCGGCACCCCGGCGTTGCAGGCGCTGGCGGCCGTCACGGGCCTCAGCTACATCGCCGCGGCGGCCCTGGCCTGGTCGGTCCGTGTTCACGCGGATCCGGCCGCGGACTCGACGCGGGAAAAGGACGACGAGCCCGCGACCGGCATGCGCGCCCTGCTCGCCGCCAACGTGATCTACGTCTTCTGCCTCAACGTCCCCGAAATCGCGCTCCCGCTGGTCCTGGTGACCCAGCTGCACGCGTCCCCGGTATGGTCGGCGGGCATCTTCGTGGCCAACACGGTACTGGTGGTCACTCTCCAGGTGCCGATCACCGTCCTGCTGTCCCGCTACTCCCGGCGGACCGTGCTCGCCCTCGCCGGCGTGGTCCTCACCGTGTCGTATCTCGGCTTCCTCGTCGCCGCCTCGCTGGACCGCACCTGGGCCGCCCCCGCCATCGCCGCGGTGTCCGTGCTCTGCACCCTCGGCGAGATCATTTACGCCGGTAGCGCCACAGCGCTGGTCACCGCCCTCGCCCCGGCCCACGTCCTGGGCCGCACCCTCGCCCGTTTCCAGCTCTCCACCGGCTTCGGCCTCGCCGTCTCTCCAGCAGTCATCACCGCTCTCGCCCCCCTCGGTTCCGCCGCCCTGTGGGGCAGCCTCGCCACTGCGACGCTTCTCTCCGCCTCCGCCGTCGCCCACTGAGCCCGATCCGCCCCGGAACGTTTGACCGGGCACGAGGACCGAGGACGTGCCAAGCGGACGGGGTCCACCATGAGGGGCCACATCCGCGCAGTGATGTCTGTGCAGGTGTCCCAAGGACCCGTGCGCCTGATCCCGGGTGACTTGGGCGTGGCACGTTGGGGAGGAGACCGGATGCCCGCAGGAGTAGCTGGCGTATGTGACACCGACGACTGTCGTGCTGCCGTCTGCCTGGCGGTCGAGACCGGCAATGACGGTGATGAACGCTCAGCGGGCGAGGTCTCCCAGATGGCGCGCAAGGCTGCCGAAGGCGACGGATGGGTGGTCGGCTTCGGCTTTGGCCGGCCTGTGATGACGTGCCCGGGATGCGCGGACGGCCGTGGGCCGGTCCTCGAGCGGGCCCTCTCCATGATCCAGCAGTAGCAAGCCGAACCGCACTCCGACCTCGATGCGGCGCCGCGCCGGCCGGCGCCGCGCTGCTGAAAGGGCACCGGTCACATCCAGATCGAAACGGCGTTCCCACTCGCCACTGCGAGGACCCCGCCGTCGTCGGAGAACGCAACACGGCAGGCTCCGTATGTCGTGAGCGTGGCCTCGTAGCTCAAGGCCGAGTAGTGCCACAAGCGCATGAGGCCGTCGGAGTATCCGCAGGCGATGGTCCTGCCGTCAGGGTGGAATGCCACAGACGTCGCCTGGGGGGTGTCGCGGTCGGTAGGAAGCGAGACGATGAGGCGGTTGCCCGGTATCTCGAACAAGTGGGCGGTGCCGAAGCCGCCGTCTCCAGCGAGAGAACGGCCCTCGACGTCCTCCCCGCCGACAGCGAGCATTCGGCTGTCCGGTCGGAAAGCCAGCGAGCTGACGAACCCGGTGTCGGCGAGGATCACCGACGGGAGCCCGGGCGCGAGCCGCACGACCTGGACGGAGTCGAACCCGCCGACGGCCAGCGTCTTCCCGTCCGCGGCCAACGCCAGGCAGCTGATGTAGGGATGTCGCAAGTCGAGGTCGATGGCACCGAGCCGCCGCTGCCCGGCCACGTCGAACAGATCCACCGCGCGGTTGGTGAGGTTGCAGGCGAGCATCGGCGCGAAGGGGCTGAACGCGACCGAACACGGTGTCAGGGCGGGGGACGACGACCACCTGGCGATGAGATCCCGTTCCCCGGTGTCCCACATGAGGACAGACCCGTGGTCGCACCCGCGGGCCAGGGTCTTCCCGTCGGGGGAGAAGGCGAGCGAGCTCAGTGCCGCACAGACACCTGTGTGGCCGGTGAGCGTGGCGATGTGGGAGCGGGTCCCGACGTCCCATAAGCGGACGGTGCCGTCCCGGCTGCCGCTGGCGAGCATCCGGCTGTCCGGGGCGAACGCCACCGAGTCGACCCGGTCGGTGTGGCCGACGAGGCTGAAAGACGGCTGGAGGCGCAGGGGTTGGGAAGGGGCGCCGGTCGGGTCGGCGGGAACACGCCTGTACTCCTGTGACTCCAGGTCCACCGGGGCGGTCCACGATTCCGTTGTCATCCGAACATTGTGCCGCCGATCGTCGAGTTGGTCATCGCGCGGTGTGTCAGCGCGCCGACCTATGTCATGATTCCCTGATCGCTCGCTGTCGGCAGGGGGAGGTACTGACGTGGAGAGCGAACCGCAGGAGTGGCGCGTGGTCATCACCTCGGCGTCGTCACGGTCGGCCGAGGTCGCCGAGGCGCTCCAGTGCGACGGTTGGGAGGACGCCGGCGGCTCCCTGGTCCTCGAAAAGCCCGCGCTCCAGTTCCGCGCCGCCGACGCCTCCGTGCTGGTCGCGACCATAGCCGCCGCCAGCTCGGCGCTGGTCACCTTGGTGTCCGCGCTCCTGCAGCGTGGCGCCGCCAAAGACGGCCGGCACATCGTCCTGGAATTCGACAACGTGAAGATCGACGTGCCCGCCGACATCAGGCCCGAGCAGCTCGATAAGCTGATGGAGCAGGTCAGCAGCAGACCCAACCGCATCATCCTGCCCTGAGGCTCGCACCGGTGTCCGCGCTGGACGACATCGCGACCGCCTGGAAACAGTGTCAGACCGGCGACGTCTCCGGCTGTCTGCGCCGGCTCCGCAGACTACCGACGCCGGCGACGCTGGACCCGGCCACCCGGGCCGGACTGGACCGGGTGATCGACGACATCGCGGCGGTGCTCCCGCTCCGGCTCCGGTCCGCAGCCGGGATCGGATGCGAAGCCGCATGCCTGGACCTCCTGCACGCCATGAGCGATCGGGACCTGCTGCCCGGAGTCGTCGAGTACGAGTCGCTCGGCGCAGCCCTGATGCAGGGTCTGCGCGCTCCGCTCGACGAATCCGATCTGCCGGCCAAACTGGTGGCGCATGCCCGGTCGCTCATGACCGGCCCAAGTCACAGCGACGGGGGGTCGGTTCACTCGTGGGAAAATTCCCTGCACGCACTCGGAGAGTTCGTCACCGCGTTCCGGCCGAGGCGCCGCCCCGGCCACGCGGGCAGCACCATCACCCGCGTGCTCAGCGTGACCGCGCGCGCGTTCATCGGCGGCTACGACCAGGCCAGCTACGCCACATGGCTCGGCCAAGGGATCCGGCTGCTTGCCAACGAAACGATCAGCGAAGGATCGCACCTTCGGGCAAGAGCCCACCTGATCTACCACCGCTTGATCATCGATTTCCACAGCGCTCGGCTACGCGAAGACCACGACGCATGCCGCAAAGCGTTGGACACGCTCGGGAAAGTCGGCCTGGCCTGCGGCCGTGCGGGCCTGGTCGAGGAGTCATGGGCGCTGTCGGCGCGCGTCGCCTTCCTAGCCGGTTACATCCCCTGGGACAGCCCGCAGACACCGGTCAGCATGATCGTCGACGCGCAGATCGCCCTGCGGGACTGCGGCAACCCCCGTGTCGCGCTGCTCGAGGACATCATCAACTCCGCCGCCCTGCCCCACGGCGACGGCCAACCCAGCCTGAAGGAGTCGGCGCGACGCTGCTGGGCCAGCGTCCGGGACACCCTGGCCTCCTTGGGGGCGCCCATACCCGCAGCGTCACGATGGCGGGCCGCGAACGCGATGATCAGCGTGCTGGGCGATTTGCCACTGCTCTCTCTCCTGGACGACGTCCGGCACAACCAGCCCCAACAGTGGGCGAGCGCAATGCTGCCGACGTTCTTTGCACACCCCTATGAATGGCGGGACACCGACACCGGCGCGCCGGGATCGACGCATCCGGTCAGAGGCGTCTCCATGACCGGCGAAGGACACATCTGGCATGTCAACACCGACGCCGCGTTCACCTCAGTCGCCCACTCCAAAGAGCTGAACTCCGCCCTATGGCAGTCCCCGAGAGCCTGGGGTGCCATCGTCGGCCCCGACAACATCAGTGACGCGCTGGTCCAGAACCTGGAAAGCTACGCCACGGCGGGCCTGTTCCCGGTCATCCGCATGTTCAACATCGTCACCCGGACCGAGGTCAACCCCATCGGTTTCGGCGGGACGGAGCGCGAGTTCGCACAGCTGGTGGACCTGGCGTCCCGCCGGCTGGAAAACGTCTACGAAGGACTCGCCGGACACTCCTTACTGCACGCCCGGCCCGACGAGATGATCTGTACCGTCGGACCCTTGACCCAGATCCCCTGGGAGTTGGCGTGGGACCGGGGCACGGGGTCGGCCAACGTCTGCCTGGACCCGCGGTCGACGGGTTTCGACGCCGTGCGCATACCGGCTGTCGTCATCGGCCCCGACACTCGGGTGGCGGTCTTCGTCGACTCCGAGAGCCTGGACCGCGCACGGCATGAACTGGCCGGAATCGAAGCCACGCTCGGAGCGGCGTCCGTGGAGAGACACACGGACTTCGCGGCGGACCGCATCGCGAAGGCCGCAGCAACCTGCGACGTGCTCCACTTCATCACACACGGCGAGCAGGCCTGGTCGGATGCGCGGAAGAACGCCATCGACCCCGATGGCCGGCGCGTGACCGCCGAACAGATCGCCCGGCTCGACCTGTCCCGAGTGCAACTAGTGGTGCTCAACGCCTGCGACGCCGCCGCCCCGGGGCCGCGGAGCCTGGCCGGCGACCCGACTTTCGTCGGCGCATTCCTCGCTGCCGGCAGCAAGGCGATCATCGCGAACCTGTGGTCCGTCGAAGACCGCCTTGCAGAGGCATTCTCATCCGCGCTCTACCGGGAACTCACCACGGGACGGTCACTGACTGACGCATTCGGGAGGGCCCGGCGCCGCATGCGAACAGAAGCCGAGACTCTGATGGCATCGTTGAACGCGACCGGGAGCGCTGCGTTCCTGGCCGATCCGTTCAAGCTGACGCTCCGCGGCCTCGGCGTGACGACTGCTACGCAGTAGGCCAGGCCGTCGGGTGTGGCCACGGTCCAATCCCGGGGTCAGCCTGCTGTGCCGAGGGCTGCTCGTAGGACACGAATGAAGCCCGTCTGGCGCGGGCCCCGACTACTGACCGCCGCCCACCGTGCCAACGTCCGCGTCACCACCGGCCCGCCCGATCAGCTCCCCCGGCGGGTGCGACCGACTGCCTTTCCCCGGCGAACCATAACTTTCCCCTGTGGGGCGTTCTTGACCGTGAAGGGCCGGAGCAGCGCACACAGCCACCCGGAAACCGCGCGGCAGGCCCCGGCGGCAGGCGGTCAGGACACGTCCCGCAACAAGCACACCGTCACCAAGGACGCCGGAGCCCGCGTCGAAGGCGGCCCCGGTGTCGTCGACGTGTATCAGCCAGACCATGCCGCAGGAAGGACGGCAGAACAACAACTGCGCCGACCCCAAATTCTCCGCCGTCACCGCGACTGGCGGTGGGCGGCAGGACAGGCCTCCCGGCGCCGCTCCCGCTCGAAGTCGGCCCGCTCCCGGCGGCCCTGGTCGTACGCCAGCTGCTCGCGGACCGTCTCGCGCAGCTGCTGCTCATACGCCGCCCGACGCTCCTTTGAGCAGGGGGAGGTAAACCTCCCACGCGGGACGATCTTGGTTGATATACGCTTCGCCTGACTTGCTCGAACAGTCCGGCGAATCCGTGCCATCGGATCCGCCCTGCCCGGGGGGGCATTCCCATGACTTCGCAGTCCCGCGCGGTGCTCGGCATCGCGCTGACTCCTGTCCTCGCCCTGGCGGCCGCGACCCCGGCCGCCGCCCACACCACCGCCTCGGCCGCGGCCACCGGCACCACCGCCGGCACTGCCTCGGCCGCCGTCGAGACACGTGCGCCGGGCCCGTGGGGCACCCGCACCCTGCACGCCCCGAACCCCGACCCCGCCTCCGCCTCGGGCGGGCTGAACGCCCTGGTGTCGGCCGGGGACGGCGCCCTCGTCTCACTCACCGGCGACGGGCTCTCCCGTTCCACCCGGATCCGGCCCGCCGGCAGCACCCGCTGGCTCGCCCCGCAGACCTGGCCGGACACCGGCGGATACAACACCGAGCTGGTCTCGCTCGGCGACGGCTCGGTGCGCCTGGTCTGGCGGGCCAAGCGCGCCGACGACCACGACAACTACTGGCTGAAGGTGGCCACCCTCACGCCCGGCGCGACCGCCTTCTCCGAGCCCGAGTACGTCGCCTCGGTCCCCGAGAAGGGCTACCACCACCTGGCAGCGGCCCCCGACGGCCGACTGGTCGCTGTGTGGTCGGTCTCCGGCGTCGTGAAGGCCGCCGAGAAGACCGGCCCGCAGGCCGCGTGGACCGCTCCGGCCGACATCAACGAGCAGCCGCCGTCCGGCAGCCGGGACATCTCCGGCATGGACCTGGCGGTCGCCAAGGACGGCACCGCCCTGCTGGTGTGGCAGTGGCAGGCAAGCAAGGCCGTTGTCGCCCTGGAGAAGGCCCCCGGTGCGACTGCCTGGACCGCGGTCCAGGGCTTCCCGGTCCCGGGCCTGGACCTGGCGCGCCCGAAGGTGTTCGCCGATCCGCAGGGCGGCTTCGACGTGTTCTACGACGACAACGCGCACCTCATGCACACGCGCCGGCCCGCCGGCACCACGCAGTGGAGCACCCCGCGGTCCGCCGCCAACTATGGGAGCACGTCCGGGATGACGGCGCCCGTCCACCTGCCCAACGGCGACCTCTTCGTCGCCGGCGAGCCCGGCTACTCGACCGGCCCCTGGTACGCGGTGCGCTCGGCGTCCACCGGCGTCTGGCAGCCGTACACGCAGGGCTTCTCCACGCACAAGAGGGTGCGCGCGGTCGGCGCGGCCGCCACCTCGGGCGGCACGGTCACGGTGACGTGGCGGGAGGGCTACTCGTACGAGGAGTACACGATGGCCGCCGTCTTCAAGGGCGGCACCTGGTCCGCCCCGCGGCGGCTGAGCGCGACGAGTGCCCAGTTCACCGGGGCGCCCCAGGTGGCCGCCGACGCGCTCGGCCGGCCCGTCGTGCTGTGGGACGAGTACAAGCGGACCGAGACGAACAGCATCGTCCTGGACGGCGTCTACCAGGGCACCACCACCAGCCGCGCGCTGCCCAGGTGGCGTGACTACACGGACGACGGCAAGGCCGACCTGTTCGGCCGGGACAGCACCGGGCTGAAGGTATACGCGGGCGACATGACGAAGCTGTCCGCGGGGCAGCGGGCGAGCAGCTGGCCGACGGGCACGCTGGTGCTGCCGTTCGGTGACCTCGACGGCGACGGCTGCAACGACGTGTTCGTGCGCTACCCGAAGGGCGAGGCCCGCGTCTACCCGACGATCTGCGGCGGGCTGCCCGACCAGCAGTCGCTCCACGTCAAGGTCTCCTCGGACTGGAGCGGGTACGACGCGGTCGTCTCGCCCGGCGACGTGACGGGCGACGGCCGGGCCGACCTGCTGACCCGGTCCGCCTCGACCGGGAAGCTGTACGTGTACGCGAACAACGGCACGGGCGGCTTCAAGGCGCGCACGCTCGCCGGGTCCGGCTTCGGCGGCTACAAGAGGCTGACCGCCGCCGGTGACCTCGACGGCGACGGCAAGAACGACCTGCTGGCCCTCGACGCGTCGAACGAGCTGTGGCGGTTCAGCGGGACCGGCGCCGGCACCTTCACGCCCCGGTCGCTGGTCTTCAAGGACTGGGGCACCTCCTACAAGGACGTGGTCGGCGGGCTCGACCTGTCCGGGGACGGCCGGACCGACCTGATCTCGCTCGACAAGGACGGCCGCGCCTGGCTGAACCGGGGCAACGGCCAGGGCGGCTTCGACAACCGTTCGCAGGTCGGCAAGGCCACGAACTGGTCGGACATCCGCATCTCCTAACGGCGCGGGTCCGGCGGCCACTCGGGACCACGGAGGTCCCGGGGGCCGGCTTCGCGTCCGGTTCCGGTTCCGGCGGGTCCGCCCGGACCACCTCGACCCGGAAGGGCAGGTGGACCGGGCGGACCCGTCCCACGTATGCCGGCCCGGCAGCGGGGGGGCGGACGGTGGCCGACCAGGCGGTGGCGCCTGGGCCCTGGGGACTGCCGAGCCGCCCGTAAGGTGCTCGTGGAGATGTCATCGGCTCCGAGCCGGGTCAGGGATCGTACGGAGGAGAAGGTCAGCGCCTTGAGTCGGCTCCGCCCTGACAGCAGTGGTCCTTGCTGCCGCACCACGTTGGCCAACCGGGCCTTCGCCGACCCCGACGACCTGATCACCGCTGTCCGGCGCGGTTTGGCCGACTCCAGTACCGCCACGACGTCCTCAACAGCTGCCTCGTCGCCACCGGCCTCCTCCGTGACCCGCCATGACGACATCACGCTTTGATCTTCAGTAACCGGCCTGCGCTGGACTACCGCACCCGTTGTGCGCGGGTGTCAAGCATGACAGCGCGCCTTGGCAAGGCGGGATGCCGGTCTCCTGGCGTCGGATCGTTGGAGGCCGCAGCGGCTGCGCGGTGCTCCAGTCGGGATCGCTGATCAGGCGGCCTTTTGCGAGGCGGCGGCATCCGGGCGTAGATCGTTCAAGCTGAGCAGGTGCATGGGCTTGCTGTGCAGGACAGTGCGGCCGGTGGTGGTCAGGTCGGGTCCGAGGTGGAGGAGTTCACCGGACGCCATGAGACGCCAGTCCGGGTTATCGTCCATGCGTTCACTTGCGATCACGACGGCCGAGGTGTCGGCCAGTTGCTGCGAGTGAATGCGCATGCGACCGGCCGTGCCGCTGTGGTCGAGATGCCGGTTGCCGTGCTGGCCGCCGCCGGAGCGCTGGAGCACGTACAGCTGGTGGGTGTCGGGGTAGCGCAGCGCCCACAGTTCCTGCGGCGTGGTGACGATCAGGTTGAGAGCGTAGACGGGCAGATGTTCGGCGATCCAGCCGGCCGCGTGCTCAATACCGGCGGAAACATCACCGCCGTGGTTCCTCGTTTCCCGGGTGATCAGGGCGAAGAAGCGTTCGGAGTCGGTGTCTCCCTGGACCAGGGAGCGGTCCTGTCCCAGTTCCACGTCGAGCCGGTCCAGGCCCTCGATGACGCCGTTGTGGGCGAAGAGGCGTCCGTTTTGTTCGAAGGGGTGGGTGTTGCGGACCGTCAGGTTGCCGGTGGAGGCGAAGCGGATGTGTGCGAGGAAGGTGGAGGATTCCACCCGCTTGGCTTCCTCGGCGAAGGACCGGTCCTTGTAGGCGGCGATGGGGGCCTTGTGGACCTCGGGGGTGCCGTCGGCGTCGAAGAATCCCAGACCGGTGCCGTCAGGATCATGGCGGCTCTGGTCGCTGAGGCTGTCCGGCGCGTCCAACAGCCAGAAGGTGGCGCGCGTGCGCTGCGCACCGCTGCTCATGCCGAACAAACGGCACATCTGCCATCTCCTCGTTCGTAGGCTCCGGCCGCACGGAGCGGGCGGGGTGCGGCCTCGGCCGGGCGGTCTCAGGGGGGCCGGAGTGCTGGGCGTTCTTCGTCTCGGCGCCGTGGGCGAAGCTGCCGGCGTCGTCGGCGTTGCGCTGGGGCTGGTCCTGCTTCTCCAGACGGGACAGGACCCTGCGCAGATCGTCCATGAGCAGGTCGACGAGGTCGTGGCTGAAACCATTGCGTACGACCAGCAAGACCGCCAGGCCGGTGCGGTCGGTTCTTGGGGAGGCGCGTGCGAGTACCAGCCAGCCAGCCGCGTTCGCGTGCGGAGACGTCGAAGACGGTGAAGCTGTCGATGCCCTCCCCGACCCGGACGGCGAACGAGTACCCGCAGACGACGGAGCTAGTCGCAGATCCGTCTCCATGACCACGCGCCCGGAAACGCCTTCCACGACGCGTGCCATCCCACGCCACTGCGCGCCTGTCCTGCACCGCCAGAACACCCCCGCGAACCGATCCCGCAGCCGCCAGGGGTACGGGCCGTACTCGCCTATCGGCAGGTACGGCCCGATCAACTTCCCGCTGCTCGTCAGAAAGTCGCCTGCGCATCACGATCGTCTGCCTACCGGATCCGCCTTCCCCACGGATCCGGATCGGCAAGGGCGATCACGACATCACACAGGCTCCAGCGGCGCCGCACAGGAGGAGTCAGTCGGCGTTCGATGCTGGTGATCACCACCGTGCTGCTTCACGAGGAGTCGCTGCCCACGAGCATGCGGAGCTCGAAGGCGGATCGGGCGGCCGGCTGGGGCCTCTCCCTTCCCATCACTGAACCCAGCCATCCGAGCAGGAAGGCAAGGGGGACCGAGACGATGCTCGGGTACTTCAGCGGGAAGACGGCGAAGTCCATGTCGGGGAACAATGCCGCAGGAGTTCCGGAGACGGCGGGAGAGAGCACGGCCAGGGACACCGCGCAGATCAGGCCGCCGTAGATGCTCCACAGGGCTCCGGTGGTGGTGAAGCCCCGCCAGTACAGGCCGAACAGCAGTGCTGGGAGGACCGCCGAGGCCGCGACGGCGAACGCCAGTCCGGCCGCGAACGAGACGTTGATGCGTGAAGCGAAGAGGGCAATGGTCGTCGCCCCCGTGCCGATCAGGACCACCGACACCCGGGCCACCAGGACTTCCTGGGACTCGGTGGCGCGCCCCTTCCTGATCACCGCACCATAGATGTCGTGCGCCAGTGAGGTCGCCGCGGCGAGGGCGATGCCCGCCACAACGGCCAGGATGGTGGCGAACGCCACGCACGACATCACGGTGAGCAGCGCGGAGCCGCCGAGCGAGCCCCCCAGAAGCAGGGTGGCCGTGTTCCCGGAGGAATTGCTGCTCATGATCGTCTGGGGGCCCAGCACGGCCGCCGAGCCGAACCCGAGTACGCCGGCGGTCACGCAGAAGACGCACGTCAACGCGGCTGTCCATTGGACGGAACGCCGGGCACTGCGCGCGCTGGGCACCGCGCGCAGGCGCAAGAGGAGGTGGGGAAGGCCGGCTGCCCCGAGCACCGCTCCCAGTTGGAGGCTCAGCGCGTCCAGCTTGTCGGCGCCACCGCCCCGGGACCGTGCCCCGGGCGCGAGGAATGCCTCGCCGACGCCACTGCGTTCGGCCGCGGCCCCCAGCAGGTGACTGGGGTTCCAGCCGAACTTCCCCAGTACCAGAAGCGCCAGGTACACGCTGGCCACCAGCAGGAAAGCGGCCTTGAAGCACTGCACGAGCGTCGCACCGTACATTCCGCTGATGACCACGTAGATGATCATCAGGATGCCGAGGAACAGCATCAGGAAGTTCTGGGCGGCGACTCCGGAGATGCCGAGCAGAGGTGCGGCGAGGGCACCGGCACCCACCAGCTGAGCCGTCAGGTAGAACAGCGATATCACCAGCGTGGCCAGGCCCATGGCCAGGTGGACGGGGCGCGGCCGCAGATGCTGCGCCAGCACGTCTCCGACCGTGTAGTGCCCGGCGTTGTGGAACGGCTCGGCGATCAGCAGGAGGATCACGGCCCAGACGACGATGGGACCCAGCAGGTAGGGGATGCCGTCGAACCCGGCCAGGGCGATGAGACCGGGGGTTCCCAGCAGCGTCGCGGCGGAGATGAAGTCGCCGAACAGGGCGATGCCGTTGCGGGCGGACGACAGTCGGCGACCGCTGACGAAGAAGCGACGGGGGGTGTCCGATTCCGATGCGTCCAACAGGGAGATGAGTACGACGCCGACGACGAAGACCGCGAAGACGGTGATGACAACCCCGGTGTGGCTCGTCTGCGCGAGCACGGAGGAGGCGGTCACTGCTCCTCCCGGAATCCGAGTGCTGCGCGCGACCTCTCCACCAGCGGATCCAGGCACGTGCGCGCGTAGCGCGCGTACCACCGGCAGACCGCGAGTGTGGTGCCGCACTGCAACAGCGCCAGCCCCAGGCCGACGTTCAGATGCCCGACGAGCCTGATCGCCATCACATCGGCCGCCGTGCTCGCCAGCAGGGCATTGACCAGATACAGGATGATGACGGCGGCGGCGACGGGGAAGATCCTTGAACGGCGCTCCGCACGCAGCTGGGCAAGGGACGCCATCACCTCCGGCGGGCTGCCCCACTCCTCAGGAGTCTCGCGGAACTCCTCAGGCACCTCACCGACGTCCGACGACGGTCGCCGGCGTGGCTCGTGGAACCCATAGCGCGGCTCATGGGGCCCGTACACGGCATCAACTCCTTACTACGAGCGGTGACGCGAGGCAGTGCTTGAGCCGGGATTGCCCGACACCACAACCGAACGCCGTTCGGTTCGGGAGCTTAGAGTGGGCCAGGAGGCCGGACAAGGCATGGGTGGGAAGTAGGGGTCCAGCAGAAGCCGAGGTGTCACCACGCTGTGACCTTGGCCCGGAGGGCCACTGCTGTCCGGCGCCGCGGGCGATCGGGAGCGGGGCCGTGGGGGATCAGGCGTCCGCCACGAGTGATCAGTGGTTGGGCTGTGTCGATCAGGTATCGGCCGTTGTGCGGATCAGGAGTCCGCGGCTGTGCGGATCGGGAGCCCACCGGGAGGTCGGCGGGCGGCGCGGATCAGGAGCTCGCCACGGACGCCTTGGGCCCGGCCACGCGCGCGTGCAGGGCGCTGAGGCCGTCGAGGAACATCTCCAGGGCCAGTTCGAAGCTGTCCCGGTCGATGGTATCCGCGTGCTCACTCAGGCGGTGGGCGTCGGTCAGGTGCGCGTACCGCTCGACGTAGACCTGAACGTCGTCGTCGAACCCTCGCGCGAAGGAGCTCATCGCCGACCCGACGACCAGGTACTTGGTGGAGGCTCCGATCATCGTGGCGTAGCGCGGGGGCCAGCCGGCGCCCACGAGGCCGCCGTGCACGGTGTCCGCGCGACGCAGCGACGCTTCGCGGCGGGCCGGGCCGTGGGCCAGGAACGGAACGATGTGGGGGTGGGCGGCGAGGGCCGCACGGTAAGAGCGGGCCCAGGACGCCAGGCCGTGCCGCCAGTCGCCGGTCTCGAAGCCGGAGACGTCCACGCCCTGCATGATCGTGTTGGTGACCTCGTGGAGGACGTCGTCCTTGGTCTTGACGTGCTCATAGAGGGAGGACACCTGTACGCCGAGTTCCCGGGCGAGTTTTCGCATCGACAACTCGGCGAGCCCGTCACGGTCCACGATGGTCAACGCCGCGGCGCAGATGCCGCCCCGGCTGAGGATCGGCTTGGTCGGTCGGGCCACCGCTGCACCCCCGCATCGCTGCGCGCTCCGTCCTTCGTAGCGCCGTGACTCAGCGCTTACGGTACACGCACTCCGATAACCGAACATCGTACGGAAGGAGGAGGTCGTACGATCACGCCCTTCAGCGAGATTCCGTACCTTTCCGGCGTGGGACGTCCTTCCCGTCGCTGCCCGTGCGTGCGAGGTGGTCTCGCCCGGCTGTGCGGTGGCTGTCCGAATCGCCCAGGCGGCCTCGGCGGCGTCCTGGAGCGGCCGGTCTCCGTCAGACTCGTCCGGCCGCGCTGTGATCCCGCCGCTGATGGCGGCGGGCTACTCCAGGGGTACGCGGGCCGCGACGCCCTGGCGGCCGCGGCGCGCGGCTTCCGCGCCTTCGTCATGGCGCATCCCGGCCGGTACGCCGCGACGATCGGCGTGGACCCGTCCGGCCCGGACGATCCGCCGGCCACCGCGGGTCAGCGGCTGCTCGGCGCGGTTGAGAATGCTGCTGCCGTCGACGATCACCACATTTCCGGGCCAGGCGTACTGCGTCCAGCGCCCGGAACAGCCGTACGTCGAAGAAGTCGCGCGCACGCAGCGGGTCGTACGGGCGATCGTGCCGCGGACGACGTCGTCGGCGGCGGCGGTGAGACCCTCGCGTGGAGGCAATGGCACACCGCCTGCCGCTCCCCCGCCGCATCCGCCCCGGTGTCGGATCTCTCGGCCGCCGCATGACCAAGAAGGGCACGCTGCCGCGCATCAACCCCGCCGTCGGCTCCTACCACCACGCGATCTGCGAGGCCATCGCGGCGGGCGGCGTGGAGCGCGCCGGTGATCTTGGTGGAACAGCACGTCCGCGGCTTCCCCAACGACGTGGCCGCAAGGCTCTGCACACGGGTGACAGCGGCCTGATCGGTGGCGGGTTGCCGGTGCGCCGTTGATCCGGGCGGCGTGCGTGTCGCCGCGGCGAGCTCGTGCCGCACCTGGGTGTTCCCCGGAACAGCGGTAGCAGAAGCGGCGCCCCTTTAGAGTCGCCCCATGAGGCAAGCACCGGATCCGGACCGCGGCGTGCGGTCGCGGGACGCGATTCTCGACACCGCGACCGAACTCATGTCGGTGCACGGCTATGCCGCCACGTCCATTTCGATGGTCTCCGCCGCCTGCAGCCTGCCCGCCAGTTCCATCTACTGGCACTTCGGCAGCAAGGACGGGGTCTATGTCGCGGTGCTCGAACGCGCCAGGATGTCCTTGCTCTCGGCGCTGCCGCCTGTCACTGTGCCGGGCGCGGACATCGGTCAGCGGCTGGACAACTTCCTCCAAGCCGTCGGAGACGCCTTCCAACGCCACCCCCGCGACGTGAAACTGCTCATCGCCCTGGGCATGCTGCAGCGCACCGCCAGCGCGGCGGCCCTGGCCGAACTGCACCGCTACCGCGATGCCCTGCTGGCCTGGGCGCGCGACTCCCTCACCTCTGTCTTCCGACTCCACGACCGCCCGGAGGTGTCGGGTCAACTGGCCCGATTCGCCCTCAGAGCGGCGAGCGGAACCGCCGTCGCCCGCTGGTTCGATCCGGCCAGTACCCTCGACACCGATGCGCTGCGTGTCGCGTTGCTCGCTCTGGCGGCCCACCACGGCGTTCCCCTGGGAGCGTCCGCTTCGGAGCCGGCCCACGGACGGCAGTCGAGCGGATAGCCCCCGCTGGGCAAGGCGCGTTACCGACCTGGCAGCGCCGCCACCGTACGGCGGGCGACGCCCCTCAGGAGGCCCCGTGCCGCTGCCAGAACGCACAGCGGTGGTCGGCCGCGAAGTCGGTCGTGGGGGCCGTCCGGTCCGGGGCGAGCACCTGAACGCCGTCATGGTCGATGGTGTATCTCGGCCACACGGGGGCGCCGGGTCCGTTGGGGTTTCCGGTGGCCGCGAACCTGGCCCAGTAGCCCGTCATCATCGCGGACAGCCTCCGTTGGGCGCCCGTCAGCGGGCGCAGCGAGTCCATCGGGAACAGGTAGGCCAGTTCAGAGGCGTGGAAGGCGCCCTGCGGGGTGTGCGGCGCGGGGATGAACGGCGGCGCCTCCGGGTCGTTGAACTCATAGGCGTAGACGGGCACCCGACGGCTGTACAGACGGCTGTCGCCTCTCGCCGGGCAGGCGAACGACCGGTCGGTGCCGACCGCGGAGTACGCAAGGTTGGGCGAGGGATGGGCCGAGGCCGGGTAGGTGTCGAGGACGGCTGACGCCTCGTCAGGGTATTGCGCCTTGATCAAGGCGGCATAGGTCGTGGGCGTGAGCGGTCCGCCTCCGAGCAGGTCGACGCGGAGGGCGGTGAAGTACCGGTACTCGTCGTGGGTGCTGCCGCTGAGCACGGGGACGGCGTTCGCCCGTCCCGCCGCCCACGCCGCGCGCGGGGAGAGCGGAAGGACGCGCGGGCCGGTGTTCGCCCCCCACAAGGACGAGGCCCCGGAGCCGTCGGCGATCAACTCGGTGACGGGAGCGGCACGCAGGCAGGCCGCCGCGGCCGACGGGTCGGTGCAGCCGATCGAGGCCGCGAAGCCGGTGCCCCGCTGCTCGGCCGTGGCCAGGGTCAGCGGAGTGAGTGCGGCATCCGACACACAGCTGCCGCTTTGCTGGACGGCCCGGTGGAAGAGGCCCTTCGCGGTCGGCGAGGCGATGTTGAGGCAGGTGTCGGCGGATCCGGCGGACTGACCACCGAGGGTGACCCTGTGACGATCCCCGCCGAACGCCCCGATGTTGCGCCGCACCCAGCGCAGGGCGGCCTGCTGGTCCATCAGGCCGTAGTCACCCGAGGCGTGGTCGGAGCTTTCCGCGGACAGGGCGGGGTGGGCGAGGAAGCCCAGGGCGCCCAGGCGGTAGTTGACCGTGACCACAACCACTCCGCGCGCGGCGAGGGCGGCTCCGTCGTAGTCGCTTCCGGCGCCGTAGGCGTTGCCGCCGCCGTGCAGCCAGACGAGGACCGGCAGGTTGCTGTGACTCGTACGGGCCGGGATCCACACGTTGAGGAACAGGCAGTCCTCCGAAGTGCTGCCGGTCCGGTTGGACTCACCGGGCAGGACGGGGCCGCCGTCCGGGAGCAACGTCAACGGCGGCTGGGGGCAGGGATGGCCCGGCGCGGTGGCGTCCCGGATCCCGGACCACGGTGCATGCGGCCGGGGCGGGCGCCACCGCAGTGCCCCCGTTGGAGGGGCGGCGAAGGGGATTCCCTGGAAGATCCGGCTGCCCTCGGGGCCGGCCGCGCCACGCACCGGACCGGCCGCGGTCCGGACGACCAGGGCGTGGTGCCCGGTGGCGGCGGGGGCTTCTGCGGGCGCCGTGACCGGCAGCAGCAACGCCACAAGGGCGGTCATGGCACGGGTCGCGGTGCGGAGCGCGCTGGGTAATCTCATCGTCTGCTTCCCTTCCGGTCGGTGTCCTGGCGGGAGCCACCACCTGTCGGACGCGCCTCGTTTGCCCGGCACATGCCCGGTGACCGGTGTCACTGCGCGCTGTCGTAGGCGCAGCTGTCACCGGCCGCGCCCTGAGGGCGGGGTACGCCGCGCTGCTCGGTGGCCGGGCAGTGGGCGGCCGCGTCCAGGGCGGGGCTGCCCGGCAGCGGCGCATGTGGGTCGGTGGGGCCGCCGTTGTCGGTGAGAGGTCCGAGCAGCGCGGTACGGCTGGGCAGGTCGTCCGCGGCGGTCAGTTGACAGTTGCCGCCGCCGTCGATGTCGTGGCCGAGGGACTCCATGACGGCGAAGGCCTTCCCGAAGTCACCTGACCTGCGTCGCCGGCTTTTGCGGCCACGATCGAGTTGAGCGGGATCCCCCGGCCTCCCCCGCGGTGTTCCCGCTGACTGTGCTGTCCACCAGATCAAGCACCGGCGCCGCGGTGCGGCACACACCGTCCGCGGGATCGGCGTCACCCACGTCGGGCATGGTGTCGACGGTGAACTGGGTCGGAGCGGCGCCCGCGGCCGAGGCGGGCGCGGGGGCGGTCGGGTCTGCCGCCAGGGCGAGGCGGGTGACGGCGAGTGGGGAGGCGGTTCCGTCCCTCATCAGGGGAACTCCTGTCCACGTAGGGGCGCTTGCTCGTGCTCCGGTCAGCGCGGGCTGCCGGTGTTCCACGACCGCTGGGGTCGGTCCGAGGCTGTGCTGGGCTACGGGGTGAGCTGAGGGAGTGGAAGGCGCGTGCGCGGCGGACGCCTCCGAATGGCGGGGGATCGCACGTGCCCGCATACGGGCTGACACGGTCGGCACCAACCCGATGTATCGAGCGTTCCATTCAGAGCCGATAGCTGTCCAGAGGTCTGACAGGAAACCTGGCGCCCAGGGTCGTTCCCCGCTTGCGCGAGACGTGAAGCACGCCGCCTCTGTATCGGGCCGCTGCACGCTGCACGAGACCCTCGCCGGCACCGCCGCCTGTACACCCAGCATCTGGACGGGCTCGCCGGGCTGGTGGCCGGCGGCGGCGGAGACGGCGCACTTGGCGCGCCCCCGGCCGACGCAGGGCATCGCCCGCCGGCCGGGCGCAGCCGCCGGGGCCGGGTCACGCGCCGACCAGCGACTACGGCAGCACAGACCGGACCGATTCCGGGGACCGGGCCACCACCGCCGTTCCGTCGTCTGCGGTGATGATCGGTCGTTGGATCAAGATCGGGTGTGCTGCGAGCGTCTCCATCCACCGCGCTCGGTGGGCCGGCTCGCGGGGCCAGGACCTCAGGCCCAGCTCGGCCGCGACCGGTTCGCCGGTGCGGGCGATGTCCCACGGCTCCAGGCCCAGTCGCTGCAGCACTTCCTCGAGTTCCGCCGGGCTCGGCGGCTCCTGCAGGTAGTGCCGGACGGTGTAGTGGGCGTCCTTCGCGTCCAGCAACGACAGTGCCGACTGGCATTTGGAGCACGCCGGGTTGATCCAGATTTCCATGAACGTGTTTCTTTCCCGTCTTTCCTGGTCTGCGGGCAGGCCGTTTGCCCTGGCGGTCCGGCCGGTTCAGGTCGGCAGGCCGGCCAGGGCCAGGAATTCGCTGCGTGAACGGGCGTCGCTGCGGAGTGTGCCGAGGAGGGTGGAGGTGAGGGTGCTGGAGCCGGTGGCCTGGACGCCGCGCAGGGTCATGCAGGTGTGTTCGGCTTCGATGACGACTCCGACACCCTTGGGTTCGAGGTGCGTCTGCAGCCAGTCGGCGACCTGTTTGGTGAGGCGTTCCTGTACCTGGGGGCGGCAGGCGAAGTGTTCGACGACGCGGGCCAGTTTGGACAGGCCCAGGATGCGCCGACCGGGCAGGTAGCCGACGTGCGCGGTGCCGACGAACGGCAACAGATGGTGTTCGCACACCGAGCGCAGCGGGATGCTGCGGGCCAGCACGAGCTCGTCGTAATCCTCGTCGTTGGGGAAGGTGGTCAGGTCGAACGGGCGCGGGCTGAACAGCTCGGCGTAGGCGCGGGCCATCCGCCCGGGAGTGTCGCGCAGGCTCTCGGATCGGATGCTGATCCCGAGGGCCTGCAGGAACTGGCCTGCGGCGCGTTCGGCGGCCGCGAGGTCGACGCCGTCCGTTTCGTGGACGACGCGCAGCGCGGCCGCCGCCGGTATCCCGGGATCATCTTCCGAGGCGAGGTGGAATGCGGTGTTGGGGTATTGGGGCATGTCAGCTGCCACCGATCCCGAGGGCGGTGAGCAGGACCAGGACGACCGTGACGACGGCGAACAGGCCGTGCCCGGCGACGACCGGGACGGGGAAGTGCCGCTCGGCGGGCTCGGACTGCTCCGCCTCCGCGGTGGCCGGGGCACCGGTCCGCCCCTGGTAGACGGGGATCCAGCGGACCAGCATCGTGAAGCCGAGCAGGGCGACGGGCAGGAGCAGGCCGAAGGCGGTCCAGGCGAGCGCGTCCTTGTCGGCAATCACGTAGATGATCCAGACGACCAGGCCGATCGCGGCAAGCGCGAAGTGCCCGAAGATCACCGGGACGGGCAGGCGGCTGCTGCCGCCGCGGGCGCCCCCGTGCGAGAGCCACGTGCCGAGCATGTAGAAACCACCGAGAGCTGTGACTACCCAAGCGATCAGTGCGGCGATATCCATGAAGAACTCCAGGTGTGCGAGTTGAGCGGTGAGCAAGGCCGGGCACGGCTGTCGGGCGTGCAGCCCGCTGGGGAAGCCGTCAGCCGGTTCGCCGCGGCGGGCGGCCGGAGACAGGGACGAAGCCTTCTGCCTGCGTGGTCTCGTCCGCCACGCGGACGCCGTAGTGGTAGGCGAGTTTTCCGCCGAGGAATCCTGAGACACCCAGGACCGCCAGACTCACGGCGTTCAGGGCGAGCATCCCGGCTCCGACGCTGCCGGAGGGCCCCTGGCCGGAGTGCCGCCACAGGAAGTTCCCGGCATAGGCGGCCGTCACCAGCAGGTTCAGTGTCATGTGAATCAGGCCGACACGGAACGCCCGGGTCCCGGACGGGATCGCGAACAGGTCCAGGAAGCCGACCATCGCCGCGGCCAGCGCGCCGATCACCCCCAGCGCGATCAGCCATATCGCCCCCCGGGCCAGGAAGCCCGGGTCGTCCACGAGGTGCGAGGCGATGTCGAAGACCAGGCTGCCCACCCAGGCCCCGATCGGCACGGTGACCAGGATCGGATGGAACGGGTGCCCGTACGGGCCTGCCAGCGCGGCGCTCACCGGCCGTTTCGCCTGCCGGTGCAAGGGATCAGCCATGCCGAACCACCTCCAGTTTCACCAACAAATCTTGGTCTTATTCTTGTCGGCGGTCAAGTGCGGCAGCTCAGGACAGAGAAGAAGCCCCTGCACCCATGCTTATGGGGGTTACCTTGAAGGGGTGGCTTCCAACTTGACCCCGTCGCCGTCCCCTGGGGATGCGGCAATAGATTCCGTCAGCGTCCTCGGTGAGGAATCGCGGCGGCAGATGTTCGCCTTCATCCGGCGTGCCCGGCGGCCCGTGACCCGGGACGAGGCGGCGGCGAGCGTCGGTATCTCACGCAAGCTCGCCGCCTTCCACCTCGACAAACTCGTCGACGCCGGCCTGCTGCGGGCGCGGTACGGCACCCCCGGCGCGATCCGGAAAGTGGGGCGTCAGCCCAAGGTCTACGAGCCCACCGATGCCGAGATCCGGGTCAGCATCCCCGACCGACGCCATGAGCTGTTGGCCGACCTGCTCCTGGAGGCCGTGCTGACCGAGGGGGCCGGTGAGACCGCCGCTGACGCAGCCGTGCGTACGGCGAGGGAGCGGGGCCGGGAGCTGGGCCGTGCCCAGCGCGAGGAGACGCGTCCGGGCCGGCTCGGCGCCGAGCGCGGCCTCACTGTCTGCGAGCGCATGCTCGGCCGGCAGGGATTCGAACCCGTCCGGGAAACCCCCACCCGGCTACGGCTCGCCAACTGCCCCTTCCATCCCCTGGCAGCCAAGGCTCCCGACCTGGTGTGCGGCATGAACCACGCGTTTGTCACCGGGTACCTCCAGGGCATGGAGATCACCGGCGTCCAGGCCGTTCTCGCACCCCGCCCAGGAGAATGCTGCGTCCAGCTCGACCCCGCCGACACGTAGGCGTTCCTGTGCCGGGCAACGAGCAGGGCACCGCATCCGCCCGGCTTCGCCACCGGCCACCGCTGCGGACAGGGGCCCGCGCGCCATCCCCGGGGTGAGCTTGTTGCGCCGCAGGTCGGCCTCGGCGGCGAGGGACATGATGGCCGACTTTGGCCGAGTGGCCGTCACTCGCGTCCGACGAAGGCGTAGACCTCGCTTCGGTTTCGGGGACCGAGCCTCTTGCCGGTCCGTGGTGCGGCCGCACCGACCGGCATGGCGGCCGAGGCGGACGCGATGGTCCAGGTGGTCCACCGGTCGGTCCGCGCGGCCATGGTGCGGCAGACTCCGCCCCGGCCGGGTTGCGGCCGGGACGCCGGATCAGCGGTGGCCGGGGAACCGCAGGGCGTTCGCCCAGAGCCGGGTGACCGTGGACACGAGTTCCTCGAAGTCCACGGGCGTACCTTCTTCCTGCCGTTCGCCGAGCACGAAGGAGTTGTAGGCCATGACGCTGACCATGCCCGACAGCGCACGGGAGGCCATCATCGGATCCACCTCACGGTCCGCGACACCCCGCTCCTGCAGGTCGGCGATGCCGCGGGCATTGCGGCGGATGAACGCATCCGCGCGCCGGCTTCGGAACTCACGGAACTCCGGCTCCACCTGTGCGACCTGCTCGAGCAGTCCCATCAGCTTCGCGTTCCGTCTGTATGCCTCGAGATACGCGCGATTGCTCGCCTCGAGGACCGCATACGGATCATCGGTGCCCTGCACCCTGCCCATGCCGGGGTGCATCATGTCCTCCTGCGCCTCCAGGAGGACGGCGGCAAGCACCTCTTCCTTGTTGGCGAAGTAGGTGTAGAAGGATCCCGCCGCGCATCGAGCCTCTTTGGTGATGTCGGTCAGGCGGGTGTCCAGGTAGCCGTCCCGCTCGAACACCTTCCGCGCGGCCTCAACCAAAGCAGCGCGTGTCCTCGCTCCGCGCTTCGTCGTCGGCGGCTCGCGAAGTGGCGAGAGAGGCGCCATCGGCGGTGCCTTCTCGCTGTCGTTCTCCTCGGGGGCGGTGATATCCACCCCAGGAACTGTACTTGAATCCGACGCCAGAGTCATAAATGCGCCAGGTGCGCGGTGCTCGCAGGGCTCGCGAAATTCCGGGGTGAGTTCCCGGCGTTCCGCGAAGGTGCCGCACCAGCCGGTCACCAACGCGGGCCGCACTGAGATGCGCCCGGCAGGTGCGCTGTCGCGCCACGGCTTAATGCCGCAGACCAGCCGGGGCTTGACCTTCTTCTCGTCGGACACGATGAACATCGACACTGCGACCACGGGCAGGCCAAGCGGACCTTGGAGGATGGGAGGTCAGTGCCGGCTGGCGGCCGCGTCGCCGAGCGCGGGGTCGCGGGTCAGAGCGGTACGGTCGATGGACCGCTTGAGGATCTTGCCGGACGGGCCCTTGGGCAGCGCGTCGACGAACCGGACGATGCGCGGGATCTTGTATGCGGACAGCCGCTCTCGTGCCCAGCTCGACACCTCGGCGGCGCTGAGCTCCGAACCGGGCCGGGCGGTGACGAGGGCGGCGACCTCCTCGCCGTAGTGGTCGTCGGGAACGCCGATGACGGCCGCCTCGATGATGTCCGGGTGCTCGTAGAGGACTTCTTCCACCTCACCGGGATAGACGTTGTAGCCGCCGCGGATGATCAGGTCCTTGATCCGGTCGACGATGCGCAGGTCGCCGTCGGTGTCGGTTTCGCCGAGGTCGCCGGTCCGGAACCAGCCGTCGGGCGAGATCGCCGCGGCGGTGTCCGTGGGGCGGTTCCAGTAGCCGCGCATCACCGTGGGGCCCTTGATGTGGACCTCTCCGACGGTACCCGGCGGACACGCGTTGCCCTCGATGTCACGCACCTGGACCTGCACCCCCGGGACGGCCCGGCCGGTGTACCCGGTCTTGCCCCCGCGGTCGAGGTCGTTGAAGGTGCCGAACGCGGTGGTCTCGGTGAGCCCGTAGCCTTCGAGGATGGTGCAGCCGAAGCGGGCCTCGAAGGCCCGGGCGATCTCTCCGGGCAGCGACGCGCCGCCGGAGACGGCGACGCGGAGTTGGGCGAAGTCCGCCGGGTTCGCATCGCCCGCCGCGTGCAGCATCGCGTTCCACATGGTCGGTACGCCGGCCATGATGGTGAGCCGGTCGCGGCGCAGCATCTCCAGCATCGACGCCGGGTCGAATCGGGCCAGCAGCGACATCGAACCGCCCACGGTCAACGTCGCCATCATGACCGCCGCCTGCCCGAACACGTGAAACAGCGGGAGTCCGGTGCCGGTGCGGTCGGCGCTCGACGCGCGGCTGCACTCGGCGCCGATCTCCCCGGCGGACAACAGGTTGCCGACCGTGAGTTGGGCACCCTTCGGCCGCCCTGTCGTACCCGAGGTGTACAGGATGGCCGCGGTCTCGTCGCGGTCCCGGTCGACGACGGGGGCGGGGGCGGCATCGGTGATCGTCGCGCCGGGGGACAGTGTCCAGAAGGGCACCTTGAGTGTCGCGGCCGCCTCCGCGACGGCGGGGCCGAGGGCGTGCCATGCGATCGCCAGCGAGCACCCGGCGTCGCCGAGGACGTACTCGACCTCAGCCCGGGTGGCCATCGTGTTGACCGGCACCACGACACAGCCCGCGGCCTGAATCCCGAGGTAAGCCATCACGAACTCGGGCACCGACGGCGCCGCGAGCAGCACCCGGTCCCCGGGACAGAGGCCCGCGGCGGCCAGGGCACCCGCGTACCGTGCACTCGCGTCGCGCAGTTGCCGGTAGGTCCACTCATCCGCACCGCCACGCAACGCGATGTTGTCGGGGGTGGCGGACGCGTGGCGGCTGACAGGATCGAAAACACTGGTCATGGCGGTGCCTTCCGGGGATGTGAGCAGGTGACGGTGCGGGTCTCACCCGCCGATCAGGGGATTTACCCCGGCCTCGACAGCAAGTCCACGGACGGCGTGGCCGGATGTGAGTGTCGTCCGCAGGCAACTCGCCGTGGACGACGGCGATGCGAGGCAGGAACGCACCCGCACCGCACAGGACGGGCGCACGCACAGCCGGTCAGCCGGGGGCGGTGTCGATCGGGGTCATGACCAATCTCAGTGCGCCCGATCGGTCGATCGGTGGATCGGTCCGGCGGTGATGCCGAAGCTTTCGGCGAGTTGGCGGCGGGTGTCGTCGGCGCTGGTGTGCAGTACGCCCCCGATTCCGATCCGCGCCGCTCCGTCGAGGTTCTGCTGCAGATCGTCGATCATGACCGCTTCCTTGGGGTCGATGCCGAGGCGTTCGCATGCGATCGCGTAAATCCGCCGGGAGGGCTTGCGGATCCCGACCTCGGCGGAGATGACGACCACGTCGGCCACTGCGGCGAGGTCGACGCCGTCGTAGGTTCCCGTCCCGAACGAGTTGGATACCAACGCCACGGGATACCCGGCGGCGCGAAGCTCGTCGAGCAGAGTGAGCACGTCCTGGTCGATCGACATCCCCGCTTGCATCCGGGCCGTGAGCCCCTCGGCCGCCACGTCGGCGCCGTGGGCGCGGAGACGCTCGGCGAATCCTCGCTCGAAGGCCTCGGCATCGATACGGCCGCACTCGTGATCGGCCAGAAGGGTGCGTGATGGCTGGTCGCGGCTGAGGAGGTCCAGGGGAAGGCGCGGGTTGCCGCCGAGCGAGGCACCGAAGTCGGTGAATGCCCGCAACACACTGGAGGTGATGACCCCTCCGAAGTCCACGAGGACCGCGGTTCGGGCTTCTTCCACCACGTTCGGCACGGTGTCCATACCTCTCTCTCGCGGCCGGCTTGCCACCGGCCGACGCGACGGCTGCCAGGTCCGTCGGCTCTCATGGGACGTGCCCCCTCTCCATCGGTTCCGCGACGCCGACGGCCTCGGTCTCATGGATGGGGCAGGACTGCGGATGGGTGGGAGGACGAGCCTGTGCCGCGAGTGCCGCGCCCCCGGCCGGACCTTGCTGCCGGCGTCCAGCAGGAACGCGGATCTCAGGCGACCTCGAGGACCTCAGGCGACCTCGAACAGTCCGGCGGCGCCCATTCCGCCGCCGACGCACATCGAGATCACCACATAGCGGACACCTCGGCGCTTGCCCTCGATCAGGGCATGCCCCACGAGGCGGGCGCCGGTCATGCCGTACGGATGGCCGACCGAGATTGCGCCGCCATTGACGTTGAACCGCTCCGGGTCGATGTTCAGTTCGTCGCGGCAGTACAGCGCCTGGGAGGCGAACGCCTCGTTGAGTTCCCACAGACCGATGTCGTCGATGGTGAGGTTGTGCTGCTTCAGCAGTTTCGGAATGGCGAACACCGGGCCGATCCCCATCTCGTCCGGCCCACAACCGGCAACGGCCATACCCCGGTAGACGCCGAGCGGCTCCAGTCCGCGGCGCTCGGCTTCCCTGGACTCCATCAGCACCGACGCCGAAGCTCCGTCCGACAACTGCGAGGAGTTGCCCGCCGTCACGCTGGAAAGCGCGGTCACCTGACCGTCCGGCAGCACCGGCGACAATCCGGCCAGGCCCTCGAGTGTGGTCGACGCGCGGTTGCCCTCGTCCCGGGTCAGGGTCACGGCCTCGTCCCGCACCTCCCCGGACTGCTTGTCCAGGACCTTCTTGACGCTGTCGAGCGCGACGATCTCCTGGTCGAACCGGCCGGCCTCCTGGGCCGCCGCGGTGCGCTGCTGTGACAGCAGGGCGAACTCGTCCTGGCGTTCCCGGCTCACGCCGTAGCGTTCGGCGACGATCTCCGCCGTGTGCAGCATCGGCATGTAGATACTCGGCTTGTGCTGGACCAGCCAGGGATCCGTCATGCGGTGGGTGTTCATGTGGTCGTTCTGCACCAAGGAGATCGACTCGACACCGCCGCCGACAGCGACCTGCATGCCGTCGCCGACGATCTGCTTGGCGGCCGTCGCGATCGCCATCAGGCCCGACGAGCACTGCCGGTCGATGGTCATCCCTGAGACGGTGTCCGGAAGCCCGGCGCGGAGAGCGGCCTGGCGGGCGACGTTGCCGCCGGAGGACCCCTGCTGCACGGCGCAGCCGAAGATCACATCCTCGACCTCGCCTCCCTCGAGCCCGGCGCGCTGCACTGCGTGAGAGAGGGCATGGGCGGCAAGTTCCTGCGCCTGGGTGTCGTTGAACGCGCCACGGTACGCCTTTCCGATCGGCGTCCGTGCCGTCGAAACGATGACTGCTTCCCTCATGTCGCCTCACTGGTTCCTGTTGGTCCGGATCGTCTCGTCCGGGAGCTTCGGGATGGGAATCCCGAGCTCCGTGAGCCGGGATCGATGCCGGTAGGCGGTGCCGAACGCCGACTCGGGCGTTGTGAGCAGTCCTGACCGTCTCCTCCGTTTACCGGTGGCATGCGCCATGGCCGCCGGGGCGACGGAGCCGGCCTCCCGGTTGGTTATAGTTGAATCCGGCGTCATGTTCAACCAGGGGAGTGCTCAGGAAACCGTGAGGCGCACGACCCGGCACCCAGCGCGCCCGGTCGCGCCACACCCCTGAGGCCGTCAGATACCCCTGGGACCCTCGCTGGGGTGCGCGGCCGCAGGCTGGGCCCCCGCGAGGCCGGAGCCCGCCGCGCCGTGCGCGGTAACCGGCCAATAGAGCGGTGCGGGGCCGCCGTTTGCGAGAACGCGCGCGCTCTCGACCTTGACAATCCGCTGCCACGACTGAAAGCTGACCGACCAGTCGGTATGAAGAGGTGGATCGTGACCGAGCTGAGCATCTCCACCGCTGCGGGCGCGTTCGACGCCATCGTGGCGGGTCCGCCCGAGGGCCACCCGGTGCTGCTGTTGCACGGCTTCCCGCAGACGGCGCTGGTGTGGCAACAGCAGATCACGGCGTTGGCCGCGCACGGCTACCGAGTGGTGGCACCCGACCAGCGAGGGTACTCCCCCAGGGTCCGCCCCGAGCGGCCCGAGGACTACCGCATCAGCGTCCTCGTCGACGACGTGGTCGCCATCACAGAGGAACTCGGCTGGACGGCATTCGACCTGGTCGGCCATGACTGGGGCGGTGCGGTGGCGTGGTGGACCGCCGATGCGCACCCCGGCCGCATACGTACCCTGACGGTTGTCTCGACCCCGCACCCCGGCGCTCTGGCCACCACCCTGCGCACCGACCGGGACCAGCGCGAACGCTCGCACTACATGATCGACTGGCGTGAAACGCCCGCGACGGAAGAGCGCATGCTCGCCAACGATGCCGAGGAACTTCGCGCCTTTTACTCCGCAAAGGTCCCCCAGGCCAGTGCCGAGGCCTACGTGCGGCACCTGAGCCAGCCGGGTGCTCTCACCGCGGCGCTGAACTGGTACCGGGCCGGCCGCCCCGACGGCGCGATCGGTGTCATCGACGTGCCCACGCTGTACGTCTGGAGCACGGAGGACAGCGCGTTCGGCCCGGCGGCAGCGCAGGAGACCGGGCAGTGGGTCAGCGGGCCGTACCGATTCGAAACCGTCCAGGGCGTCAGCCACTGGGTCCCCGAGGAGGCGCCCGAGACGCTGAACCGCCTGCTGCTCGCACACCTGCAAGCGCACGGCGCGTACTGAACCACGACGAATACCCCGCTTGTCGGCTCTCCGAAAAAGGTGAATCCATGAAGACAGCGCGAGCGGCCTGGCGCCGACTCGAGCCCGTACACGCCATGATCTACTTCGCCCCCGAGGCAAGGCGACGGTACGCGGACCTCGGACTGAGCGGACGGGCCGGGTACTTCGCCTCCCGGAGCGCCGCCTTCGGCCGAGCATCCGCTGAGCTGGTCATCTCGACCTTCTACAACTTCAACCCCGGTTTCGTGCGGAAGGCGGTCGACGGGGTCTGGGACGCGGCGACGCCGCAGCAGGTGCTGGACGCGCGGCACGCCGCCGCGAGCGAGGCCCTGCGACGGGCCGGGATCCACGAGCTGCCCGCTCTGGACGAGGTCATCGCGCTGACCCGCCGAGCCGCCGAGGCGGCCTGCGAACGGGCGCAGGGCCGCGCGCTGTTCGCCGCGCACGCCGCGCTGCCCTGGCCGGAGGAACCGGTACTGCAGCTGTGGCATGCCCAGACGCTGCTCCGGGAGTTCCGTGGAGACGGCCATGTCGCGTGCTTGCTGAGCGAGGGCCTCGGGGGCTTGGAGGCCCTGGTTATGCACGCCGCCACCCGTGAGGTTCCCGTCGACTTCCTCAAGGCAAGCCGCGCATGGCCCGAGGAGGAGTGGGCCGCCACCGAGGAGCGCCTGCGCACGCGGGGTCTCCTCGACGGCGACTCCCTCAGCGCGGAAGGCGTACGCCTGCGCCAGCACATCGAGGACAGCACCGACCGCCTGGCCCTTCCCGCCTACGCCGTCCTGGGTGACGCCGACTGCGAACGCCTCGCCGAACTCGCGAGTCCCTTCGGCCGCGCCGTCGTGGAAGCCGGTCTCATGAAGCTCGGCTGACAGGGCCTGGCGCCTGAACTGCTCGAACTGGAGCGCCATTGCTCGTGGGCCGTGGCCGCCCCGGCGCCGACAACGCCGGCTGAGGTGGTTCCTCAAGAAGGGCACCACCTCAGCCGGCGTGCAGCGCCAGTACTGCGGCACCGTCGGCCGCACCGAGCACTGAGTGAGTACGTCACCGATGCGGCTGAGCGAGCAAGCGGCCGGTGTGGTACTGGATGGCCGCCTCGCCCTTGCCGGTGCGCGCCAAGGAGGGCCACCCCGTTGGCCCTTGGGGCGTATCTCGGTCACACCCGATTCGTGCGGTGCGTACTTGCCGCTTCGTCGCCGAGTCCGAGATCCTCGCCAGATGATCAGGCGGGGCCGTCCAGACTGACGTAGCAAGTGTAATTGCTCTTGGGGTCGCTCGACGGAACTCCGTTGTATCCGCCTTCCCAACCGCCACCGGACTCCGGGAATCCTGTGTACGCCTCCTTCTCGGTTCCGCCGACCCAGAAGTGGGCCTCCCGACTGTTGTCGACGTCGGAGTCCAGCACGCACGAGAAGTTGTTCTTGCACCAGAATTTCCCGCTCGGCTGTCCCGTGGCGACGAACTCGACGTACCAGTAGTCGAATTCCTCCGAGCCGATCCCGGTCTGGTAGTGCCGGAGGAACGGTCCGGCGCTGTCCCCGTTCTTGAGCAAGTCGATTTTGTACGTGTCGGATTCGACGCCGCTCTTGGAGGCGCTGAACTTCAGGACGACGTTTTGAAGATCCGCGCCCCACTCGTTGTAGAACCGTACATTAATGGTTCGGTCGGTTGACATGGAAATCTCCTCGGCCGGATTGGGCGTATCGAGAGGGAGCTGCAGAAAACACCGGCGCCCCCAGCCGGGCACTCCATATCAAGCCTATTGGGCCTGATGTACTCCCGCAAATGTTGCGGAGGTACCACTCGCGTCGCCGCATGCGCAGCGCGCCTGACAACAATTGGTGCATCGCCCGCAGCCGTATGTGGCGAACGTCGCGGTGCAGTGCCTGGGCGTGCCGTCGCTCTTGCCGGTCCCGCCGTCCGAGGTGATGGCGTTGCGGCCCGCCCCCGGCAGCGACGATCTGCCGGTGAGAGCGGACCGGGCCGCCGGTTCGACGGCGCGGACGTGAACTCGTGTGGCGCCGACTACGAATCGCCCGCACCAGCCGACGCCAGGACACCACCCCACCCTGAGTCTGACGACGCGCCACCGTTTCAGCACGCTCGCAGCCGGGCTCGGTCAGCCCGCGGGTCCGTCGAAGAAGCCGCCGCTGTCACCGTCCGGGCCCCGGTGGTGCTTGGCGTGCCTGTCCGCCCGGTACAGCGGCAGGGTGCCCTCCGGCAGCTCCACCTGCCGCCGGACGAACTCCACCATCTGCTCCGGCACATGCTCCAACGCCGGGCAACTCCCCATGAACTCATAGCCCCTTTGACGCGTGCCCGGGTCCCATCCCCTCGACCCCCGGCACCGACAGCCGTCCGGAACTGTCCCCACTGCGACCAGCCCGTCACGATTCGCCCTGCTCACCACCCAGGAAGCCGCCCGCCCCACGTTGATCAGGCGAGCAGGTCCAGCGGCTTTGAGTAGCCTCACTCTATGGCGGATCAACAGCAGTACGTGCGCTATCGGGAAGACTCAAAGGTGCTGGCAGCGATCGGGGCGCATGTCGATGCCCAGGTTGGGCGGGTCACCGTGCGACTGCCCAGAGCCGTGGCCGAGGCGGCGGTGGCCGCCTGGGACCGTGACGAGCTGGGCGGGCTCGGGGACGAGACCCATGAGCAGTACGCGCTTCGGGACCAGGCTGCGGAACTGGCGCTGATAGGCCTCGCGATCTCGCAACGCGGCCGTTGGGAAGACGAGGAACTCGTCATCGACCTGGATGTCGCCTCCGTGGGGGCGGCCTTGCGGGCGTCGCGGTAGTCAGGCTGTGACGGTCACCCGCTGGCCGCCCCAACGGATGCCCTTCTCCCTGCGGATGCGGGCGCCTTCCTTGCGTTGGGTGGTGAGTACATCGGGGTGGCGGGTGCCGGCGTGGCGCCAGCGCACGTAGCGGTGCAGGGCCTCGGTCTCTGCGGGATGGCTGCGGTGGGACAGTTGGCGATGGTGAACTGCCACAGCGGACCGAAGTGCGCCTCGATCGGGTTGGCCCAGGATGCGTAGGTCGGGGTCAAGCACATCTCGACCTTGTTCCTCTTCGCCCAGCGGCGGATGTCCGCGCCGGTGTGGGCGGCGAGGTTGTTCGTGGTCACCGAGGGCGTGCCCCGGCCGACGCCGGCCGGGGCCTCATTTTTGCGGACCCCGGCCGCGTGCTGAGCGCGCACGATCGTGGAGTCGACCGCATTGCCCAGTGCAGGTCCTCATCGGCGTCGGCCTGGGCCAAGCGCGGTGAACACCCGCTCTTCGGTGTCGTCGACGGCCCACCCCGACGACCAGCTGATCCAAAAGGAACTGCCCAGCCGCGCCGCCCTCCGCGACGTTCTGGTTACCGCCCGGCGTCCGCAGGCTGCCATCGCGTCAGCGGCTCTTCGACCTGCCAAGGAGTGGTGGAACCACACACCTGCCGGCCATCCGCCGGCCACCACCTGGCTGTCGCGCGCCCCTGGCTGCCCAGCGGGCCGGTGGACGGCGGTGCGGGCCCCACGGGATCCGCGCGGCGGCGGGGGGCGGCCGAGGCGGCTCAGTCCAGCAGCTCAGCGCTGCCGACCGGTTCGCGCCGCTCCTGTCCGTTGATGCGGTGCCTTTCGATGGACGAGCGCCGGTACACCTCCTGCCGCACCCGCTGGATCTCCCCGATGGGCCGGTGTTCCTCGCGTGATCGCCACGGCGTGATCGACGTGGCGTCGGCGGCCTCCAGGTTGTCGTTGCCGCCGATATCCTGGCGCGGGAGATCCACCCGGGCGACCGTCACCCAGGGGGACAGGTCCTCGGGCCACTTGACGGACGTGTTGTCCACCGGCATGCGGGCCAGATCGGTGTTGAGCTGGACCTGGAGCTCGAAGGAGTGGTCTCGCTCCGCGGCCTCGGCCACCAGGGTGCGGCGGAATGCCTCATTGTCCGCGCGCACGTCCACGATCTGGTGCGTGAGGGAGGCCAGGGACGCGGCGGTCGGCACCGTACGGATCTTGGCGATGTGGTCGCCGTACCGGAAGGCGCCCATGCTGTTGTAGCTGTACGACAGCAGGTTCCTGCGCGGGACACTGGTGAACGACAGCATGGCGAGCAGTTCGTCCCACAGCCAGTTCTCGGGATCGGTGAGCGTCTGCCGGCGGGTCAGGAACTCCGCCATCCAGGTCTTGCGGCGGCCTGGGTCCACCAGGGCCTCGGGCAATTCGGCGAACAAGTCCTCGATCACCATGTAGTCGTAGGCCGTGTTCGCGAAGAAGACATCGTTGTTGATCAGGTTGAGGTCGAAGGTGCCGCTGTCACGTTCATCGTCCAGCAGCGTGGGGCCGGCGACTCCGAACAGCTTGATGCCCATTCCGCACGCCGCGCCCAGCTGGTGGTCGGGGCGGAGGTGGCCCAAGCCGTTCGAGTAGCGGACGACGGCGTCGTACGCGGTCGGCCGGGCGAAGATTCCCTGCCCGTAGAAGCCGGGGTTGTCACCAACCGTGACGGTGGCCCTGAGGAGGCCGTAGGTCTTTCCGTGAGCAGTGCGGACAGCGCGGCCGACGGTCTCGCGCTCGACCGAGGCGCGAGTACGACGCGCCACCTGGGCAACGACTGCTTCCAACTCCTCCTGATAGGACGGGCGTTCGGTGGGACGGTAGTCCTCGTAGCGGACAGGATTCATGATGCCGCCTCCTTCTCGTGGGTGCTACCCACAGACGCTAGTACCCAACTTGATTGTGCACAACTTAACTGTGGGCAATAGCACGTTCCCGGCGCCGATCATCGGTGCCGGCTACTCGTTGGTGCCGGGGGGCGGGACGCGGGCCAGGGGGACGACGGGGCGGAAACCGACGGCTCCCACAAGCAGTCCAGTCGCTGTCTGACCCACCTCACAGGGAACCTGGCGTCCTGAGTCGGAGGTTCGTCCTTGGGTGGGTATGCGTCGCCCGGGTCCGAAGAAGATGCCGCCGGCCGTCGGGCCTTCCCTGCCCACGCCGGCGGCCTGAGGCCGGCCTTGGTCAGGGTTTGCGGCGGTGACGAGGAGCGCCGGCGCACTGCCCGGAACGCGGCCGCACGCTGAGCTGCAGGCCACGAGTCCTGGCCACGTCACCGGCATGATCCTCGACGACTGACCGCGCAGAGGAGCGAGAAGAGGAGCTGAGGCGCTGGAAGCAGCAACGGCGGCGGTCGCGGGCACCGCCGCGCCGGCGGTGCCCGCGGTGGCCAGAACGAGGGCACTGACGGCGATGCGGATACGCATCGAGGTTCCTGCAGAGCAGCGTTGATGGGTCTTGGTGGCAAGGTCAACTCTGCTGGCCATCAGCTGCCGTTGCCCATCCAAACTCTGAATCGGAACCCTGGGCCGCCCCTGAGACACGACCTGGTGCTGCAACCGGGAGCTTCGCCGAGTTCCTGGTCGTTGACGGGAACGGGAAGTGGCTCTGCGATGCCGAGGATGAACTCCTCCCCCGGTTGGATGTCGGCCGTCCACCCCAACGCCACGAGTTTGCCGGTCAGTTCCGCCGGATCACGGAAGCAGCCGGGACCTCGGAACATGGAAGAGCCAGAAGGCGAAGAACACGGTGACGAAGCGGCGCGGCGGTCGCCGATGCCCGGCACCTACGGCGACGCATCCACTGCGGTCACCGAGCGCGCCCGCGCGGCCAGCGCCCCGTCCACTGCCCCGTTCCGCAGGCCGGCTCGGTTTCTGAGCTGGGGAGCCCGGCCAGTGTCTCAGTCACCGGCTTCCCCTTTGCCGCTCGGTGAGCCACTACTGGTAGGAGAGGCGCTGATGCTGGCGGAAGGACTGGCGGTGGGCCTCGCGGAAGACGTTGCCGTCTGCGAGGGCGAGCTGGGGCGGCGGCTGCTGGAGGTGCGAGGGGTCGGCTTCGCCTTCACCGGTGGCGGCGCACTGGTGGTGACGGGAGGCCGAGAGACCGGTGACTTGCTGCGAGTCGCCGCCGGCGGAGGACGCCGTATCCCGTCACTGTTTCGGTCCCGGACGCCCTTTCGGGCTGGGTGCGTGGTCACACGCTCCGGTGAAGCCGACGAATCGGTGACGCGGACCCCGGGCTCCTCGGGGGATGACTGCTCCGGGATGGAGTCCGCTCGTGGGGCTGTCGACTCGGGAAGCACCGAGGCGGTGGCCAGGCCTCCGAAGATGGTGAAGGCGGCTGCGGCAAGGGACTGGACGGCATACTTCTTCAGCCGCGACGGACGGTCGTACCGGTCTGCCGGCAGGTCTTGCGAGGGAGTTGGTGACTCGGGGAGAGGGGACCCGGAGGAGCTCGGTGCCTCGCTGAAACGGATCTTCGGCATCGCCGTGTCGACGGCCGGAGCACCGTCTCTCCGATCACTCAGCTGTGCCATACCGGGGTCGTACGCCCCACACTCCGGGCAGGTTACGGCGCCGTTGAGCGTGCGGCTGCACGGGATGCAGTAGTCCATGAAGCGACCGTTCTCAGTCCTTGAATTGATGGGAGGGAAGGTGCACCCAAGCCGGGCAGCAGTCAGCGGTGAGGAGACGCCGCTTGGTCTGTCTCGGACCGATCTTTAACATGTGCGAACCTCACTTACCGATCTGCAGGTGGGTCACCGGTTACTGGGGTCAACGGGGCGGATCGAATGAGCGCTCGACCGCTGGCTGAAATGTGGGGTATGTAACTCTGCTGGAAGGGTCGTTGATGACCGGAGGGCGCGGCAGCCTCGACGTACGAGCCGACGGTCGCGGCTCGGTCCAAGCCGCGTGCTGCTCACTTCCCGCGGCTCCACATCCCTGCGCGAAGTGATTCTCTTCACTCCTGCGATGTCTTGGCGCAGGGTGGTCAGGCGGAGCAGAGTCCCACGGGCAGCAGCAACCGCGCCGCAGCCGCCACGAGTTGCCCGTGCGCGCCGGTTTGCGTGGCGGGACCTGCCGGATACCGGCCTGGTGACGGCCGCACTGGTGATCCTGGTGTTCGGTCTCACGGGGTGGCGTGCCGCGGTGGGTGGCCGGGCCGGCCTTGCCCCCACGGGTCGTCCACGCCGACCTCAGTCCGGCCAGCCCGTCCACCGCCCTGGTCACGCAGCGCGCCCCCAGGCGTGGGCATCCGGGCCAGGGGGGTCGGACGGCGCGGCCGCACGGCCCGGCACCTTCCGGCCCTCCATCGGTGACGGGGGAAGTGCTGTTCCTCAGGGGCAGTTGACTGCCGTGTCCCCCGTGTCGCGGTTGCAGGTGTCGAAGCTGAGGCCGCCGTCGAGGTTGTCGTTGAAGACCACGTTGTCCACGGCGTTGAGGGTGTCGTTGCCTTCGCCACCGTTGTGCGTGTCGTTCCCGCTGCCTCCGGTGAGGGTGTCGTTGCCCTGGTCTCCGTTGAGTGTGTCGTTGCCGTCGTCGCCATTGAGGGTGTCGTTGCCGGCATTGCCGTTGATGGTGTCGTTGCCGGCCAGTCCGGAAATGGTGTCGTTGCCGGGCCCGCCGTTGATGGTGTCGTTGCCCGGGGTGGCACGCAGGGCGCTGGATGCGGGGTCGTCACCGATGAGCCGGTCTGCCCGGGGGCCGCCGTTGAGGTGGTCGTCACCCGCACCGCCGACCACCGTCCCGGCAGCATCCAGGTTCGGAGAGATGGTGACGTCGTCGTCGGCGTCCTTGGCATTGACCTGGATCACCGCGACGGGCAGCGGGCACTCCGCCGTGTGCGTCGAGGTCAGCTGACAAGGAGCGGCAGCGGATACGGTGTCCCCCGCGTCGGTGACCACGACAACGTTGCCCTGCCGTCGGATGGTGATGTCGTTCGCCACACCATCTTCGGCCGTGACGACAAGGGTGCTGCCCACCTGCTCGACGACCGTCGTGTCGGCGAGTGTTCCGGCGGCGGGCACCATACCGACCGCAGGGGAGGCACCGACCACCGGGGCGCAGAGGAGTGCGCCGACCGCCACCACCATGGTGCTGATACGCCGTGCTGCCATCGGTCCCCGCCCTTGCTGTCGTCTCGTCGTGTAGCTGCTCCCGGGGTGTCGCTCATGCACGCTCATCAGGGGCACCCGCTGACGGCGTCGCCGAGGTCGGCGCGGCAGTCGTCCACATCGGCACCGCCTTCGACGTAGTCGTTGCCGCTGACGTTGTCCACGGCGTCGATCGTGTCCCGACCACTGCCGCCGTCGGCGTAGTCGTTGCCGGCACCGGCAACGATCTGCTCGTTGCCGGTGCCACCGTCGATCACGTCGTTGCCCGAACTGCCGTTGATGACGTCCGAGCCGCTGCGTCCTTCGATGGAGTCATTGCCGGCGCCGCCGAAGATCCTGTCCGCGTCGGCTCCCCCGGTCAGGGTGTCGTTGCCTGCGCCGCCGGAGAGGAAGTCGGAACCCTCGTCGCCTTCGAGGGTGTCGTTGGCGGACCCGCCGTAGAGATTGTCGTCGCCCGCGCCACCGATCAGCGTGACACCGAGGTTCCCCAGCGAGGAGGTGACGTTGTCGTTCTGGTCACCGGCGTTGACCACGAGTTCAGTGGTGTCGGCGGCCGTGCAGGCGACTTCCGTCGTACTGATTGCGGTGCAGCCGCCGGACGCTGCGACGGTGTCTCCGGTGTCCCTGACCGTGATGCTGTTGCCGGTCTGCCCCACGGTGATGCTGTTGCCCCGCCCCACCCCGGCAGTGACGGTGATGGTGGTGCCGGTCTTGTTCACCAGCGTCGTGGCGAGAATCCCTGCCGGCCGAGCGGCGGGAGCCGCGGCGGATGCGTCCGTGAAGTACAGAACGAAACCACACACCGTGGCCAGAAGCGCGACGGTGCGATGGACACTTCTTCTCATGACCTGCCCCCTCAAATGGGAACCAATGGATTGGATCTCACGACCGGGCGTATTGCTCTCCGGGGTGACGGCCTGTGTGCGGCCAGGGGCCGGCACCCTCTTCCTTCCATCACCGGACCGACCGCGAGCAGCAGTTCTTGCCGACCGCATCGCATGGTCGGAGGACCGAGTCGGGCTCGAAGGGTCGGTCGCCACGGGGTGGGAGCGGTCATGCCATGGGCGAAAGCGATGAACGTGCGGGATAGTCCCTCCGGGCCCGGCATCTGAATGCCCTTGCCGGCCTTCACCGGTCCTCGACCATGGCCCTCCCCTCAACCCCCATCTCCGCCTCACCTCGGCCGGTGTCACTGGGCGGTCTGGGCACCCCGAGCATGCCGGGACGGGAAGCCGCACTGAAGACGAATTACCGCCAATGCCGAATTCTTTTCTCCGCGCGTGGATCGCCGTCCTCATCGGGCTGGATCGATCACCTCGAGCATGACAAGCAGCGGGGCTTTGTCAGTTGAGAGCGTGTAATTCACGGTTCATCCGTACCACATTGAATTACTGCCTGGCCCGGGTGAACCCAGCGCAGTTGATGTGGAACGCCTGTTGAGCCGGGGGGCCTGGCGGAGCCCTGCGGGACATCAGGCGGCCGTCTCGTCGAAGCGGATGGTGATCTTCGGAGGCTACTCGATTCTTCTCCAAGCAGCGCTGGATGAGGCATTGGGGCTGCACTGACGTGCGTTGAAGGCCGGTGGCCGTCCATCGAGCCGAGCCGCGCCACGGAGACGAACCATGCTGTCAGCCCGTTCCGGGATGACAGCGCGGATACCGCACACCGCAGGCCACCTGGATGCGAATCTCCGCCGTAACCCCGCCTCAGGCGGGCAGCGGGGACAGCAGGACGGGCCGCGCCTTCCCACCTGGCGGGTATCCCGAACACCCTGTCGGGTGTGACGCGACATGGACCACACGTCGTACCCGGTTCGCCCAGTGGTGGCCCCGCGGTTCCTCCTACCAGTTCGCGGCCCACCCCGCCATCCCGGCTGCCAGCAATCCCTGTGATCACCCCGGTGGGGTGCCGGTGAGCGCGATGCGGACGGCGGCGAGTAGTTGGTCGTCGCTTGCCCCTAGACGGCGGCTGGTGGTGACGTATGTGTGGGCGGCCTGGGCGAGTTGTGAATCTGGGGCATTGGCATGGTCTGAGGTGACGCGGGTGCCTGCCCCACGCCGAGTGCGGACCAGGTTGGCGGTCTCCAGTTCCCGGTACGCGCGGGCGACCGTGCCGATGGCCAGCCCGAGATCCGCTGCGAGCTGCCGTACGGTCGGCAGCCGGTCATTCTCGGTCAGGTAGCCGCCGAGGATGAGGTCGGCCAGTTGGACACGCACCTGCTCATAAGGGGGGACAGCGCTGGCTGTGTCCACACGGACGGTCAGCGGTTTCACGCGACAGCCCTCCGCGGTAGGGGCAGACGCCTGAGCCTGACGAAGAGATAGGCGAGCACGGTCGACGAGCCGGCGACCAGCGTATACGCGGCAACCTTGGAGGGCATCAGCCACGGGCTGGTGCACGAGGACATTGTCAAGGCGGAGAGATTGTCGAGGAGGTAGGCGGTGACTACGGCGGAACTGAGCAGTGATGACGCCACCAGGCAACCCCATGCCAAGGTCACTGCCTCGGCCGAGGCCGTGCGCAGGGCGTTGTCCACCGCGTCTTGAGCCGGTTCGGCGGAAAGCACGGGCCGGGTTGCGATCTCCCGGACGACGAGCAGGCATGCGCCCGCTCCGCCTACGACGGAGACGAACATGACCACGGCTGTGGGCAGGTTCGGCCACATGGGCATGGAGAGGAGGATGTTCGAGCAGAAGCGGAGAGATCCGCCCGTCTTGGTCGTGTGGGAGGAGGTCACGATGGCGGCGACGGTGAGCAGCGCTGTCAGGGCCAGGACGAGCGCGCCGAGCAGGGGCCCGTATCGGCGCGGTAGGTAGTCCCCCACACGGCGAGGCATCAGCAGCGCTGTGCGCATCGCCCCGTCCGGGCGTGGGACGCGAAGTTCACCGACCAGGACGCTGGCAAGGATGCACGCGCCGAAGACCGGGCCCGCCAGCCAATAGCTCCATCGATCGGGGTTGAAGGGGAAATGGAGCCCGGCAGCGGCAGCCAGCCCCAGCACCACGCCCCTCTGCTGCCATCTCCCGACGCATTGCTGGTGGCGCCGGAGTGCGCCGGTGAGTTGGCTCTCTCTGTCTCTACGGCGCCCGGGAAGCAGGAGCGCCAGCAGCCCGACGGCGAACGGGGCCACCACGAAAAAGAGTAGGAGCACCAGACCTCCAGCAGTTGTACCAATGGCATGGCGCAATCTGTCACTCCGGCGGTCGATGTGTCAACTATTTGATACAAGCGCGGCGGCGAGGCGCTGCATGCAGCGGACGGCACCGTCGCCTTCGACGCTGCGGACATGTAAGCGGGCCCGGGCGTCGAGTCGGCCGGGCAGATGCTCGGCGAGGACCGGAGCGAGCAGCATCGCCGGCAGGGCGACGTCGGCGGGGACACCGTGACCGATGGCGAACAGGCCGACGATGGTGGACGCCGAAGGCGAAGAGGTCGTCGACGGTCCCTGGGCCGCTGCCGGCGCCTCCGGGACGGCCTCGCCTGCCGCCTCCACCGCAGCACCGGGCTTTCCCGACAGCCCCTCGGCTGCCTGGTTGTTCTGAGCAGCAGTCGCTTGACCCATCTCGCGATCGCGGGTGGGGGCTGCGATCGCCGGGGCGGGAGCGGCCGCACCGGCCTGGGGAGCCTGCGCCTCCTCGGCCGGGGGTCGACGCCCTGTTGCTGACGACCTGGGCAGCGGCTCCCGAGACTTTGCTGTGGGGGCGTAGTCCAAGACGGGGCGCCCTCCGGAGTCGGTCGCGTTCGCCCATGCGGTGACCGCTGTCAGCAATGTTTCCGGGGCGACCCTCGCGAGGTCCTCTTCCCGGATGGTGACAGCTCGGGCGTTCCCCTCTTCGTTCGCGGCAGTGAGCCCAAGCATGAGCGATGCGTCTGGGGTCCCGGCCTGGTCGACCATGGCGTAGATCGGACGGCCGTGGATGTGAGCGAGCAGCTCGATGCCTGCGTTGCCGCCAGCCAGGTGGGTCCTCGCCTGGACGAGCAGGCGGGGCGCGGCCTCCTCGGCGTCCATGATGACCTCGCCGGGACGTGCCGTCGGGGTAGCCGTCCAGGTCCACCAGGCCCGTCAGCTCGGCGACCTCCGCGCCGGTGCGCAGGGAGCCGTCCTGCTCCAGCGCGGGATGCCAGACGTGCTCGGGCAGGGCGCGGATCGCGCGGCGGACCGGTTCGGTGACGGGATAGCCGACCGAGAAGAAGGTGTGGATGCCGCGGGAGCGCAGGGCGCGTATGTGGTGCAGGAATGCCTTGGCGCCTCCGGCGCTGTCGGTGCGGATGAGGATGGGGGTGGGGGTGCCGTGGCGGTGGGCGTCGGGGATCTGGACCAGGGCCTGCTCGAGGACGGCGATGTGATCAACGGCGGTGTTGGCCCCGGCGTGCCCGGCCGCAGTACTCCGGCCAGGGCTTCTCCGGTGTTGTCCAGGATGCACAGCAGCGGGTGGTGGCCGAAGCCGCGTTTACAGGTGGCAGCCGCATGCTCCTTCTCGGGGTGGCAGGTGATCGGGGTGGCGTCGATGTTTCAGGACCAGGCCCGCAAGATCGCGTCCGCCCGCGTGGGCCGCGGGTATCCCAGGGCCGGTGTCGGCGGCTTGCATGCAGGCGACTTCGCGGGCGGTGGCACGAGCCGCCCGCAGTGCCGCGAGGGCGGCAGGATCGATGCCGGCCAGCAGCCGCCAGGCGGTCGGAGTGGAAGCCACCGGACCGAACACCTCGGCCTGATCGCGCAGGAGAGCCAGGTCCGCGATGGCCTCGCCGCCGTCTGCGAGCATCACCGCCAGCTCCACCGCGATCCTGCCCGGACTGTGTCCCGTCCCGCGTGTCCGCAGTCGGCGCAGCGCGTTGGTGAACGCGACGGTCAGGCTTGGTGGCATCGGCGAGATCGGCCAGCAGACGGGACCCGCATGGCTGACCACCCCGCGTCCGTCGGACGAGACGACGAGCTTGGGGCGCGCCCCGGTAGTGTGCAAGCAGAAAGTGCCTTCCTGCTGGAACGACGCAGACCTTAGACAAGCCTCATCGTCCCGGCTCAGAAGGCGCTTTCGCGTTCCCGCTCAAGATCCGGACACCGTGGCAAGTGAAACGCGCAGGTTAGCCCACGGGCAGGGCATTGACGGGCAGCAGCGCAAACACCGCAGACCTGCCTGGACATGCACAGCTCTCCCGGGCGGAGCGAGTTGACTGGTCTACACCCTTGACTGGTACAGACCAACGCGGTTGAGTGTGCCTCCACACCCCCCACCACGGCCGCGCCCACGCCGTGGCCGGTCCGACCGGCACGTGCGCACAAGGCCCGGCTTCGCGCTGCCCTTGCCCGGGTGCGGCCGTGCTGCGCAAAGGAGTTGATCCTGTGTCGAGACGCCGCATCTCCGCCGTGGTCACCGCACTCCTCCTCGGAAGCACCGTGCCTGTCCTGCTGCCGGCTGCGGACGCGTCCGCAGCCGCCTGTTCGACCTACCCGAGCTGGGTCGCCGGAAGGCCGTACACAACCGGCGACATCGTGCGTTACACCGATGGCAAGGCCTACATCGCCGAACACGACAACCCCGGCTACGACCCGACCATCAGCACCTGGTACTGGGAGCCCTACGCCTGCGACAGCGGCTCCGGCACCTCCGTCGGCACCTTCGTGGTGAGCGAGGCCCAGTTCAACCAGATGTTCCCGAGCCGGAATTCCTTCTACACCTACAGCGGCCTCACCGCCGCTCTCAGCGCCTACCCCGCCTTCGCGAACACCGGCAGCGACACGGTCAGGAAGCAGGAGGCCGCGGCCTTCCTCGCCAACGTCAGCCACGAGACCGGCGGTCTCGTGTACGTGGTCGAGCAGAACACCGCCAACTACCCGCACTACTGCGACTGGAGCCAGCCGTACGGCTGCCCGGCCGGCCAGGCGGCCTACTACGGGCGCGGCCCCATCCAGCTCAGTTGGAACTTCAACTACAAGGCCGCGGGCGACGCGCTCGGCATCGACCTCCTCAACAACCCGTGGCTGGTGCAGAACGACGCCGCCGTGGCCTGGAAGACAGCCCTCTGGTACTGGAACACCCAGACCGGGCCCGGCACCATGACGCCGCACAACGCCATGGTCAACGGCGCCGGCTTCGGCCAGACGATCCGCAGCATCAACGGCTCCCTCGAGTGCGACGGCAAGAACCCAGCGCAGGTACAGAGCCGCGTGGACGCCTACCAGCGGTTCGCGCAGATCCTGGGGACGTCACCCGGCGGCAATCTCTACTGCTGATCGCCGTGCACGAGTCCATAAGGTGAGTGCGCGGCTCACCAGGCGTGGGCCAGACCTCGGTCACTGTTCCGGCCTGAAGCACATCACGGACGCAGACAACTGCACCGGCAACAACAGCTCCTCAAACAGCGACACGAGGACCCTCGCCCGGCAGGGCCGCCTCATGAAGCAGCACCGCCCGGTGGTTCACACTCGAAGCAGGAGCGGGGCTGGCATGGCCGGTGCTGTCGATGGACCACCAGCGCATCCTGCAGGCCCTCGCCGATCGGGGTTGGCTCGGTCAACGACCGCTGACGGCCAGGAGATGGCCACCGCCTCGGTATGGGCCTGGTGCTGGCACGGATGGAAGCGCTGCGGTCGTAGGCGTCGGCGGGCACACCGTCCGGTCGTCACATGAGTGCGGCAGGACAGGAAACCAAGGAGGCTCCTGCGCCAACGGGTTGAGACTTCGAACACCTCCCGTAACGGCGCAGGAGCCTCGCGCGTTGGGTACCCGGTCACCGTCACCTGCGATCAGTTGCCATCCTGAAATGGCTCACCGCTAAGGATCCGCGTGGCAGGTCCAGCTGCTGCCGGGTGCCGGACGGGGAGCCCCGGTCGGTGTTGATGCTGTTGGTTGCCGTATCGAAGCTGCGCGGGTGTCCGATGAACCGGTCCGGGGTGTGGGCGTTGGGCACCCCGGGACGGGACGCGGCTCGCGCCCCGGACGCCGTGCGTGGGCCACCTGCGGGCCGCCGGTAGTTGGACCCGGTGATCACATGAACAGGCGCGGGGCTCCTTTGCGTTGATCGTGTTGTCAGTCCCCTCTGTCATCATCCCGCCATGTTGTACGACGCCTTGGTGGCCGAATCCCGTAGGAACGACTCGCTCGACGACGTGAGGTCCGCCGCGCTCCACCGCGTCCGCTGGCTCGTCGACCTCCTGGAACGTCAGCGGACCGAGCTCCGTCGGTCCATGGGGAACGTGCACCGGCGATTCAGGGCGGAGGGCGCGGCGACCCGGGCCGAGATCGACGGGCGGCTCGCGGCCTGCGTGGACGAGGAGGGCAGGGCCGCGGTCCTGTGCCTCATGCTGGCAGCCTGCTTCGACGATACGCGCTTGTGGCAGTACCACACCGAGATCGGGCCCCTGATCTCGCGGGTGCGCGGCTGGACGCCGGACGAGGTGGCGGTGATGCTGCGCCGGGCCACCGAGTACGACATGGGCTCCTGGTTCGCCCGTTCACTGGGGCTGGTGCTGAACGCCGCCGAACAGCTCGGCGCCGACGGCCGCCGTGCGGTCATGCCCTGGCTGCGGCACGCACACGCCAACCTCATGGCCATCACTGTCGAGGCGCGCCTGCGCGCCTCGCTCGCCCAGCGCCTCCGCGCGCTGCTCGCGAGCGCGGACGAGGCGTACATCCCCGAGGGACTGATCCCCGCCGACGCTCCCTGGGCCGCCCCGCTGTGCGACCGCGCGAAGACCTCCCCGACACCGGAACTGGCCGGCTTTGTGCGGCACTTGGTGAGCCTGTCGGGGCCGCGTCCCTCGCAGAGGTGGCGACGGAGGTGCCTCGAACTCGCGGACGCGGCGTCGGCGCGGGACCTCGTGGCCGACGTCCTGCGGGCACTGGCCGGGGGCGATCCGCTGTGCAGCAGGGGAAGCGGTGCGCACACCGGCTGGCTCCACGACGGTTACCACTACCACTACGTCGTCCACCAGAACGACGGTGACCTGGCGCGCGGCATCGTCTGGGCGGCCGCGTTGACCGGCGACCCGACCGTGGTGCAGCACCTCGCCGCGCTCGCCCTGCGCTCCGGCGGCCTCGGAACCGGCGTGATCGCGGACCTCAAGCTCGCGGGCGCAGCGATCAACGCGCTGGCCGAGACCGGCGATCCGGCCTCTCTGGAAGCCCTGTGGCGGTTGCAAACCCAGGTCAAGCACCGGGCTCTGCGCAAGCAGCTCGGCACCGCGCTGGTGACGGCAGCCGGGAAGCAGGGCATCACGGCGGGGCAGCTCATCGAGCGCAGCGTGCCGGACCACGGACTGGCGCCCGACGGCAGGCTGGAACGGGAGTTGGGCGGATACCGGGTACGGGTGGCGATCGAGGGAGCGGCGACCGTGCGGCTCACCTTCACACGCCCCGACGGGGGGACGTCCCGCACGGCTCCGGCGGCAGTGAAGGACGGCTTCCCGGACGAGCTCCAGGAGCTGAAGACCCTGGCCAAGAAGGTGCGGGGGACACTGTCGGGTGAGCGGGCCCGCATCGAGGCGCTGATGTCGGCCGGGCGTGAGTGGCCGTACGACGAGTGGTGCCGCTACTACCGCGACCATCCGGTCACCGGGGTTCTCGTCCGCGGCCTGATCTGGGAGTTCCAGGAAGCGGACGGCGAGTGGCGTGCGGTGGCGCCGATGGCCGAGCCGCCCGGCCGGGCCGAGCGCGTCCGGTTGTGGCATCCGATCCGGGCGTCGACGGACGACATCAGCACGTGGCGGGAGCGGCTCGTCGCCGAGCGGCTGCGGCAGCCGTTCAAACAGGCCTTCCGGGAGATCTACGTGCTCACCCCGGCGGAGGAGGAGACCGCCGTCTACTCCAACCGGTTCGCCGCCCACATCGTCCATTACCGGCAGCTCTACGCGCTGTTCAAGGAACGCGGCTGGCAGGCCAACTTCCTCGGCCGGTACGACGGCGGCTACGACGGGAAGGCGCGAGCCGAGTTCGGCGACGGCGAGTGGCGGGCCTGCTTCCACCACGAGCCCGCCGCGGACGACGACGGCGGCTACGCGCCCGAGCACGCCGCGACGGACCAGGTCCGCTTCGAGCGGCGGGACGGCCGGCGGTGGCGGGAGGTTCCGCTGGCGGAGGTGCCCCCGCTGGTGTTCAGCGAGGCGATGCGGGACGTCGATCTGTTCGTGGGCGTGACGTCGATCGCCGCCGATCCCGACTGGACCGACCGGGGCGAGGACCGCTATGCCGGGTACTGGCGGACGGCAACGTTCGGTGCGCTGACGGCGAGCGCCGAGGTCCGCCGCGAGGCACTGGAGCGGATCCTGCCGCGCCTGAAGATCGCCGGCCGGTGCACGCTCGACGGCCGCTTCCTGCTGGTCCGCGGGGACCTGGGCACGTACAAGATCCATCTGGGCTCGGCCAACATCCTGATGGAGCCCGACGACGCCTACCTGTGCATCGTCCCGTCGCGCGGCAAGGGCGACGGCACGGCGTTCCTGCCGTTCGAGGACGACCGGCTCTCCCTGATCCTCAGCAAGGCATTCCTGCTCGCAGCCGACACCAAGATCACCGACGAGTCCATCCTCACACAGATCAAGCGAGGTGCCTGATGGCCACCGTGACATTCCGGGACGAGACCGCGACGGGCAAGCCGGTCACCGAGTGGGAGGTCACCGGGCTGCCCGACCGGATGACCGTACGGGAGCTGATCAGGCTCCGGGTCCGCGAGGAGGTCGCCCGGCACAACGCCCGCCCGAGCAACCGCTTCAACGGCCTCATCCGCCCCGACGACGCCGAGACCGAACTGAACGGCTATCGACTCCGCGAGCCCCGCCGCATCGACTGGGAGCGCCAGGCCGAGATCGCCGAGCGCGCCTTCCTGGCCAACGGGTTCTTCGTACTGGCCGGCGATCGCCAGGTCGAGGACCTCGACGAAGTCGTGGAGCTCACCGCCGATTCCGACCTGGTCTTCATCAAGCTGGTCGCCCTCGTCGGCGGCTGAGAGACCGGCACGTCTCGGCCGACGAGGCCAGGCGTGGGTGCTGCAGCGCCTTTGCGGGGATTCCGTTCGTAGCGGTGGCTGCGTCGGCGGTAGTCGGTGAGCCAGGAGATGGAGCGTTCGATGACCCAGCGACGGCGGCCCAATGGTCCGCTGGACTCGATGCCTTCGCGGGCAATGCGTAGACGGCCCCGGACGCCGGCTCTCCCCGCCCCAAGACCGGCACAACGAGCCACCGCCACGTCGGGAGTTTCGTGGTCATTCCCGAGACGCTGGACCATCGAGCGCAGGATTGACTGACCTTCGCACCACCGGGACCCGCCCAACCCGCACCGCTCCGATAGCATGATCGAACTCACGACGAGTGCCCTGATCGCCATCCTCACCGGAAAACCATGCTATCCGGTACGAAGAGTTACCCATTTACTAACATCTAACAAATCGGCCAAACAATTGATACCTAGAGCATCGCGTGCGTTTCCGCAAAAAAACTGCATAATTAAGTCCGCCGCGTGGCGCCAACCGCAGACGATGCTGTGGGCCGCGGCGGGTGCGGCGGCCCTCGGATTCCTCATCACGCTGGAGATCGCAGCGCGGCGCTACGGCCTGCCAGGGCCGATCACCAACCAGGCGCGAGAGGTTGTGTTCCCTCCAAAATCGGGTTTCCTGCTGTACGCCAGTATGGCGTTGATGATGGTGGTTCTCACCTGGCGCCAACGGTTCATCGCGGCTGGTGCCGCGATCGGCATCGACGTCGCCTTCTTGCTGGTGCGGTGGGCGGTCGACGCCGAGATCACCGAAGGCCACCCCTTCGGCAACGGCGCGTTGTGGGTGATTTTGGGCTTTGCGGTCATCGCTGTCACGCGCCGCACAGGTGCGGAACGCGTCCTGCTACTGAAAGGCGTCGGGCTGGGCCTGCTGCTGGTGGCCGGCCGCAAGGCCGGCGATACCTGGCTACTCATCACATCGAGAACCCGCCCCGCGGTGCTGGACCAGTACGTGGCAACCGCCGATCATGCGCTGGGCAACCCGTCATGGCTGGTAGGCCGGTTTGTCACGGCCACCGGCCCGATCGGCGCCCATGTTCTCGACTACGTCTACATTCAGCTTGCGGTGGCCGCGGTCGTCGTCGCGCTGTACCAGCTGCGTAACGTGGCCGTCGAGCGCCGCTTCCCAGGCCATCATCTGGTGCGCACCTTTCTCGTCATCGGCCTCCTCGGGCCGGGCATCTACATGATCTTCCCGGTGGTCGGACCGATCTTCGCCTACGGCGCCGACGGCGGGCACTGGGCCGTGGCCAACATGTGGCCGGACTCGCCGCCGCCGATCAATACCCCGCACCCGATGGCATTCGACGAGATCACCCCACGCAACTGCATGCCCAGCCTGCACACAGCGTGGGCCACCGCGATTTTCATTCACTCCCGCAGAGGGCCGCGGCTTCTGCGATTCGCAGGCGCGTTCTGGCTGGTTGCTACGCTCGGCGCAACACTGGGATTCGGCTACCACTACGGCGTGGATCTGGTTGCCGGCGTGATCTTCGCGCTCACCGTCGAGGCAGCGCTGCGCTCGCTCCAACGTGGCTGGGACCGGTCAGGATTCCAGCTGGTCACCTACGGGACAGCGGTCTTCGCCGCGCTCCTGGTGTCATATCGCTATCTGCCGATGGAGATGGCCACGCATCCGTGGGTGTTTGGACCACTTCTCATTCTGGCGCCGGCCTCAGTGGTCCACTACTACGTGCGGACCACCAAGCTGTGGGATCCGAAGGCCGCGCCAGCGCAGCAGCCCGGACCACAACCCGCACTCATCTGAGTCAAGTCCGCAGCCTCTGCCCGCGCCTGCGCTCGGAGTGCCGCCCGTGTCGCAGACCTCCACACTGAGGGCTGCCTCTTCGTAGGCGGCGGTCACGGTCGCTCGGGCACCCGCTGCGTCCGTCATCGTGCTGGTGAGCTCTTCCTGCACCCACCCGGTATGTTTTCGCAGTTCAGCTGACGTGAGGGCGGCGGCCTTCGTCTGGTCCTGTGCTCCGCCACAGAGACATGGGAACAGCGCGAAGGTCGTAGTCGTGGGTGTGGTGCGTCAAGGTTCCCAGGGGGATGCGTTCGCGGAAGTACCACGCTCGCGAACGGAGCTGTACGGGTGCCTGGCTGTGCGGGGCGACGCGCTGCTGGAGTTGTGCGACGCGCTGCTGTGCCCGGAAGGACCGGTGCGGACGCTGGTCGACCTCGCGCTCGCGCCCGGACACCGCCGCGCTCACGGAGCCCTCCGCCTCCTGACGAACCATCCGCCCGCCGCGGCCAAAAGGGCCAACGCCCCCGCCGCCAGCGCCCAATGGTGCCAGTGCCAGAGCTGCCACCGCCAGAGCGGCGCGGGTGCGGCCTCGACAGGGATCGCGTCACGGTCGTTGCCGGGCACAGGGTCGTTCGGACTGTACACGGTGATGGAGCCCTTGGCGCCGGGGATCCGCTTGTCGATGCGGACGTGGAAACCGATGGTGATCGGGGACCCGGGCCATGGAGCACCCAGCTCCGAAAGGTCGCACAGGAAGAAGTAGTTGTCCTTGTCCTGCGGCGGCTGGCAGGAGTATCTCCGATCGTCGTCGTCCCCTTCCCAGGGAATGGACGTGACCGTGGTCCCGGGTGGCGGCACCACCGCGAAGGATCCGGGGGCCCCGCCGTCGGGGGAACCGGGGCCCAGGTGCGTCACACCGAGCCGGACCACGACGGTGTCCCCCACCCTGCCCTTGACCGTTTCGGTGACGGGGGCGTAGTCGGCCGACGGCGACGACTGGGACACACCGACAGGAAGTGCCGTGCCAGGGTGCGCCAGGTCGACGCCGTGGACCGCGGTGGTGGGCAACACGCGGGTGGTGGTCCCGGGCGGTCGCGACGGCCGGCTCCGGTGACCGGTGAGCAGCGGTCCGCCGGTCTCCCTCCGGGCGCTGCCCTTGACGGGCGCCGTGGCAACCTCGGCACGGATGACGGTCCGATCCTCCGACGCCGCCCGGGGCTGTGCCCACACCGGCCCCGCCGCCGTTCCGAGCGCGGCCAGGGACATGACGGCAGCGCCGATCCGGCGCGCGACAGCACGCTCAGCCATGGGGCCAGAACCTTTCTGGTCGCAACCCTGTCTCACATCCCTATGCGGTCGGTGCGTCCTGCTGCGACAGCGCGCCGCATGCGAGAGGGTATCGTGCCCTGAAAGCCGCTCAACGTGACCGGCCGGCTGGGATGCGCACCGCACCACACGCTTCGTCCCCAGTTGGAGGGTTCGCGTTCTTGGTCCGGCGGGGTCGAGATCACGAGATCGTCTCTGCTGTAGGCGGCCTGCCGGGCCAGGTCGCCGTCGAGGTCTCCGAGCGTGACGTGGGCCCCTGGGGGACGTACGCCTTCGCGGTGGCGCGAGTCCGAGCCGCGTGCGGCGCCGGTGACGGCGATGTCGGCGCCCCGCATGTCGATGGCGGGGAATCTCATGGGATGAGCTCCTGCCGGTCGGTGGGGTGGACGACGGTGAAGTCGCGGGCGTCGAAGCGTGCCACCTGTGTGCGGAGCCGACTGGTGGACCAGGGCCAGCTGAAGCTGTTGCGGCCATTGGCGTCGAGGTAGTAGCTCCGGCATCCGCCGGTGTTGTAGACGGTGCCCGCGAGGGCGGCCTGCAGTTCGGTGTTGTAGGCGGTCTGCACGTCTCGGCGTACCTCGACCGACGCCCACCCCTCGGCGCGTGCTGAGCGGATCGCGCCGAAGGCGAGATCGAGCTGGGCTTCGAGGATGGTGAACGCGGAGCTGTGTCCGGTGCCCAGCCCGGGACCGAGAAGCAGAAACGCGTTGGGGAACCGGGCGGTGACGGTGCCGAGGTACGCCTCGGGGGAGCCCTGCCAGTGGTCGGCGAGGGAACGTCCGGCGCCGTCGTGGATGAGGTTCGACAGGGGCATGTCGAGGATGTGAAAGCCCGTGCCCAGGATGATCGCGTCCACTTCGGCGCTGCTGCCGTCGGCGCCGAGCACGGTGGTGCCGTCGACCGTGCGGACGGCGCAGGCGTGCACGTCCACATTCGGGCGGGTCAGGGCCGGGTAGTAGTGGTTGGAGAACAGGATGCGCTTGCAGCCGATGGTGTAGTCGGGGGTCAGCTTGCGGCGCAGTTCACGGTTCCGGACGGTGGCGCGCAGGTGTGCGCATGCCACGGCCTGTACGCCGCGCAGCAGTTGGGGCCGGCGGAATCCGCGGCCCAGCATCTCCATGGCCCGGTACTCCACCGCGGCCACCGCGGCCCGGGCGCCGGGCACGTGCCGCATCACCCACCGCTCGGCCTTCGGTATGCGATGGTCCGGCTTGGGCAGCACCCACTGGGCAGTGCGCTGGAACACGTGGAGACGGTCGACCTGCGGGGCGATGGCCGGGACGAACTGCACGGCCGATGCCCCGGTGCCGAGTACCGCGACCCGCTTGCCGCGCAGGTCGTAGTCGTGGTCCCAGCGCGCGGAGTGGAACACCTCGCCGGGAAACTCCGCAAGGCCCGGGATATCGGGGATGAGAGGCTCGTTCCACGGCCCGGCACCGGCGATCAGGAACCGGGCGGTGAACTCGCCGGCATTGGTGCTGATCCGCCACCGTGCCGCGTCGGGCTGCCAGCGCGCCTCGGTCATGCGCACGCCGAACCGGGTGTGCTCGCGCAGCCGGTGCCGGTCGGCGACCCCTTTCACGTAGGCGAGGATCTCCGGCTGATGCGCGTACACCCTCGTCCAGTCCGGGTTCGGCGCGAACGAATAGCTGTAGAGCCGGGACGGCACATCGCACTGGCAGCCCGGATAGGTGTTGGCCCGCCACGTGCCGCCGAAGTCGTCGGCGGCCTCGATGATCAGGAAGTCCCGGATCCCGGCTTCGCGCAACCGGACCCCCGCGCCGACCCCGGAGATGCCCGCACCGATGACGACGACCTCGAAATGGGCGCTCATGCCGTGGTGCTCCTGTCGATGGCTCGCTTGACACGGTCGGGCGCGGTACGCAGGGAGACGTCGAGGGTGGCCGGGCGGCGGGCGACGTCCATGAAGTTGAAGCCCATGACGGCCAGTTCCTCGGCGCCGGGCTCGATCCGGACGACGCGGGTCCCCGCTGCCCGAAGCAGGTGTTCCTCCGCGTCGAGGGTCCGGGTCATCCAGCGCCTGGCGACGCGTTCGAGGCGGCTCAGCCCGGTGGCGGGCACGCCCCCGGACGTCGCCATCGGGGCGACGATCACCACCTCGTCCAGGCCGAGCGGGGCAACGAGGTCGGCCGACGTCGGCGACAGCACCCCGCCGTCGAGGTAGGCGCGCCCGTCGATCCGTACGGGAGGGAACCAGCCCGGGATCGCCCACGACGCGGCTATCGCGCTGCCGATGTCGGCGACCGGGGCGTCGGGCGAACCGAACGCGACCCGTCTGCCGGAGCGCGTCTCGGTCGCCGCCAACCACGTACGTGACGAGGCGAGCCACGTGTGGCCGTCCGCCAGTGCGGTGCCGAAGGCCCGCAGCCACCCCGCATCCCCACGGCCGCGCGGCAGGAGGCCGAGCAGCCCCGACCCGAGCGGGACACGGCCCCGGGCTGCCGCCGCCGTCAGCCCGGCGCCCGGCAGTCCTGGCCACGGGACCGGTGGCAGGGCGCCCGGGTGCGCTCCGACGTGCCGCAGAAGCAGCGGGTCCGCGTCGGACCGGCCCTGCAGTGCCGCGAGCAGGTCGGAGACCGACCGGCCGGACCCGAGCGCGGACACGACCTCCGCCCCGGCCGACGTCCCCACCAGCACCTCTGCCGTGCGGGCATCCCATTCGAGCTGCTCCTCGACCGCGGCCAGCGCCGCAACCGCCCATGCGAAGCCGAGGGTGCCGCCGCACCCGACGACCAGCCCACGTCGTTGACACCCGGCCATGGATTCTCCCAGTATTTGAATTCCAAGGGAATCCGAAAGCTAGCGGTATCCTCGCGGGGTGGCAAGACTGACCCGGGCCGAGAGCCAGGCCCGCACCCGCGAACACGTCCTCGACACCGCGTACGCGCTCTTCCTGGGCGACGGCTTCACGGCGACGTCAATGGAGCGTGTCGCCGAGGCGGCGGGCTACTCGAAGGGGGCGGTGTACTCCAACTTCGCCACCAAGAACGAGCTGTGCCTGGCCGTGCTCGACCGCATCACCGCGGAACAGGTGACACAGCTGGCCGCCGCGATGGGCGGAGCCCCCCGCTTCGAGGACCGGATCGCGGGATTCGCCCGCTGGGCCGACGAGACCATCGGCGACAGCTCGTGGACCTCGCTGGAAGTCGAGTTCGCCACCGCCAACCGCCGCGACAAGCAGGTGTGCGAGCTGCTCGCCCAGCGTCGGCGCACCGTCACCGACACGCTCGCGGACCTGATCCGGGCACAGGCGGACGAACTCGGCATCACCCTTACCCTGCCCGCCGACACCGCCGCCCTGACCCTGCTCAGCCTCGGCATCGGGCTCGGCGTCCAGCGCGCCTTCGACCCGACCGTCCCGGTGCAGCCCATCGTCGACCTGCTGCGCAGCGTCATAAGCGGGCGCCCCTGAGGGTGCCCATGCTTGCGCTGACGGTGCGGGCACCCGGCTGCAAGGGTCGGCTCGTAGGCGAGCGGGGCGATCGGCGCGAAAGCCGTGTTGCCGAGGGAGCGCTGGGGCGTTGCACCGCTCACGGAGCCGTCGCCGACCCGGACCCCCTGCGGACGGCCTTTGGCGCGCCGCACAGTGGGGCTCGCTGTACAGCCAGTGGGCCGGGGTGGAGCGCGTCTTGACGAAGTAGGACTGGTCGTCGATGCCCGTCGCCGACTGATTGCTCGTGACGGTCACTCAACCGCCCTCCGGCCACCGCGACGGCGCCTCCGCTCAGGGGGTGCTGGGGCCGCCGGCGCACAGTGCGTGGTCGATCAGGGCGCTGGCCGCGTTCTCCTGGTCCAGTATGTGCTCCGGGGTGTCGCCGCGTGCCTCGGACATGGAGACCACGGCACTTCGCCTGCCGTCGTCGGTGACGCCGTTGAGGGTGATGTAGCCGCCGTCCCCGCCCTCGTGGCTCCAGTAGGTTCCTCCGCAGGTCAGGGGGCGTTCGACCAGGCCGAGCCCGTATCGGCCGCCGGGCCACAGCTGTTGGACCTCCGCGCTCACGGGGACGGTCTGCTTCATCTCGGCCAGCCGCCGCTTCGGTAGCAGGCGGCCCGCGAGCAGCGCGCGGAGGAAGCCGTTCTCGTCCCGCGTGGTCGTGACGAACGAAAGGTTCTCGTAGTCCACCGGTATCTGGTCGGTGACGTCCACCACGGAACCCGGGCCGAAGAGCTGGTAGGCCTCGGCGTGCGGCCGGGGCAGGGTGGGCGAGGTGCCGGCCCACCGGGTGTGGTCGAGGCCGAGCGGGCGCAGGATACGGTCTTCGATCTCCTGGTGGGCGGGGTGACCGGTGGCCGTCTGGATGATCATGCCGAGCAGGACGTAGCCGGTGTTGGAGTACTCCCAGCCCTCGCCTGGCGGGAAGTCCGGCGCGTGGACCATGGCGCGGGCAACGAGCTGCTCGGGGCCGTAGACGTCGTGGCGCTGCTGGTAGTACTCCTCCGGCGTGGTGTATCCGGGCAGGTCGTCGTGGATACCACTGGTGTGTTCGAGCAGTTGGCGGACGGTGATCCGGCTGCCGTCGTTGCCTTTGCCCTGCACCGCTCCTGGCAGCCAGTGGTCGACCGTGTCGTCCAGGGACAGCCTGCCCTCGGCCTCCAGTTGGAGGACCACGGTGGCGACCAGCGTCTTGGACGTGCTGGCCATGCGGAAGTAGCCGTCGGGAGGGACCGGGCGGCCGGTGTTCAGGTCTGCGGTGCCGCTGGTGGCGACCGACTGCCGACCGTCAGGCGCGATCACGCGGGCCTGCACACCGCTGATACCGAGGGCGTGGATCGCCTCGGTGTCCTGGCGCAACTGCTCCACAGGGGAGGGACCGGCGGGCTGGGCGACGGCGGTGGCCACCTCGGCGGCGAGCAGCGTAGCGGCACCGAGTGCCATGGCGAGGTGCTTTCGCAGGGTCGAAGTCATGGCTGAACGCTAGTTTCGCCCCCAACGGGGCGCGATCCGGCGTACCCCAGGATCGGAATGGGGATATCCCCCAGCGCGGGCGGTCACCCGTCTGGCGTCGACCTGCCGGGCGCGGTGTGACGGTTCTCGGCCCAGCCGGCACCGCCGGGGCGAGCTGGACGGCACTGTCGCCGAGCCCGACTGCCTGGGTGACGTCCGGGCCGACTACTCCGCCGAGCTCCGGCTTTGGTCGAGGGGCCCGCCGGCCATAGAGGCCGCTGCCCAGGAACGGAAGGGCTCCAGCCGGACGAAGCCCCTTCTGCCGGCCTGTCCAGCGCCCGGCTGGCCTCGTGGACGAGCTGCCATCCTGAACTGCACGAGCGTTTCGCGGCCGGCTTCGACCCCGCGCGGAGCCTGCTGCCCGACGCCGGCGAACTCCGGCCGCCGCATGGCCTGTTCATGGTCGCGCGGCTGCAGGGCGAGCCCGTCGGCTGCGCCGGTCTGAAGCTGCCGCCCGGCGCCCCGGCGGAGATCAAACGCATGTGGGTCGCGCCACACGCTCGCAGGCTCGGCCTCGGCCGCCGTTTCCTGGCGGAGTTGGAGACGCGGGCCGCCCAGCATGGCCGCGATGTACTGCGCCTGGACACCAATAAGGTGCTCACCCCCGCGATCGGCCTGTACCACTCCTCTGGCTTCCAGGAGATCCCCGCCTTCAACGACGAGCCGTACGCCCACCACTGGTTCGAGAAGCGGATCACCACACCGCCGCCGGAATGAGGGCCCGGCGGGCTACGCATGGGAGCCAAGGTTCGACGCGAACCGGTCAGGCGGCCGGACCCGATGGGTGCGCGTCCACAGCCAGGCCGGCGCCCCGCTCGTGCTGCAGCACGGCATCGACGGCGCCATCGACGTACGGGACGAGCGTGGACGGCGGCTGCGATACCGGGAATCAGCGCGCGGTCGTCTTCGGATCCCGCTCGGCCGGGTGGAATCGGCCGTCGTTCTCCCGCGCGGCACCGGCCCGGACCGGGATCCGCGTGACGTGCCGGCCGTCGGCGATGCGAAGCCGTGGGGACTGCCGGACTGAGCCGACGGCTCCATCGGGCTCTGAGCCGACCGGACCCCAACTCGGTGGCGATCGGTCCGGGTCAGGCTGACCACTGACCGCGTGGCCGTGTTCGCATACCTCAGCGACAGCCAGGGGACCGGCTGTGACGGTCGGGGTCAGCCGGTCGGCCACTGGTGAGCGGTGATGCCGGTGAGGATGAGGTCGATGCCGGCGAGGAACTCTGCTCGGTCGTCGTGGTCGCGTAGTTGGTCTGCGACGTTTCGGGTGAACGCGTACTCGTCCGGATCGAGGTTTGCCCATGCGGCGGAAACGGTGTTGAGGAACTCGGTCCGGCTTGTCGCCGGCTGGTGTCCGCGGGCGTTGGCTGCGTTCTGTCCGCCCACTCCGAGGATGTAGTTCAGCAGCGCGGATGCGGCGGTGAACTGGGCGGTGTGGGGTACTCCGAGCGCTTGGACCTGGCGTCCGATGTGTTCGAAGACCCGCAGCAGCGGTTTCTGCGCCGGGGCGCGGGCGAGTTGCGCGCCGATCCACGGGTGGGCGTCGATCGCGTCGAACACGCCGAGCGCGAGGGCACGGATCGCCTCCTGCGGCGTTGTACCGGCGGTGTCGGCGGTCATGGTGCCGGCGACGACGGCGTCGGTGGCGGCATTGAGGAGTTCGTCCTTGCCCGTGACATGCCAGTAGATCGCACCGGGCCCGGTGGCGAGGCGCTCGGCCAGTGCGCGGAATGTGAGTCCGCCTTCGCCCGCCGTGTCGAGAAGGTCGATCGCGGCCTCGACGATGCGCTCCCGGGAGAGCGGTTCCCCTCGTCTCTCTGGACGACGCGTCCTGGTGGCCATGCGTACATCCTGGCACACGCCTGGAACCCCGTTCCGGCTTGACATCTCTGGAACGCCGTTCCAGGCTGTCGTTGGAACAACGTTCCAGAGGGACCTGCCGGGTGTCCATCCGGTGGGCGGGCGACACGCAAGGAATCACCATGACCACTGACGTCACGATCATCGGCGCCGGCCTCGGCGGACTCACACTGGCCCGGGTCCTGCACGTCCACGGCATCCCGGCGACCATCTACGAGGCGGAGCCCTCACCGACGGCGCGCACGCAGGGCGGGATGCTCGACATCCACGACCACAACGGCCAACCGGCTCTCCAGGCGGCAGGCCTGATCGACGAGTTCCGCGGCCTCATCCTGGAGGGCCGCGAGGCGACGCGGGTCCTCGACCGGGACGGGACCGTCCTGCTTGACGAACCCGACGACGGCACGGGTGGACGCCCAGAGGTGCAGCGCGGTGAGTTGCGACAGATCCTGCTCGACTCACTACCCGTCGGCACCGTCCGGTGGGGCCACAAGGTCAGCCGTGTCCGCGCCCTCGGTGACAGCCGCCACGAGGTGACCTTCGCCGACGGCACCACCGTCGTCACGAGCCTGCTGATCGGCGCGGACGGCGCGTGGTCACGGGTCCGGCCGCTGCTTTCCGACGCCATACCCGAGTACGTCGGCACATCGTTGATCGAGACCTATCTCTTCGACAGCGACACCCGGCACCCGGCCAGCGCGAAAGCGGTCGGCGGCGGGGCGCTGTTCGCGCTCGCGCCGGGGAAGGGGATCCAGGCTCACCGGGAGAGCGGCGGCACCCTCCACACCTACGTGACGCTCTCCAAGCCGCAGGACTGGTTCGCCGGTATCGATTTCACCGATGCAGCCGCGGCCACCGCGCGGATCGTGCAGGAGTTCGACGGCTGGGCACCGGAGCTCACCGCGCTGATCACCGACGGTGAGACCGCACCGGTCCTGCGCACCCTCAACGCGCTGCCGATCGGGCACCGGTGGGATCGGGTGCCGGGAGTGACCCTGCTCGGCGACGCCGCCCACCTCATGATCCCGTCCGGCGAAGGCGCCAACCTGGCCATGTACGACGGCGCCGAACTCGGCAAGGCCATCGCCGCGCACCCCGATGACGTCGAGGCCGCGCTCACCGAATACGAGCAGGCGCTGTTCCCCCGCAGCGCCGCGGCCGCCACCGAAGCCGTCCGCGTCCACGAGCTCTGCCTCGGCGACAACGCACCGCACAGCCTCGTGGACTTCTTCACCGACCACGAGCAGGCCGGGTGAACCACAGCCGCTCGGGCACCGGCCCGTCAACCGGAAGCCGCCGGCGTCCCTGCCCTTGCCCCTGCCACTCGGACCGGTTCGACCGGGCCGGTTCGACCGGGCCGGACACCCGCACGCCGACGCCATCACCGCCGTCCCGCGTGCCTGCGAGAGCGGGTGACTCGACACCGTCCCGGGGCCCGACGCCAGGATGACGGTCGCTGCCCAGGAAAACCCACCCTGGCAGCGGCCACACCCGGCTCCCGACGTCGCACTGTCCACCGAGGACCTCGCCGCCATTGAGGACGCCGCCCCGCGCGAGCCGGTCGCCGGCGATGAACTCCGTGCCGCTGAGCGTCAGTTGTGGAACTCCTTCTCGCGGGGGCACTGCCGTCGATGTCCGCGACGGCACGTCATCGGCTGGATACGCGGTACGGGCGGACGTCATCGAGGCGCTGTTGCCGGGCGCCGGCGCCCAGCCCGCCCAGGGTGACCGCCCGGCACTCCGCCTCACCGGTGCCCGCATCACAGGCAGCCTGGATCTGCGATAAGCCGAGAGTGCCATAAAGCGGGAAAGGCACCGCCGTTCAACGCCGTCTTCTACACGCTCGACCCGCTGGTCCCAGCATCACCTTCGGGCAGAGCCATTTTCAGGAATCGCCATCAGTGCTGCACGTATATCGCGTTGTCGGTTCAGGGACGCCGCCATAAGGTCACCGGCATGTCTTTACGTCTTCGTATGCGTCAAGCACTGCGGGAAGCGATGCGCGCCCGTGACAGGGCCGCGGTGAGCGCCCTGCGCGCAACACTTGCTGCGCTGGACAACGCCGAGGCGGTGCCCGTGGACGAAGCTGAGCTCCGCGGCTTGGCCCTTGAGCAGTCGCCCGTTGGTGTCGGCGCCACCGAAGCAGCGCGGCGTGAGCTGAGCGAGCGCAGTGTGGTGGATGTCGTGCGCGCCGAGGCCGCCGAGCGACTGGAGGTTGCAGCGCAGTTGACCGCGCCCGCGCACGCTGACCGGGCCGCGCAGCTCCGCGCGGAGGCCGCCGTGCTGCTTCGCTTCCTCGACGGTCCCGGCACCGCATAGGGAACAGCGTCGCGTCGCACCCGAAGCGACGCGGGAGCAGGGCTGGCATGGGTACGGCCATCGCGTGATCACCGGGTGGTGTGGACTCCTGAAGATCGTGCGGTGGCCGCGGGCCACAGCGTGGGCCGTGTCCGTTGACGAGCAATGTTCGACCAGGTCGAGCACGCGCTGCTCGAGGAGCTACTCATCGACCCGGCTGCGGACGTGACGTGGTTCCGCGCCAACTTCGAACGGCTGCTGGCCATCAACGACCAGCGCACCCGGCTGCCGGAGTCGCTGCTGACCCTGGCCGGCCGCGCCCACGTACGCGACCGCGGCGAGCCGTTCGACTGGCGTCGGTGTGGCGCGAACGCTGGAGGTTCGCGGCCGTGAGGATGTGGAAATCGACCCGGCGTCGGTCGACCGGCTGGTGGCCAACCTGTGCGACAACGCCTTGCACTACAACGTGCCCCGGGGCAACGTGGAGATCAGCACCGGGCGCAGCCACGGCACGGTCCTGCCGCGCATCGCCAACACGGGCCCGGTCGTCCCGCCGGAAAAGGTCGACGAACTCTTCGAACCTTTCCAGCACCTGCACCGCACGGCCGACGACGGTCACCAGGTACTGGGTCTTTCCATCATGCGAGGCCGCCACCGCCCACGGCACCAGGCTCACCGCGCACGCCCGGGTGCGCGGCGGCCGCACCGTGCAGGCCAGCTTCGAGGCGGCACAGGGCATGTAGACCAGCGCGTCGCCGACGAGTCCGTCCGCAGCCACGCGTCAACCACCTGCGCGAACGCGTCGGTCATCGGCCCGCGAGCCGGCTGAGTTCGCAGGGCTGCGAGCGCTCCCCAGGACGCTCTGCGTCACCCCCTTACGACTTGCGACGAGCCGGCGCATCGAACTGTGAGGACGGCACCTCGCCTCACATCTCGCGGCGCTCTCTCGTCGTACTGATCAGACCCGCACAGGAAGGAACCGATCATGTCCGTGAACGTCGCGATCATCTACTACAGCTCCACCGGGACCATACATGCCCTGGCGCAAGCCGCCGTCGAGGGAGCCGAGAAGGCCGGCGCCGACGTCCGACTGCGCAAGGTCGCCGAAACGGCCCCGCCGGAGGCGGTCAGCGCCAGGCCGGAGTGGGCCCGGCACCTGCAGGACACCGCCGGCATCGCCGAGGCCGGCCACGACGACCTGGAGTGGGCCGACGCGGTGCTCTTCGGCACCCCCACCCGTTTCGGCAACCCCGCCAGCCAGCTCAGGGCATTCATCGACACCACCGGCCCCCTGTGGTTCCAGGGCAAGCTCGCGGACAAGGTGTACTCGGCCTTCACCGCCTCCAACACCGCCCACGGCGGGCAGGAATCCACCCTGCTGGCGCTGGCGAACACGTTCTACCACTGGGGCGGCATCATCGTGCCCCCCGGCTACACCGACCCCGTCCAGTTCCAGTCGGGCAACCCCTACGGCACCTCCTACGTGGCCGCCGACGGCCCGCCCGGTGAGGTGGCCCTGCAGGCAGCCCGCTTTCAGGCCCGCCGCGTCGTCGACACCGCGGCCTTCCTCAAGGCCGGCCGCGATGCCTGACCAGCACGGACAGACTCCCCCTGGTGAGGTGCTCCAGCATGCCGATGAAGATCGACTCGGTGATCGCACGACAGCGCGTTGACGACTGGAAGCGGCCACCCTTTCTTTGAGCAGCTGACCGGCCAGTCTTTGAGCAGCTGACCGGCCAGGCGGCCGGCCGCTCCGCTTCGCCGGTGTGCATCTGGCGAGTGCCGGGCGCTTCCTTCTGTTCTGTGGTCCCTGAGCGGTCGCAGCCGGTCTCTTCCTCCAGACGCTCTTCCAGTCGGTGGTACCGGAGGCGCCGTCGCGGCCTCAAGGTGCCGGGCGGCGCCGCACGGTGACCGGGAAGTCCTGTCGGCGATCATCTTCGTGGCCACGACGGCTGCAACTGGCAGCAACTCCCCCGTCTTCGGCCGGCTCAACCGCACCGCCCGGTCCTGGACGAGCTCGGCTCGCGCGGGGAACCGGACTGGTCGCCGTGCGCGATCGACGCGGTGAACATGCGCGCCCCCAAAGGGGGAGACTGACAGGTCCGGCGTCGACGTCGCCCGCGGCGCCTCCGGCCGGTGGCGCCGTCCCGCACGCCGGCACCGCGTCCGGCCTGGCCTCTCCCCCGCCGACATTCCCCGCCTGTCGTCGCCGCGCTGACTGCGGCGTGGCGCGGCGACCCCGGGCGACGCGCAGAACGAAGCGAGCGGGCCCCGGTCCCCGGCCCCTCCGCACCGTCCATCCCGCCCGTCCCTTCGTGACCTTCACCTTCGGCTCAGTGCTCCCGGGCTTCCGTGGCGTCGCCACTCGTTACGACAGGACCGCCGCCTCGGGCTCAGGTTGGGATGAGGGAGTCGTCGTGCGGGCGGGCGCCGGGCAGTTGGTGTCGGGCGGCGATGAGGGCGGCGTCGATGTCGCGGGTGCCGGTAGCCACACACAGCGTGTATGCGATGTCGTCCATGCGCTGACGGACCTCCGGGCTGCCGTCTTCGGCGTGCAGGATGCGCAGTGCGTCGTACTGCTCAATCAGGTTCCGCAGGACGGCGGGGTGTGCCATGAGCATCTAGGTCTTCCCGCTTTCCAGTCACGGGGGTTGTACATCGGCCCCATTACCCGGCGTCCGGGCCGCCATACCTGTGCGTTCGGGCAGGCAGCCGGGGCGAAGTGTCAGCGACGGGTTCAGTCACTACGGCCGTAGCGCCCGTCACCTCCGGAGCCGGCACGCCCAGCGCGTGTCTCTTTGAGCGTGGGAGGCCATCACGTGGAAATACCCCACCTGCGCGCGCGGGACGCGATCCGCTGGTCGGCCTCGCCCTGCTGCGCGCCCGCTCCTTCGGCACCGGAAGCGCCGTCGGATCCGTGTACTTCGCCGGCTACACCGGTCCGCTGCTGGTCCTGACGCTCTGTCTGCAGCAGGGCCACGGGTTACTCGGCCCTGGAGGGCGGCGCTACCGGCCTGCCGTTCGCTCTCGGCTCCGCGCTCACCTCCACCCTGGGCGGGCGGGCCCTGCCCCGCTTCGGCCGGCCCATGGTGGTTGCCGGGATCGTCGCCGTGGCGCTCGGACTCGGGGCCGCCGCCGCCGTGGTCAGCCACCTCCCGGGCGGCGACGTCCGGCTGTACGTCCTCGGCCCCCCTCCTGCTCGCCGGCCTGGGCAGCGGCCTGGTCATCCCGACCAGACACTCGCCCTCGCCGACGTACCCCCGCCCGCAGTGCCGGCGGGCAGGGGGCGCGGGGTGGTGCGGGAGAAAACCCAGGTCGGCACATACCAACAGCCAAACGGAAGTACCGCTCTACGACGTTGATGTTCGAGGCGGGTTGCCGACACTGACGAGGCCGTCCACCAGGGCTCGGAGCCCATCCAGGTAGGTGTCCTCGGCGGTCAGCGGCGCCCAGTGGTCCGCGACCTGTGCCAAGCGGGGTAGCTCGCTCGCGTCGAGATCGGCGAAGACTCGCTCCCGGTAGGTCGCACGGTCATCGTCTGCGCGCCGCCGGGCCGCTGTCGTCCGCACCACGATCTCTCCGGCGGTGTAGTACCAGATCGCGCGGTACCCGTGTACGGCCCGCTCGGGAGGCAGGCCGCATTCCACCAGGCCATCGACGATCTGCTCGACGAACCACAGGGCTGATGCGGACATCAGGTCGTCGGCGGTCAGCACCTCCACGATCCAGGGGCAGGCGGCGAGCGCCTCGTGGATCGCGGCGGCGGCGACGACGATCCGCTCCCGAGGCTGGACGGGCAGTTCCGGTCGGTGCAGCGTCCGCGCGGCGTAGTCGTCCAGCAGCAGGACGAGCAGTTCTTCCTTGTTGCGGACGTGGTGGTAGAGCGCCATCGGCGTACTGCCGATCTCTGTGGCCAGCCTCCGCATGGTCAGCCGGTCCACGCCTTCCGCGGTCACGATCCGGCGGGCCGTCCCGATGACCTGCTCACGGGAGATACGGGGAGGTCGGCCGAGATTTTTACGCGGTGGAGACGGTTGCGGCATGCCCCCCATCATCCCCCAGGCCTCGACAACGGCGATCCTCTGCGGCTACTTTTCTTACATGTATAGAAACTTACGAAGGCGCCCCGGAGTGGTGCTGGGGGCGGTGGCCGTCGCACAGTTCGCCGTCGCCCTGGACTTGTCGGTGGTCAACGTCGCACTGCCCGCGATCCGAACCGCGCTGGGGTTCACGCCGCTCGGACTGTCGTGGGTCGTGCACGCATACGCGCTCACGCTCGGCGGATTGCTGCTGCTGGGAGGCCGCGCATGCGACCTGTACGGCCGGCGTCGGCTGTTCGTGCTGGGCCTGGCCGTATTCGGGCTGTGCTCGCTGGCGGGCGGGCTGGCCCAGGCGCCCTGGCAACTGATCGCCGCCCGCGCCGGTCAGGGCCTGGGGGCCGCCGCGGCCGCGCCGGCCGCGCTGGCGATGCTCACCACCACGTTCACCGAGGGGCCGCAGCGCGTGCGCGCGCTCGGGGTGTGGAGCGGGGTGAACGCCACGGGTGGAGCGCTGGGCGTGCTGGCGGGCGGGCTGCTGACCGAGTACGCGGGTTGGCGCTGGGTGATGCTGATCAATCTGCCCATCGTGGCGGTGGCTCTCGCGCTGGTTGTCGCAGGCGTGCCTGCCGAGGCGCACCCCGCCCGGCGCGAGAGGCTGGACGTGCTCGGTGCCGTCCTGGCGACCGGTGGAGTCGGGTTGCTGGTGCTCGGTGTCGTCCGCACCGACGCCCAAGGGTGGGGATCACCGGCCCCGTTGGCGATGCTCGTCTCCGCGGCCACACTCCTGGCCGCCTTCGTCTTCGCCGAATCCAGGGCTCCCGCACCGCTGTTGCGCCTCGGCCTGCTGCGCAGCCGCTGGGTCGCCGGCGCCAACGTGCTGGTGTTCTTTTCCACGGCCGGGCAGTTCGCGGCGTTCTACTTCGTGTCCCTGTACATGCAGCAGGTTCTGGGCATGGGGGCCGCAGCGACCGGCGCCGCGTTCCTGCCCTTCTCCGCGAGCCTGGTCGTGGGCGCCCTCGTCGCGACGCGTGTCACTGCGGCACGCACCCCCCGTGCGTCCCTCGTGCCCGGCGCCCTGCTGGCCGCCGCGGGCCTGGCCTGGTTCGCCTTCATCAGTCCCCACGGCGGCTTCCTCACCGACGTACTCGGCCCCTGCATCATCACCGGTGTCGGCGTCGGACTGGTCATAGCCCCGATCGTCGCCGCCGCGACCACCGGCGTCGCCCCCCGCGAGGCCGGCATGGCCTCCGGCCTCATGAACAGCTCCCGCCAACTCGGCGGCTGCATCGGCCTGTCCGTCCTGGCCACCATGGCCGCACACCGCACCGGCACGGCCACCGACCCCGCAGCGCTCAACGACGGCTACGCCCTGGGCCTGGCCGTCGCCGCCGCTCTCTTCGTGCTCGCGGCGGCCGTGGCGATCGGCGTGCTGCCCCGCCCACGGGCGGAAACACCTGACCCGCGACCCGCCGCCCCCGCAGAGAACCGACTGGAAGGAACGCCAACATGACGACGACCCCCATCGACCTGTTCGCCTCGGCGCTGCACATCCACCCGGACGGCGACGTCCGAGTCGCCGAACGGCGGATGACGAGCAGCGACTCCGGTGCCTGGCAGATCGCGACGTTCCACGTGGAGAACGACGCCGACGTTCACGCCGACCACTGGGAGATGCACCCGGAGGCCGAGGAGGCGGTGTGCTGTCTGACCGGCGGCGTCCGCCTCTACTTCCGTCCCACCAGGCCCGGCGGCGGAGAGGACATGGTGCGGTTGCAGGCGGGCACCGCCGTGATCGTCCCCCGCGGTCGCTGGCACCGACTGGAGCTGGACGCTCCCAGCGACCTGATGTCGATCACCTTTCGCCACGGCACCCGCCTCGAAAAGCGCACCGGCACTCGCTGACCGGAATGTGGCTCGTCGCCCCGGTCTTGTGGGCCACGAGCTTCCAGTCGCCTTCCACCAGCGTCCAGTTCACCAAGAGCTTCTCCGGCGACCGCTCCTGTCGCACACCCGCCCCTCGTCGCCTCTCAGGGCATTCACCCGGACAACCCAAAGGGCGCCTCGGCGCCGGGAAACGGCAGAGCAGCGAATCCCGGAACCTATTGACCGGTTACTTGCTCCCTGATGCCTGGTGTCCGGGCTGGGATCCGGGGCCGTACAGGCCGGGGCGCTCCTGCGGCATCACGAGTAGGAGCAGCGGTGGAAGGCGACTTCACCGGTGCGCCGGTTGCGGCGGACGAGCAGGTGGCGGTGGCCGGCTGGTCGTCGGTGATATCGGCCGGGGCCCAGTCGTAGAGGCGGTGCCCCTTGGCTCCGGCACCGGCGGAGAGCTTCTGCCAGGCCCCCGGTTCGGCACGGGGTGCGGAACCGGGGGCTCGTGGCCCCATCAGCCCCGCCACTCATGGTCGTGCCAGGGCCCGCGCTGGGACCCGAACTTGTTGCGGCCCGTGATCTCGGCGCCGATGTTGCGTGCGTGGTCCCGCGTGAAGTAGTCGTCGAGGCCCCGGCTCCCCCCGGGGTCGGTGCGCATGGGCCAGCTTGCCGTGGCACCGGCCCAGGCGAACAGCCTCTCGGGATGGGCGTGGCCGAACGGACTCTCGAGGCTTTGGTCCTCACCGGCGCCGATTCCGTCACTCGAGACGTTGAAAGTCTGGACTCTGAGGAGCTGAGCCACGGGTTCCTCCTGGGTTGTCGACAACGGTGGTGAGACTCTCCGACCCGGGAAACTCATCGCTGCGTCCGTGACCGGCCGGACCGACGTCGTGGCGGTGTTGTTGGTGATCGCCGTCCATTCCAGTTCAGGGAGCGCAGGGAGCGGTCTTCCGGGCCGGGGGCGTCGTACCGCGCGCGAGGCCTCCGGTCGCCCACCGCGCCGCACTCGAGCACCGACCACACCCTGCCGGCAATTCAGGACATATCCGCGAAAACCAACTGACGCTGCTTACGGGTCCGAGTGCCATCGGGACCCACTACCTCCAATCTTCACCTTTCCCGCACACTGCCGTCACCTTACGGCCGCTGTCTGTGTAGGCTCCAAGCGCTCTATCCGCACCACCGAGGGGGGAATTCCTCATGCGCACGCGCTCCACCCTGGCAGCCGCCGCCACCGCCGCCACCGCCGCCATAACCGCCGTGCTCGCCGCCGCGCCGGCGCACGCCACCGAGTACACCTCCGCCCTGAAGATCAAGGGCGTGCAGTACAACGCCCCTGGCACGGACTCCAACCGGTGCACGGGCGGCAACACCAAGGACGAGTACCTGACGATCAAGAACTACTCGCGCAGCACGACCGTCAACCTCAAGGGCTACGTCGTCAAGGACGCCGTCGGCAACCGCTTCACCTTCCCCGCCAACCACTACCTGCAGCCCGGGGACTACGTGAAGCTGCGCGGCGGCCGCGGCACCGACTCCGACGCCAACAACGTCGTCTACCGCCAGAACTGCAACTTCATCTGGAACAACGACAAGGACACCATCTACCTGTACAAGCCCTCCGGAGCCCACGCCGACACGCACTCCTACACCGCGTCCCACGACGACGCGGACGGCAACGGCTACATCACCTACCACGGCTGACCACCAGCCGCCGCGAGCGCCCCGGGCCACACCAATGACAGCTGCTCCCGTGCGCCTGGTGTCTGTACCCTCTCGTCCACGCCAAGCCGCCGGCGCTGCCGCTTCTTGACGGTCTGCGACTCGACGCCGCCCTCACGGTCGTGAGGGACGTCGATGGCCACCGGGCCGATCCCGGTGGCCACTGTCGGCCAGGGCCCGATCCACCAGCTGACCGGTCAACCGGGCGCCCGGGGCATCCGGCTCCAGCTCCGCGGGGTGTACTTCCTCCACCGCCTCGGCCGGGACGGTCACGTCTGTCATCAGGTGTTACTTCCCGCTCGAAGACCACCGTTGACCGTACAGACCCCAACTCCGGGCCAGAACTCCATGGGGGCGCTTACTTCGGCGCAGAGTGTGGGCCGGGGAAGCTTTCGGCTCCATGATGGAATCATGCGGGACAGTGGGAATGCGACTTCGGACGGCGACGAGGCCGGCGACCGCGTAAAACGTGAAGGCGTCACCACCATCGGGACGGATCTGCTCGACTTTCGTTCAGGTCACTTTCGCGGAGAGGTGGTGGGCAAGAAGATTGAGCACCACTATCACGCTCCGGCCGCGTCCCGCGCGTTGCAGTCCCTCCCCGCCCAGGTGCGGGGTTTCGTCGGTCGTCACGGCGAGTTACGCACCCTGCTTGACGTACTCGACCCGGCTGCCTCGTTCCAGGGCCCCGTGCTCATATCGGCCGTTGCGGGGCTCGGCGGAGTCGGGAAGACGGCTCTCGCCCTGCGAGCTGCTCACGCGGCGCGGCAGGCCGGTCTGTTTCCAGCCGGAGTGATCTTTCTCGATCTCCACGGATATGACGATGTCCCGGTCGCATCAGAACAGGCGCTGGAGCAGTTGCTCACGGCTCTGGGAGTCGCACCCGACCACGTTCCCACAAGTGCTGACGCACGGGCAGGCCTTTACCGCTCCGTACTGGCCGAACTGGGCGACGAGCAGGGAGCCTTGTTGATCGTCGCGGACAACGCCTCCCATGCCTCGCAGGTACGGCCCCTGCTGCCGGGACATCCCCTCCACCGAGTGCTGGTGACGTCCCGTGACACTCTGTCCCAACTCGGTGCCCAGTTACTGCATCTCGGCGTGCTCCCCGAAGACGTAGCGGTGGAAGTGCTTCGGACCGCACTGGCAACGGCCGACCCTTCCGACACTCGCATCGAACGGGAGCCCAAAGAGGCCCAACGGCTAAGACGTCGTTTCTGATGGTGTGATCGCTCGTTGAGCCGTGCATGACGGATCTGGTGGAGCGGTTGGTGCCGGACGAGTTGTGGACGCTGTTTCGG